>JAOASR010000048.1 GCA_030158585.1 Microcella sp.
AAGGGCGTGCGCGCGGGGCCGGTGCCGGCCCGCGGCGCGAGGTACTCGACCGGGGGCGCGTAGAACAGCAGCGAGGTCGTGCTCTCGGGCTTGAGCACGGGGAACTTCGAGCTGGCGGGCTCGGCGGGCTGCTCGGGCTCGGGCTCGGCGGCCTCGGGTGCTTCCGGCTCTGCAGCCGCGGCGACCTCCGCCTCATCGACCGACGGCTCGGCGGCGGCCGGCGTCTCGACCTCGGCGGGCGCGGCCGGCTCGGCGGCGGCAACCTCGGGGGCCTCGGCCTCCGGCGTCAGCACGGCCTGCTCGTCGGGCGCGGGCGCCGCGAGCGGAGCATCCGCCTTCTTGCGACTCGTGCGCGGCGTGAACAGCCGCGTGCGCTTCTTGGGGTTCGTCTCGTTGTCGTCACTCACCATCGCTGGTGCACTCCTCAGCCGTCCGGGCCGCGCTCGGACGGGAACTCACGGCAGCAGGCGCACCCGCTGCGAAACTCTTCATTTGTCGAGCCGCGGCTCCCCGGTTCGGGTCGAGCGCGAGCTCGCGCACTGTCACTGCGCATCTGCGGAACTGGCCATCCGCTCGATCACGACTCGGTGCCGTGATGAGTCCGGTGTGCCCGGAAAGCTTCTTCATCGTGCGTCGCGAGCGCGGCTGGCGACGACTGCCCCTCATTATCGCACGGCGCGCGCGAGGCAGGGACCTTCGGCCCACGCGCGGGCGCGCCGCATGCGGGAGGATCGAGGCGTGAGCGCACCTGAGTCCACGCGATCCGAGCCCGTGCCGTCGCCCGCCGAGCAGCGCCCGGACGCGGCGCCCGCGCGTCGCCCCTGGCTCATGGGCCTGCTGCTACTCGTCACGGGCGCGCTCGGCTGGTGGGGCGCCATGGAGCTCATCACCGAGCGCATCGCGAAGCTCATCGACCCGACGCACGTCATCAACTGCGACATCAACCCGCTCATCTCGTGCGGCACCGTCATGACGAGCTGGCAGGCGTCGCTGCTGGGGTTCCCGAACCCGCTGCTCGGCGTCGCGGGGTTCGTCGCGCCCATGGCGGTCGGCGTCGCGCTGCTCGCCGGGGCGCAGTTCGCACGCTGGTTCTGGGCGCTCTTCCTCGCCGGCATCGCGGGCGCGTGGGTCTTCATCACCTGGCTCTTCGTGCAGGCCGTCTACGAGATCGGCGCGCTGTGCCCGTGGTGCATGCTCGTCTGGGCCGCCGTCATACCGATGTTCTGGTGGCTGCTCGGCTGGCTGCTCGCGACGGGTCGGCTGACGGGCGGCGCGGGTCGCCGGTTCGGCGAGGCCGTGCTGCCGTTCGTGTGGGTCGCCGTCGTGCTGAACTACGCGATCATCGTGCTCGCGATCATCGCGCAGTTCCCGACGCTGCTCACGGTGCTCTTCTAGCGGCGACGGGCGCCGCTGCGGCTCAGGCGAACCAGAGGGCGAGCTCGCGCTCGGCCGACTCGGGCGAGTCGCTGCCGTGCACGAGATTCTGCTGCACGCGCAGACCCCAGTCGCGACCGAGGTCGCCGCGGATCGTGCCGGGCGCCGCAGTCGTCGGGTCGGTCGTGCCCGCGAGCGAGCGGAAGCCCTCGATGACGCGGTGACCGGCGACGCGCGCGGCGACGACGGGGCCAGACTCCATGAACTCCATGAGCGGCTCGTAGAACGGCTTGCCCTCGTGCTCGGCGTAGTGGGCGGCGAGCAGGGCGCGGTCGGCCTGCATCATCCGCAGGTCGACCAGCTGGTAGCCCTTCGCCTCGATGCGACGCAGGATCTCGCCCGTGAGGTTGCGGGCGACCGCATCGGGCTTGAGCAGAACGAGGGTCTCTTCGACGGTCGTGGTCATGGTGGCCTCCCGGCGCTGTCGATATCGGTGTGCGGTGGTGAGAGAAAGAGTGAGAGGTCGAGTCAGGATGCTGGGCTCACGCCGTTCGCGGCGTCGAGCTGGCGGCCCTTGATGAACGCCCAGATCCAGAATCCCACGAAGATCGCGGCGGCGACGCCCGCGAGCACCTCGAGGAGGACCGTCGCGAGCAGGACGACCTGCAGCACGTGACCGAACCACTGCCCCCAGCGGTAGCGCACGACGCGGGCGGCGACCACGAGCAGCAGGATGAGCGCGGCGCCGCCTCCGAACGCGAGCACGGGGTCGACGACGCGCAGGCCGAAGATCACGAGCGTGCCGAAGAACACGACGATGGCCTCGAGGATCAGCACGACGCTCAGCAGCGACTCGGTCGCCGAGCGCTGGCGGCGCGGCTTGCGGGCGGGCGGCCCGGCGGGAGCATCCGTCGTCATCGGCCCCATCCTTCCTCGGTGGCGATGCGCATAGCCTGACCGACGAGAGAGATCGATCCGGTGACGAGCACGGCGTCGTTCGGTCCGGCGTCGTCGCGGGCCTCGTCGAGGGCGACCGACAGCTCGGGCTCGATGCGCACCCGATCGGGGCCCGCGATGTGGGTGACGAGCTCGGCGAGCTCGTCGGCGCCGACCGCGCGGTCGGAGTCGGACTGCGACACGATGAACCGCGACACGACGGGGTCGAGCGCCTCGATGATGCCGCGGGCATCCTTGTCGGCGAGGATGCCGACGATCGCCGTGATGCCCTCGAACGCGAACGAGCCCAGCAGCGCGGTGGCGAGCGCCTGCGCGCCGTGCGGGTTGTGGGCCGCGTCGACGAGCACGCTCGGCTCGGTCGCGATGAGCTGCAGGCGGCCGGGGCTCGTGACGGTCGCGAGGCCCTCGTGCAGCACCTCCGTCGAGAGGGGCTGCGACCCGGCGCCGAGGAACGACTCGACCGCCGCGATCGCGAGGGCGGCGTTGTGCGCCTGGTGCTCGCCGTAGAGGGGCAGGAAGAGGTCGCGGTACTCCCCCGCTCGGCCGCGCACGTCGATGACCTGGCCGCCGACCGCGAGGCGGGCATCCAGCAGAGCGAAATCGACGCCTTCGGCGGCGACCGGGGCCTCGTCGAGCTCGGCGGCACGGTGGATCTCATCCATGGCCTCGACCTGCTGCAGCGCCGTGACGACCTGCGCCGCGGGCTTGATGATGCCGGCCTTGGTGCGCGCGATCTCGGCGACCGTGCGACCCAGGCGGTTCTCGTGGTCGAGAGCGATGGGCGTGAAGACCGCGACGTCGCCGTCGGCGACATTCGTCGAATCCCACTCGCCGCCCATGCCGACCTCGAGCACGACGACGTCGACGGGCGCGTCGGCGAAGCACGCGAAGGCGAGCACCGTGAGCGCTTCGAAGTAGGTGAGCGGCTCGTCGCCGTTCGCCGTGAGCTCGGCGTCGACCATGAGCAGGTAGGGCTGGATGTCGGCCCAGTTGTCGGCGAGCGCGCGATCGGCGATGGGCTCGCCGTCAATCATGATGCGCTCGTTGACGCGCACGAGGTGCGGGCTCGTCGACAGCCCGACGCGCAGGCCGTACGCGCGCAGGATGCTCTCGATCATGCGGCTCGTCGACGTCTTGCCGTTCGTGCCGGTGAGGTGGATGACGCCGTACGAGCGCTGCGGGTCGCCCAGCAGCTCGACGGCGCGGCGCGTGGGCTCGAGGCGCGGCTGCGGGCTGCCCTCGCCGAGGCGCTCGAGCAGCTCCGCGAGCACGGCGTCGGCGGCCTCGCGGTCGGCGCGCTCCTGCTCGCTCGGCTCGCGCGGGTTCAGATCGCTCATGCTCGCTCCACCTCGATCGTCACGGATGCTCCGGCGCCGACGGCGACCGCCTCGCCTCCCCCAGCCTCGCGCACGTCGAGCGAGGTGGCGAGCGTCTCTGCGCCGATGAGCTCGCGGTGCGCCTCGATCGCGGCGCGCGTTCCGGCATCGCTCGAGCCGAGCGCCAGCGCGATGCGGTCGCTCACGTCGAGCCCCGCATCCTTGCGGGCCTGCTGCACGGCGCGGATGACGTCGCGCGCGAGACCCTCGGCCTCAAGCTCGGGCGTCACCGCGGTGTCGAGCAGAACGAAGCCCTGGCCCGGCAGGAAGACGACCGCCGCGGCGGGGTCGGCGAGCTCGAGCTCGAGCGTGAACTCGCCCGGCTCGAGGCGGAGGCCGCCGACGAGGACGCCGTCGCCGTCGACCGACCAGTCGCCCGCCTTCGCCGCGCCGATCGCCTGCTGCACCTGCTTGCCGATGCGCGGGCCCGCGGCGCGCGCGTTGACGGCGAGGCGGCGCGAGATGCCGTACGCGGCGGTGAGCGAATCGTCGAACTCGACGAGCTCGACCGCCTTGACGTTGAGCTCGTCGCGCACGATGTCGGCGAAGGGCGCGAGCGCCGCCGAGTCGGGCGTGACGACCGTGAGCGAGGCGAGCGGCAGGCGCACGCGCAGGCCCTGCGCCTTGCGGAGGGCCAGGCCCGAGCTCGCGATCGCGCGCACGCGGTCCATCGCCGCGACGAGAGCGGGGTCGGCGGGGAAGGCATCCGCCGCCGGCCAGTCGGCGAGGTGCACGCTCTCGCCGCCCGTCAGGCCGCGCCAGACCTCCTCCGAGACGAGCGGGGCGAGCGGGGCCGCGACGCGCGCGAGGGTCTCGAGGACGGTGTAGAGCGTGTCGATCGCGTCGCGGTCGTCGCCCGCCCAGAAGCGCTCGCGGCTGCGGCGCACGTACCAGTTGGTGAGCACGTCGGCGAAGTCGCGCAGCGCGGCGGCCGCGAGCGGGCTGTCGAGCCCCTCGAACTCTGCCGTGACGGTCTCGACGAGGTCGCGCGTCTTCGCGAGCAGGTAGCGGTCGAGCACGTTCGTCGAGTCGGTGCGCCAGCGGGCATCCGACACGCCGGCGGCGTTCGCGTAGAGGGTGAAGAAGTAGTACGTGCTCCACAGCGGCAGCAGGAACTCGCGCACGCCCGCGCGGATGCCCTCCTCGGTGACGATGAGGTTGCCGCCGCGGATCACCGAGCTCGACAGCAGGAACCAGCGCATCGCGTCGGACCCGTCGCGCTCGAAGACCTCGGTCACGCTCGGGTAGTTCTGCAGGCTCTTCGACATCTTCTGGCCGTCGCTGCCGAGCACGATGCCGTGACTGATGACGTTCTTGAAGGCGGGGCGGTCGAAGAGCGCCGTGGCGAGGATGTGCATCGTGTAGAACCAGCCGCGGGTCTGCCCGATGTACTCGACGATGAAGTCGGCCGGGTTGTGGCTGTCGAACCAGTCGGCGTTCTCGAACGGGTAGTGCACTTGCGCGAACGGCATCGAGCCCGAGTCGAACCACACGTCGAAGACGTCTTCGATGCGGCGCATCGTCGACTGGCCGGTCGGGTCGTCGGGGTTCGGGCGCGTGAGCTCGTCGATGAAGGGCCGATGCAGGTCGACCTCCCCCGCGGCGTTGCGCGGCAGCGCGCCGAAGTCGGCCTCGAGCTCGGCGAGCGAGCCGTAGACGTCGACGCGCGGGTGGTGGGGGTCGTCGCTCTTCCACACCGGGATGGGGCTGCCCCAGAAGCGGTTGCGGCTGATCGACCAGTCGCGCGCGCCCTCGAGCCACTTGCCGAACTGCCCGTGCTTGACGTTCTCGGGCACCCACGTGACTGACAAGTTGAGCTCGAGCATGCGGTCGCGGATCTCGGTCACGCGCACGAACCAGCTCGAGACGGCCTTGTAGATGAGCGGGTTGCGGCAGCGCCAGCAGTGCGGGTAGCTGTGCTCGTAGCTGCGCACCTGCAGCAGGCGGCCCTGCTCGCGGATGAGCCCCGTGAGCGTCTTGTTCGCCTCGAACACCTGCAGGCCCGCGACGTCGCCGACGGCCGCCAGGAACCTGCCGCCGTCATCGACCGAGATGATGATCGGGATGCCCGCCGCGGCGCAGACCGCCTGGTCGTCTTCGCCGTACGCGGGGGCCTGATGCACGATGCCCGTGCCCTCGCCCGTGGCGACGTACTCGGCGACGAGGATCTGCCAGGCGTTCTGCATGCCGTACGTCTCGACGTCGGCGTAGTAGTCGAAGAGGCGGTCGTAGTGCACTCCGCCGAGCTCGGCCCCGAGCATCCGCCGCGTGATGGCCGCGTGCGCCTCGGCCGCGGTCTCGTAGCCGAGGTCTTTCACGTAGGCGTTGAGGGTGTCGTTCGCGAGCAGGTACTGGCTCTCGCCCGCGACCGCGTCGCGCGCGCCCGAGGCGTCGCGGTCATCCGCCGCCCCGTGCGGCCCCGCCGGCAGCACGACGTACTCGACCTCGGGGCCGACGGCGAGCGCCGCGTTCGTCGGCAGGGTCCAGGGCGTCGTCGTCCAGGCGAGCGCCTTGACGCCCGTGAGGCCGAGCGCCTCGGCCTTCGGGCCGACGAGCGGGAAGGTCACGGTCACCGACTGGTCCTGACGCATCTGGTAGACGTCGTCGTCCATGCGCAGCTCGTGGTTCGACAGGGGCGTCTCGTCGCGCCAGCAGTACGGCAGCACGCGGTAG
This sequence comes from Microcella sp., assembly GCA_030158585.1. Lineage (GTDB taxonomy): Bacteria > Actinomycetota > Actinomycetes > Actinomycetales > Microbacteriaceae > Microcella. Next base: position 6,381 of record JAOASR010000048.1, read on the forward strand.
CCCTCATACGCGAGCCCCCTCTCGTGCAGGGTCTTGAACGCCCACAGCACGCTCTCCATGAACGTGATGTCGAGGGTCTTGTAGTCGTTGTCGAAGTCGACCCAGCGCGCCTGGCGCGTGACGTACTGCTGCCACTCGTCGGTGTAGCGCAGCACGCTCTCGCGAGCCTTGGCGTTGAACGCCTCGATGCCCATCTGCTCGATCTGGGCCTTCTCGGTGATGCCGAGCTGCTTCATCGCCTCCAGCTCGGCGGGCAGACCGTGGGTGTCCCAGCCGAAGCGACGGTGCACCTGCTTGCCGCGCATGGTCTGGAAGCGCGGGAACACGTCTTTCGCGTAGCCGGTGAGCAGGTGGCCGTAGTGCGGCAGGCCGTTCGCGAACGGCGGGCCGTCGTAGAAGACCCACTCGTCGCAGCCCTCGCGCTGCGCGATCGACCGGCGGAAGGTGTCGTTCGAGGCCCAGTAGTCGAGCACCTCGTGCTCGAGCTCGGGAAAGCGCGGGGAGGCGACGACGCCCTGGTCGTCGCGGTGGAGGGGGTAGCCCATGGTGTCTCCGGTGTCTGCTGCGCACTCACCGCGAGGACGACGGGGCTCGTCGAGCCCGCCGCGGTACCACCCCGCTTGCCGATGCTCTCCGTGCCCCTGGTGCGGCGGCGGATGCTCCGGCCTCTCTGCAGCGGCTGTGACGGGCCTGCCCCGCTCGGGTCTACTGGCCGAGCTGCTCGAGGCCGAGCATCCCGCTGTTCTTCCGAGGACTCCCCGGTGATGGCCGGATCGCTGTCTGTGCCCCCATGCTACCGAACGCGAGCGGCCCGCCCGCCGGGAATACGCCCGCGCATCACTACGCTGGTCTGCTTGTGACTACTAACACGCATGGCCAAGCGCCCACCATGCTCCACCCCGCCCCCTCCGACCCTCGCACCGCTCGTCGCGCGCGCTGGGCCTCTCTCGTCGGCACGTCTCTCGAGTCGTACGACTTCTACCTCTTCGCCTACTTCTCGGCGTTCTTCGCCGGTCCGCTCTTTTTCGAGCCTCTCGGCCCCGTCGGAGCCAACCTCGCCGCGCTCGCGACGATCGGCGTCGCCTTCGTGATCCGCCCCATCGGTGCGATCGTGTTCGGCCACCTCGGCGACCGCATCGGCCGGCGCACGACCCTCATCGTGACGATCACGATGATGGGCGTCGCGACCGCGCTCATCGGCGTGCTGCCGACGTTCGACCAGGCCGGCTGGATCGGCGCGATCGCTCTCGTGCTGCTGCGCATCGTGCAGGGCATCTCGCTCGGCGGCGAGTGGGGCGGCGCGGTGCTCATCGCGACCGAGCACGAGACGAAGGCCAAGCGCGCCTTCGCCGCCGCGATGCCGCAGCTCGGCTCGCCCATCGGCTCGATCCTCGCGGCCGTCGCGTTCCTCTGGCTCACCCTCTCGCTCTCGAGCGAGGAGATCGGCGAGTGGGCGTGGCGCATCCCGTTCCTCACGGCGCTGCCGCTGCTTGCGATCTCGCTCTACCTGCGCCTCGCGATCACCGAGACCCCGGTCTTCGCGGCGGTGAAGGTAGCGGGCCGTGCGCCGCGCATCCCCCTCGCCGCCCTGCTGCGCGCGCAGCCCGTCACGATCGTCGTGGCCGTGGGCGTCGCGCTGCTCGGCATCGGCTCGTACTCGCTCATGAATACCTACACGATCAACTACGGCGCGGCGGTGCTCGGCTTCGACTACTACCAGCTGCTCATCGCCACGACGATCGGCGGACTGCTGCAGCTCGTGACGATCCCGCTCTTCGGAGCGTGGGCGACGCGCATCGGCTCAGGGCTCGTGATCGCGATCGGCGCGCTCGGCACGCTGCTCGTGTCGTTCCCGATCTACTTCTTCCTGCAGGACGCGTCGTTCGGCTTCCTCGTCGGCATGATGGTGATCGGCGGCATCCTGCCCACGATGAGCTGGGCGGCGCTCGGCGGCATCTTCACCGAGCTCTTCGACGAGCGCTACCGCTACTCGGCCCTCGGGTTCGCGTACGCGCTCGCCGCCGTCGTCGCGGGCTTCGTGCCGTATCTCACGGCCGAGCTCGGCGTCGCCACCGGCAACGCGTGGTGGCACCCGGCGATCGTGCTCGCGGCGATGTCGCTCATCACGTTCGTCGCCTCGCTCGTCGCGATCCGCATCCGCGTCGACCGCGATGAGGATGCTGCGCCCGCGCTCGACGCCCCCATCGAGTCGCCCGCCGCGACGCGCTGAGGCTCGACGCGGGAACGACCCCGACCGCCCCCGCTCGCGGCCTACACTGGCCGCGAGCGGGGGCGGTCTCCGTTCTCACCGGCACAGCGGGGGCGACATGACCGACGACCGAACGCCGAACGACGAGCCGACGCAGCCGTTCGAGCCTCCCCGAGACGGGGCCAGCGACGGGGCCAGCGCCGACACGCCCACGGAGCGCTTCGATGTGACGGGCGCGGCCGAGGGCGACGCGCCGACGCAGCAGTACGAGGCCGTCGATGCGGGCGATGCGCCGACGAGGGCCTTCACCCGCCCGTTCGAGCAGCCCGCCGCAATGCCGCCCGCAGCGTCCGCGCCTCCCCCGACGGCGCCGACCCAGATCTACCGCACCACCCCGCCGCCGCCGGTGTTCCCGACCGGCTCCGCACCCATCGGGGGCGGACCGGCGGCGAGCGCCGCACCCGCCACGGCGGGAGCCGCGACCGCGGGCCGCCGACTCAGCGGCGGAGCGATCGCGCTCATCGTGCTCGCGGGCATCCTGCTCATCGCCCTCGTCGTGCTCGTGCTGATGCTGCTGCAGCGCGGTGGTGACCCCGCCCCGATCGCGAGCGGCTCGCCGTCGCCGAGCGCGACGCCGAGCGAGAGCGCGAGCCCGAGCGCGACGCCCTCCCCGACTCCGACGCCCACGCCGACGCCGACCGAGACCGCGCCGCCCGCCCCTGCGCCGGAGTTCACGATCTTCCAGGCCGAGAACACCGCCAACTGCCCCGACGACATGAGCTCGGTGCCGCTGTTCTGGAGCTGGAGCATCGAGGGTGCGAGCACCGTGTGGTTCGGCATCGGCACCGACGACGCGCGGGCCGAGCCGTTCGAGGAGGTGCCGGCGACGGCGACCTACGAGTTCGCCTACCAGTGCTCGGAGGAGAGCCAGCTCTACACGGTCTCGGCCGAGAACGCCGACGGGCTCATCACGCACCGCACCGTCGAGGTCGTGCGACTGCTGCCGTAGCCGAGCGCGCGCGCGAGCATCCGCCCAGCGACCGAGAGCACGACAGCCGAGTCCCGCGACAGCCGAGAGCCCCGCGGCGTGGACGACCGCGGGGCTCTCGGGTTGGTGCGTCGGGAGGCGAGTGCCGCTAGTTCGCCGCCGACTGGTACGCGCTCTGGATGGCCGAGCCGAAGTAGGGGCCGAACATCGTGTTGCGCACGCCGGAATAGCCGAAGCTGTTGACCGAGTTCTGGGCGCCCTGGGTGAACCACGGTCCGCCCGAGGAGCCGCCCGTCATGTCGCACGGGATGCCCTGCGAGAGCGACTGGTTGTACGGGTCGGGGCGCGCGGTGCCCGAGCAGGCCTGCAGCGTCTCGCCGTTGAACGGGCGCGCCGCCGGGTAGCCGTAGGCGCTGTAGTTCAGGCCGCGGGCGAGGTTGAACGCCACGCCCGTCGCACCGACCGTGTCGCTCAGCGTGCGGCCGTTCAGCGGGGCCATGACGGCGAAGGCGCCGTCGTAGCTGATGTCGCCGCTGTTGGCCCAGGCGCTCGTCGTCACGAGCTCGGTCGCGGTCCACCGACCGTAGGGAGCGCTGCCGTTGTTGTAGGCGGGCACGAAGATCCAGCGAGAGGCGTAGGCGCCGCCGCCCTCGTTGACGCAGTGGCCCGCGGTCGAGACGGTGAGCTCGTTGGCGGAGGAGACCGCGTTGCCCGAGCACACGTAGTTGCCGCCGTTGAGGGTGAAGAAGACCTTGCCGATGTGCGAGACGGGCGAGACCGCGGTCGCGGCGGGCTTGGCCTTCTGCGCCTCGACGCGCTGCGGCTGCCCGGCCTCGACGGGCTTGTGCGGGTTGGCGTTCTTCGCCGACTTCGCGTTGTCGGCGACGAGGACATCGGCGGGGATGGCGGTGCGCATGCGCTCGGCCGTCCAGTACTCGGCGGCGGAGGCGGCGTGGTCGGGAACGTGGCGCTCGATCCCGTTCTCGCGCCCCTGCTCGCTCGGGGCGGCGCTCGCGGTCGCCGGGGCCGCGAGAAGAGCCGCGGCGAGGATCGCCGCGGACGCGCCCAGTCGAGCGCGTGTGACGTGCATGGTCATGGTTCTCCTTCGAACTGACCGCCGGCCGCTGGACCGGCTGGACCGCGATCACGACGTGATGCGATGCTGAGCCCTCTCCCCCCTTCGAGGGTCACGTTTCTCGGATAGACAGAAAGGTCTGTCCATTAACGACAAACCTCGTTCTGAGGCGGCCGTGGCCAGTACTGTTGCCGGTCGGCCGCAGCTCGCGAGGCGGCGGCGGCTGAGGGCGCACCGGTACGATGGAGCGACATCCACACCCAGGCACCCTTACCTCTGACACGGTGCCGCCCATACGGAGCGAGAACCCATGAGCAACGCGATTCCCGACAAGCCCGCCCTCGAGGGTCTCGAGCCGAAGTGGGGCGAGGTGTGGGAGTCGCAGGGCACCTACCGCTTCGACCGCGAGGCCGCGCTCGCCGCCGGCTCGGACGCCGTGTACGCGATCGACACTCCCCCGCCGACCGCCTCGGGCTCGCTGCACATCGGGCACGTCTTCAGCTACACCCACATGGACCTCGCCGCGCGGTTCCAGCGCATGCGCGGCCAGCACCTGTTCTACCCGATGGGCTGGGACGACAACGGCCTGCCGACCGAGCGCCGGGTGCAGAACTACTACGGCGTGCGCTGCGAGCCGGCCCTTCCCTACGACCCCGACTTCACGCCTCCCTTCGAGGGCGGCGGTCAGGGCGGCGGCAAGCCCGCCGACCAGGTGCCCGTCAGCCGTCGCAACTTCATCGAGCTGTGCGAGCGCCTCACGGTCGAGGACGAGAAGCAGTTCGAGGACCTGTGGCGCGCACTCGGCCTGAGCGTCGACTGGACGCAGACCTACCGCACGATCGGCGACGAGGCGCAGCGCGTCGCGCAGCGCGCCTTCCTGCGCAACCTCGCCCGCGGCGAGGCGTACCGAGCGGATGCGCCGACGCTGTGGGACATCACCTTCCGCACGGCGGTCGCGCAGGCCGAGCTCGAGGACAAGGAGATGCCCGGTGCGTACCACCGGGTCTCCTTCCACAAGCCCGACGGCGGAACAATCGAGATCGAGACCACGCGCCCCGAGCTCATCGCCGCGTGCGTCGCCCTCGTCGCCCACCCCGACGACGAGCGCTATCAGCCCTACTTCGGCACGACCGTGCGCACGCCGCTCTTCGGCGTCGAGGTGCCCGTCGTCGCCCACCACCTCGCCCAGCAGGACAAGGGCTCCGGCATCGCCATGGTGTGCACCTTCGGCGACGTGACCGATGTGGTGTGGTGGCGCGAGCTCGACCTGCCGACGCGTCCGATCCTCGGGAAGGACGGCCGCATCCTCGCCGACGCCCCGGAGGGCATCGAGGGCGACGCCCTCGCGGTCTACGGCGAGCTCGCCGGCAAGACCGTGTTCAGCGCGAAGGCCCGCATGGTCGAGCTGCTGCGCGAGTCGGGCGACCTGCACGGCGACCCGCGGCCCATCACGCACCCCGTCAAGTTCTTCGAGAAGGGCGACAAGCCGCTCGAGATCGTCACGACCCGTCAGTGGTACATCGCCAACGGCGCGCGCGACGAGGGGCTGCGCGAGCGACTGCTCGAGAACGGCCGTCAGATCGCGTTCCACCCCGACTTCATGCGCGTGCGCTACGAGAACTGGGTCGGCGGGCTCTCGGGCGACTGGCTCATCTCGCGCCAGCGCTTCTTCGGCGTGCCCATCCCCGTCTGGTACCGCCTCGACGAGAACGGCGAGCAGACGGGCGACCCGATCGTGCCGACCGAGGACATGCTGCCCGTCGATCCCTCGTCGATGCCCGCGCCCGGGTTCGACGAGGCGCAGCGCGGCCAGCCGGGCGGCTTCCTCGGCGAGGTCGACATCATGGACACGTGGGCGACCTCGTCGCTCACCCCGCAGATCGCGGCGAAGTGGGAGGACGACCCGGAGCTGTTCGACCTGGTCTTCCCCTACGACCTGCGCAGCCAGGGTCAGGACATCATCCGCACGTGGCTCTTCTCGACCGTGCTGCGCGCCGAGCTCGAGCACGGCACCGTGCCGTGGAAGCACGCGGGCATCTCGGGCTTCATCGTCGACCCCGACCGCAAGAAGATGTCGAAGTCGAAGGGCAATGTCGTCACGCCGCAGGGCATGCTCGACGAGCACGGCAGCGACGCGGTGCGCTACTGGGCGGCCTCCTCGCGCCTCGGCACCGACGCGGCGTTCGACCCGCAGAACCCCAAGCAGATGAAGATCGGCCGGCGCCTCGCGATCAAGGTGCTCAACGCCGCGAAGTTCGTCTACTCCTTCCCCGTGCCCGACGGCGCCGAGAGCGTCACCGACCCGCTCGACGTCGACATGCTCGCGACCCTCGCCGACGTCGTGCGCCAGGCGACGAAGGCGTACGAGGAGTACGACCACGCGCGCGCCCTCGAGGTCACCGAGCAGTTCTTCTGGACCTTCTGCGACGACTACCTAGAGCTCGTGAAGGAGCGCGCCTACGGCTCCACGCCCGGCGATGAGTCGGATCGGGTCGACGGGCAGGCGAGCGCCGTGACCGCGCTACGGCGGGCGGTCGACGTCATGCTGCGCCTGCTCGCGCCGGTCATCCCCTTCGCGACGGAGGAGGTGTGGAGCTGGACACACGACGACAGCGTGCACCGCGCGGCCTGGCCCACCGTGGCCGAGCTCGGCGTCGACGCGGGCCCGAGCGGCCTGCTGCCCCTCGTGTCGGAGGCTCTCATCGGCATCCGCCGCGCGAAGACCGACGCGAAGGCCTCGCAGAAGACGCCCGTCGCGCACGCGACGATCTCGGCGCCGCTGCTGCTCGCCGAGGCGGCGGGCGACCTCAAGGCCGTGGGCCGCATCGACGTGCTCGACATCCAGCAGGGCGACGCGGTCGAGGTGCTCGCGATCGAGCTCGCACCCCTGCCCGAGGCGTGAGCAGCCAGCTTTCGCCGCAGCGCTGAGTCTTCGTCGACGACGCGCGCCCGCCCGTGCTGACGACTCGGGCGCGCGTCGTGCTTCACTGAGCGCATGACCGTTAGTCCCCTGACGATTCGGCGCATCGAGGCGACCGATCGCGAGGCCTGGCAGCGCCTGTTCGTCGACTACGGCGTCTTCTACGAGACCGCCTTCGGCGACGACGTTCTCGACGGCGTCTGGGCGTGGCTGATGGATGCCCGGCACCCGCTGACCGCCTTCGTCGCGGTGCACGACGGAGCGGTGAAGGGCTTCGCGCACGTGCGCGAGCAGCCCGACACCTTCACTGCCGGCCCCGGCTGGTTTCTCGACGACCTCTACGTCGAGCTTGAGCTGCGCGGCAGCGGAGCGGGCACGGCCCTCATCGAGGCCCTCGCCGCCCACGCGACCGCGCACGGCGGCGGCACCCTGCGCTGGATCACCGCGCACGACAACGACCGCGCTCAGCGCGTGTACGACCGGCTCGCGACCCGCACGAGCTGGGTGACCTACGAGAAGGAGTGCTGAGCATGCAGCTCGGAACCCGATGGGCCGTCGGCGGCGAGCCGCCCGCCCGTGTCAGCCCCGCCGTGCGTGCCGCGATCCGCGCCGTGGAGGGCGACCTGCTCGGCCGCGACACGACGCAGTGGCGCTGGACCCTCACGTGGCTCGAGGGCCGCCCGGTCGTCGAGCTCGACGACGGCACGGGCATCCGCGCGGGCCACGACGGCACTGTCTCGATCTCTGCGCACGACGACGCGGAATG
>JAOASR010000049.1:0-2033 GCA_030158585.1 Microcella sp.
GAGCGGTGTAGAAACCGGCGTAGCCGCCACCGACGATCAGGATTCTGGGCACGGGGAAACGATCTCCTTGTGGTGAGGGACCCGGTCAATCTATCCCGAACGCGCGCGCCTGACGAATCTCGGAACGCCCACGAGGACGGCCGCGATCACGAGGAGCGAGCCGCCGAGCACGGCCGCGCCGACGAGAGCGAGGGGGGCTATGGCCACCACGATGGGGCGCACTGCCTCATCAATCGTAGCGACCCCGGGATGCCCGGTGCGCCCGAGCGGTTCGCGAGCGTTCGCGACCTCCACCGTTCGTGCCGCGGCATCGGCTCGGCGATTGAGGGCGATCCACTCCCGCAGGCTCCCCAGGGGGTTCTCGCTGACGGCGGGCACTCGCGCCCGCACGGCGGCGGCCGCATCCACGAGCCCGTAGCCGTACAGGGGGTCGGGCACGGTCGCGGTGACGGGCCGCGCGGTCTCGATGAGTCGCGCGACCACGTCGGCGGCGGTCGCCTCGGGGTGCGCGGCGCGGATGAGAGCGGCGATGCCCGCGACGATGGGCGTCGCGCCGCTCGTGCCCTGCCAGATGACGTGCCCACCGCCCGGCACGGCGCCGACGAGCTGCTCGCTCGGCGCCATGACGGCGATCGAGATGCCCTGCGCGCTCGCGGTGTCGCTCGCGCGGCCGCTGCGGTCGACGCCGCCGACCGCGACGACGCCGGGGATGGTCGCGGGGGCGCCGACCTGGTCGGTGCCGCTCCCCCGGTTGCCCGCGGCGGCGATGACGACGACGTCGTTGGCCTCGGCGTAGCCGAAGGCGTCGTCCCAGCTCTCGGGCCACGACAGGGTGTTGCGCGTGAGCGAGAGCGAGATCACGTCGGCGCCCGCGTCGACGGCCCAGCGCACGGCCTCGGCCACCTGTGCGTCGCCGTCACGCTGCTCGGGGCCGAAGGCGAGCGAGGCGCTGATGATGCTCGCCTCGGGGGCGGCGCCGATGACGCCGTCGCCCGCGGCGCTTCCGCGGCCAGCGGCGAGCGAGGCGACCATCGTGCCGTGGTCGGGAGCATCCGAGCCCACCGGGCGCGTGCCGTCGGGCGCGCCGACGCCCGAGAGATCGATGCCGCCGACGACGGCTCCGCGCAGATCGGGATGCGAGGCATCCACCCCCGAGTCGATGATCGCGATCGTGACCCCGGCACCGCGCGTGACCTGCCAGGCGTCGCGGATGCCGTACTCGTCGAGCCAGTACTGGCGGTCGCGGATCGCGTCGGTGCGCAGGATGCCCGCGGTGCCGTGCGGTCGGGCAGCAGGTGCGGCGGAAGCGGTGGCGGGCCCGACGGCCGGCGCGCTCGCGAGCGGGGCCGCAAGCAGCGCGGCGACGAGAACGGCTGCGCCTAGTCTCCGCGCTGGTCGGGAGCGCACGCGCACACCTCGGGGCTCCAGTCGCACTCGGCGAGAGCGCGGTCGCCGATCGGGTTGATACCGGGCCCGACCGAGAGACTGTGGCCGATGAGGGCGTGCAGGCACTTCACGCGCGTCGGCATGCCGCCCGCGCTGATGCCGGCGATCTCGTCGACCTCGCCGAAGCTCGCGCGGTCCTCCAGGTACGTCGCGTGCGCGTGCGCGTAGGCCGCAGCGAGCTCAGGGTCGTCGGCGAGCTCGGCCTGGTACTCGGCCATGACGCCGCTCGCCTCGAGGCGCGAGGCCGACGCGGTCGCGGCCGGGTGCGTCAAGTAGTACAGCGTCGGAAAGGGGGTGCCGCTCTCGAGCCGCGGAGCGGTCGCGACGACCGTGGGGGCTCCGCAGACGCAGCGAGCGGGGATGCCGATCACATCACGCGCGGGGCGACCGAGCTGCGCGGAGACGATCTGGACATCCCGATCGCTCGCGGGGTCGAAGGGCGGCCGGCTCACGGGGCGACACCGGAGGCGGGGACCTGGGTCTCGGGGCCGACGAGCTCGACGGCCGGCAGGTCGGTGAGCGCGGCGGTCATGACGCTCGCGAGCACGGCGCGGCTCCAGTCGATGCGGGTGCGCTGGATCTCGTCG
>JAOASR010000049.1:2043-14312 GCA_030158585.1 Microcella sp.
GATCGGCTGCACGGGCGCGACGTCGACGGTCGCGCCGTCGTCGATGACGAGGTAGCTGATGTCGCCGGGCTTGACGTAGAGAAGGCGATCGCGGGCCTGCGACTCGATGTAGGCGGGGTCTGACCACCGGTCGATCTCGGAGGTCAGGCCCTCGACGGCGCGCTCCTGCTCGGCGACGCGAGCCTCGAGAGCCGCGATCTCCTGCTGCTGCTCGACGAGGATGCGCAGCGAGGGGGCGAGCACGACGAGGGCTCCGATGATGAGCACGAGCACCGTGACGGTGAAGCCCGAGATCTCGAGATTGCGGAACCACGGGGTCGAGGCCGGTGCGTCGGCGGGCAGCTCGACGGGGAGGTGTCGCGAGCGGCCGGCCATGCGTTCAGCCTACGCGAGGGGCCCGCCGCCTCCGGGAAGGAGGACGGCGGGCCCCAGGCGTTCAGGCGTGGATCGAACTACCCGCGGAAGCGCGGGAAGGCGCCGCGGCCGGCGTACACGGCGGCGTCGCCCAGCTCCTCCTCGATGCGGAGCAGCTGGTTGTACTTCGCGACGCGCTCGCTGCGGGCGGGCGCACCGGTCTTGATCTGGCCGCAGTTGGTCGCGACGGCGAGGTCGGCGATCGTCGTGTCCTCCGTCTCGCCCGAGCGGTGCGAGAGCACGGCGGTGTAGCCGCTGCGCTGCGCGAGCGACACGGCGTCGAGCGTCTCGGTGAGCGAGCCGATCTGGTTGACCTTCACGAGCAGCGAGTTCGCGGTGCCGCGCGCGATGCCGTCGGCGAGGCGCGTGGGGTTCGTGACGAACAGGTCGTCGCCGACGATCTGCACGGCGCCGCCGATGTCGCTCGTGAGCGCGGCCCAGCCGTCCCAGTCGTCCTCCGACATGGGGTCTTCGATCGTGACGAGCGGGTAGTTCTTCACGAGGTCGGCCCAGAACGCGGCGAGCTCGGTCGCGGTGCGCTGCTGGCCCTCGAAGTGGTACGCGCCGTCGCGGTAGAACTCGGTCGCGGCGACGTCGAGGCCGAGCGCGATGTCTTTGCCCGGCGTGAAGCCGACCTTCTCGATCGCGGCAAGCAGGAAGTCGAGCGCGGCGGTCGTGCCGGCCAGGTCAGGGGCAAAGCCGCCCTCGTCGCCGAGGCCCGTGGCGAAGCCGCCGGCCTTCAGCTCGCCCTTGAGGGCGTGGTAGGTCTCGGCGCCCCAGCGGAGGGCCTCGGTGAAGCTCTCGGCACCGATCGGCAGGATCATGAACTCCTGCACGTCGACCCCGGTGTCGGCGTGCGCGCCGCCGTTGATGACGTTCATCATCGGCACGGGCAGCACGTGCGCGTTGGGGCCGCCGAGGTAGCGGAAGAGCGGCAGGTCGGCCGAGTCGGCGGCGGCCTTCGCGACGGCGAGTGAGACGCCGAGGATGGCGTTGGCGCCGAGCTTCGACTTGTTGTCGGTGCCGTCGGTCGCGCGCAGCTCGGCGTCGATCAGACGCTGGTCGCTCGCGTCGAGACCCTCGATGGCCGGGCCGAGCACGTCGATGACGGCGTCGACAGCCTTGAGCACGCCCTTGCCGAGGTAGCGGCCCTTGTCGCCGTCACGCAGCTCGTAGGCCTCGAACGCTCCGGTCGACGCACCCGAGGGCACGGCCGCGCGCGAGACGGTGCCGTCATCGAGCAGAACCTCGACCTCGACGGTCGGGTTGCCTCGCGAGTCGAGGATTTCACGGGCTCCAACGGCCTCGATAGCTGCCACGGATGGGTCTCCTAACAAGTGGGGAAGTCGGACGCGACGGTGGTGGTCGTCCGCATCGAATCCTACTCGCCGACGGATGCCCGGCTCGGGCCGCGCTCAGCGCCGGCCGTGCGGCTCCGGCGCGCGGCTCGAGCGGGGCGGGCTCAGGCGCTCGGCTCGAGGGCGCGCCACTCGAGAGCCGAGGCATCCGCCGCCATGCTCGCGCTCACCGTCGCGAACCGGGCGAAGCCGTCGGCGGCGAGCTGGTCGAGGGCCGTCTTCATGTTCTTGGGGCGCTTGACGAGGCGCACGCGGGCTCCCTCGGCGACGAGTGTCGTCTTGAGCGCGAGCAGATCGGCGGGCGCGACGTCGCGGTCGTAGAGCAGGGCCGCGTCGCCCTCGCCGTCGTCAGCGGGCAGCTCGACGAGGTCGATGAGCCGCTCGAAGCCGAGCGAGAAGCCCGTCGCCGGAACCTCGGTGCCGAGGAAGCGGCCGATCATGCCGTCGTAGCGTCCGCCGCCGCCGAGCGAGTAGCCGAGCTCGGGGTGGGCGACCTCGAAGATCGGGCCCGTGTAGTAGCCCATGCCGCGCACGAGGAACGGGTCGAAGACGAGCGGCGCCGCGTGGCCGAGGCCCGCGGCGATCGCGGCGAGGTCGGTGAGGGCGGCCTCGTCGACGCCGGCGGGCAGGAGCGACGCGATCGACTCGGCCGTGAGCGCGCCGCCCGCGGCGGGCGCGTGGTGCCCGCCCGAACCGTCAGCGGGGGATGCCGCTTCCGCGCCGAACGAGGCGAAGGCCGGCACCGCGGCGAGGGCCTCGATCGCGTCGGCCGCGTGGCCGCGCTCGCGCAGCTCGCCGAGCACGCCCTCGGTGCCGATCTTGTCGAGCTTGTCGAGCGTGATGAGCACCTCGGCGTGAGCCTCGGGCGCGAAGCCGAGCACCGTGAGCATGCTCGTCAGCAGACGCCGATCATTGATGCGAATGGTGCAGCCCGGGATGCCGAGCGCGTCGAGCGCGCTCGACGTCGCCGCGATGAGCTCGATCTCGGCGATGACGCCGGGCTCGCCGATGATGTCGATGTCGCACTGCACGAACTGGCGGAACCGGCCCTTCTGCGGGCGCTCCGCGCGCCAGACGGGCGCGATCTGAATGGCCCGGAAGACGCCGGGCAGCTGACCGCGGTTGCTCGCGTAGAAGCGCGCGAGCGGCACGGTGAGGTCGAACCGCAGACCGAGGTCGGCGAGGTCGAGCGGGGTCGCGGCGTCGCGCAGGGCATCCGTCGTCAGGCCCCGCTTCATGACCGCGAAGGCGAGCTTCTCGTTGTCGCCGCCGAGGCCCGCGTGCAGGCGCGCCGCGTCCTCCATGACGGGGGTCTCGATCTCGTCGAAGCCGTGGGCGCGATACACGCCGCGAATGCGCGCGAGCACGTGCTCGCGGCGGGCCTTGTCACCGGGCAGGAAGTCGCGCATCCCGCGAGGCGGGGTCACCGGGCTGGCCATGCGTCGATTCTGTCAGAGGGGCGCTGGCCGCTTCGTCGCGGCGGATGCTGCGCTCGGGTCAGGGCTCGCGTCAGGGCTCGGCTCAGGCGATGCGCGAGCCCTTGGGCAGAATGCGTGCCGGCGTGCGGGTGCGGGCGATGCCGCCCCACAGCGCGAGGGCCGCGAGCACGACGTGGATGATCAGGCCGACGAACCAGCTCGGCACCGTGGAGTTGTAGATCTCCTCGGGGGTCTGGTAGTCGCCGTCGCCTTCCTGGAAGCCGCTCCTCAGGTTCTCGCACTCGTCGTAGACCGACTCGAGCTCGGGCGGCACCTGCGCGGCGCGGATGCCGAGCCCGATGCCGCCGAAGAGGTCTTCAGGGTTGCCGTTGCGATCGAAGGTCGTGGGCGAGGCGTCGGCGAGCACGACGTAGGGGTTCGCGGCGAGGAACGCCCAGACCCGATCGAAGCGCGGCACGCTGTACGTCGAGACCTGCGGCTCGAGGCACTCGATCTCGTCAGGGTTCTCGGGGTAGCCGGTCGTCGGATCGATGTCGCCGCTCGAGTAGTCGGCCGGGATGTAGGTGTTGGTCGCCTCGCTCTGGTTCGCGAGCCCGCCGAGACCGAACGCGATGAGGGTGCCGATGCTGAGCGCGGCGACGACGAGGTACGTCGTGACGACCGAGAACAGCGCGCGCGTCTGCAGGCCCGAGAGCCCCACGCCGATCGCGGCGACGATGCCGAGCTCGATGACGAGCACGCCGAGCGAGCTCACGAGCGTCAGGAAGGGGACTCCCCCGACGACGACCGCGAGGATCACGAACGGCAGCGCGGCGGCGAGGAAGGTGAGGGCGATCGTCCAGGCGGCGAGGAACTTGCCGATCACGATCTGCGGCGCGCTCACGAGCGTGACCTGGGTCGTCGCAAGCGTGCCCGCGTCGCGCTCGGCGTTGATCGCACCGCCCGAGATTGCGGGCGTCACGAGCGTGCCGACGAGCAGCACGAAGAAGATGATGCTCGAGTAGATCGCGGCGTTGTCAGCGCCCTCGTCGCTGAACTGGGCGAGCGCGAACCACAGCAGCAGCGTCACGATGCCGACGATGACGAAGACGACGATGAGCAGCACGAGCCACGCGACGCTGCGCACGCGCTGGCGCAGCTCGAGGGCGGCGATCGTGCCGAGGCCGGTGATCCAGGGGCTCACGAGCGGCCGCCCTTCGCGAGGTCGAGGAAGGTGTGCTCGAGGTCGCCGACGGCGGGGCCGTAGGCGCTGATCTGCACGCCGTGGGCGGTCAGGCGGGTCAGCAGGGCGGCGGCATCGGCCTCGCCCGCGACGGGGATGAGCGTGCCGAGGTGGTCGGCGCCGCTGGTCGGAATGGCGAGCTCGGTGAGCGCCGTCGTCAGCGCTGCCGCGTCGAGCGCCCTGATGCGCCAGTCGCGCACCGTCGCTCGGCTCGCCTCGACGCTCGCGCGCGAGGCCGTCACGCCATGGTCGAGGTAGACGGCGTCGTCGGCCATCTCGTCGAGCTCGGCGAGCACGTGGCTCGAGACGAGGATCGCCGCGCCCTCGTTCGCGAGCCGCCGCACGAGCACGCGCAGGTCGATGCGCGCGGCCGGGTCGAGGCCCGAGGCCGGCTCGTCGAGCAGCAGCACGCTCGGGCGGTGCACGAGGGCCCGCGCGAGGCTCAAGCGCTGCTTCTGGCCACGGCTCAGCACGCGCGTCGGCTGGTCGGCGAGCTCATCGAGACCCACGAGGTCGATGAGCTCGGCGGCGCGGATGCGGGCCTGTGCAGCGTCGATCTCGTACAGGCGCGCGGTGGTCTCGAGGGTCTGGCGCACGGTCAGGGTGGCCCACGAACCGAGCACGTCGGGCATCCACCCCATGACGCGCCGCACGGCGCGGGGGTCGGCGACGGGGTCGTGCCCGCCGATGCGGATCGTGCCGTGGTCGGGCACGAGCAGCGACGCGAGCATGAGCAGCAGCGTCGTCTTGCCGGAGCCGTTGGGGCCGATGAGGGCGGTGACGCTGCCCGCGTGGGCTTCGAAGCTGACGTCACGCACGGCGTGCACGGGGCCGAAGCTCCGGGCGACGCTCTCGACCGCGATCGCGGGAGCCTGGTTCATGCGGCCGAGTCTGGCAGTGGCGTCACTCGGTGTCGAGGACGGCGCGCGCTAAGTCGATGAATTCTCGATGGCGCGGATGCTCGCCTCGAGCTCGCGGGTCGCCGAGCGCAGGGCGCGCTCGGCGTCCCAGCCGTGGGTGCGGGCGAGCGCCACGAGGCGGAGGAGCTGCTCGCCGAGGGCCAGCTCGTTGGCGGGTTCGTGCTCGGCGGCGGTCGTCGGGTGGCTCGTCGCCTCGGGTTCGACGCCCTGCGCGGTGGCCGGCATCGTGGGCGCGGCGGCGGGCATCGTGGGCGCGACGCCGAGCGCGGCGCCCTTGCTCAGCACCTTGTCGGCGCGCACGAGCGCGGGCAGCCCGCCCGGCAGCCCGTCGAGCACGCTCGAGCGGGAGGGCTTCTCGGCGGCCTTCCACGTCTCCCAGTTGGCCGAGACCTCGTCGGCAGTATCGGCGACGACGTCGGCGAACACGTGGGGGTGCCTGCCCACCATCTTCTGCATGCTGCGGGCCGCCACGTCGTTGATCGTGAAGGGAGCATCCGGATCAGCGGCAGCGATGTCGGCGTGGAAGAGCACCTGGTAGAGCACGTCACCGAGCTCTTCGAGCATGTCGTCTCGAGTGCCGTGCTCGATCGCGTCGACGAGCTCGTGGGCCTCTTCGATGAGGTACTTGGTGAGGCTCTCGTGGGTCTGCTCGGCATCCCAGGCGCAGCCGCCGGGTGCGCGCAGGCGGCGCATGACACCGATAAGGGCGTCGAGGGCGGGGTGCGGCTCGACGGGGGTGCCCGCGGGGGCGTCGGCGGGGGCGTCGGCGGCGGGCGAGTCGGGCTTCGGCGAGCTCATGCGGTCATCCTCCCACCGGGGCCGCACCTCGGCCGCCGCGCGACCGCCCGTGCGCCGCTTCGTCCTCTACGGGGCAACTCGTACGCCCCGGAGCGTACGACGCGCCCCGAACAGTACGAGTCGAGCGCGATGCGCCGTGCCGCGCTTCGGCCGCGCGCCCGACGAATGCACTCGCGCACTCCGCGCTGTTTCGGGCACACCGCGCGCCCCGGGGCGTACTGCATGCCCGAAACAGCGCGGAGTGCGCCGACCGGCAGCGATCGGCTCGCTCGAGTGCGGCCACGCACACTCGCGGCGGACGGCGGTCGCACTTCGGGCCGATTCGGGCAACTCATGTGGAATCGGGCACGCCGTTTGCCCGGAACCACTCGAATAGAGGCGGCGGGGAGGACGGCATGGGTCCGGCGCGCGGGACGGCGCGGGTCAGGCGTGCGCGGGGCGGGGCGGGTCAGGCGCGCGCGGGACGGCGCGGGTCAGGCGCGCGCGGGACGGCGCGGGCCAGGCGCACGGGGCGGCGCGGGTCAGGCGTGCGCGGAGGTCGAGCTCGCGGCCTTCGCGGCCGGCGCCCCGGGGGCGCCGGGCGCCGCGTGCGCGTCGGCGGCCGCGAGCACGGGCGTGCGCGGCATCGTCGCCGCGGCGGCGAGGGTCGCGACCGCCGCGACGAGGGTCGCGATGAAGACCGCCGCCGACGCCGAGACGATCTGCTCGGGGGTCACTCCGGCCGAGATCCCGGCGCCCTCGCGGCCGATGATGTCGTTCGCGATCGCTCCGAAGATGGCGACGCCGACGGCGCTGCCGATCGAGCGGGCGAAGAGGTTGGTGCCGGTGACGACGCCGCGCTCGTTCCACGGCACGCTCGACTGGGCGGCGATGAGCGAGGGGGTCGCGACGAGTCCCATGCCGAGTCCGCTGATGAAGCACGCGACGGCGACGATCGCGACCGACGGCACCGCGGCGAAGGCGGCGAGCACGGCGGGCCCGGCGATGACGAGCGTCATGCCGATGAGCACCGTGCGGCGGAACCCGAGCGAGAGGTACAGGCGCCCCGACTGCGCGGCCGAGATCGGCCAGCCGATCGTGAGCGCCCCGAGCGCGAGGCCCGCGACGAGCGGCGAGACGCCGAGCGACCCCTCGAGGTAGGTGGGCACGTACGAGGTGAGGCCGAAGAGCACCGCGCCGATGCCGGTCGAGACGAGCGTCGTCGAGAGCAGCAGGCGGCGCGAGAACACCCACAGCGGCAGGATCGGCTCGGATGCCCTGCGCTCGACGAGCCCGAACGCGACGAGCAGCGCTCCTCCGACGCCAAACGCGACGGCGCTCTGCCACGAGAGCCACGCCCACGCCTGACCGCCCTCGAGCACGCCGAGGAGGAGCAGGGCGAGTGAAACCGTCAGGAGCACCGCGCCGAGGTAGTCGACCCGGTGGGTGCGGCGCTCGACGGTCTCGTGGAACGAGCGGATGAGCATCCACCCCGCCAGCAGGCACAGCGGAATGTTGACGAAGAAGATCCAGCGCCACGCGTCGAGCTCGGCGAACAGGCCTCCCAGCAGCGGGCCGACGACGGCGGATGCTCCCCACACGCTCGCGATGTAGCCCTGCACCTTGGCGCGCTCGGCGACCGAGTAGATGTCGCCCGCGATCGTGATCGACATCGGCCCCACAGCTCCGGCCCCGAGGCCCTGGATGGCGCGGAAGGCGATGAGGGCGGGCATGCTCCAGGCGAGGCCGCAGAGGATCGAGCCCACGAGGAAGAGCCCGATGCCGATGAGGATGATCGGCTTGCGCCCGAGCACGTCGCTGAGCTTCGCGTAGATCGGCACCGAGACCGCCTGCGCGAGCAGGTAGATCGAGAACAGCCACGGGAACTGCTCGAATCCGCCGAGCTCGGCCACGAGCGTCGGCACGGCAGTCGCGAGAATCGTGGCGTCGATCGCGACGAGGCCCGTGGTGACCATGAGCGAGAGCAGGATCGGGCCGCGCGAGGAGCGGAGTCCGACGTCGGCAGTGCTCAGGGGTCGCTCCTTCGTGCGGGGCCGCGGGCGGCGTGCTGTGCGCGGCGTGCAGGGTGCGGCGCGCAGGGTGCCGCGGCGCGCGGTCGGCTCATGCTGGCACCGCTGTCTGGGAGGCGACCGCTCGCGAGCCGATCATCCGCCAGCCGCCATCCGCCCCCGCCCATCCGCCCCTGCGAGGATGGCCCCGTGCTCACCCCCGACGACCCGCTCAGCCGCGGCATCGCGCTCGCGGTCGCGCTGGGGCTCGTCGCGCTCCTGATCTGGCGGGCGATCCGCAAGGACCGCCGCGAGTACTCCCGCTTCCGGCGCTACCGCTCGACGGCGAAGCGCCAGGCGATGATGCGGCGCTGGCTGATCGAGTCGATGCTCCTGTTCGGCGGCTCGGCGATCGTGCTGGCCGTGGTCGTGCATCCGCTCACGGGGTCGGTTCTCGACGCGGCGCGATCGGTCGGCTGGGTCGCGGCCGTCGTCGGCTGGGTCCAGGGCCCGATCGGGATGCTCGTCCTCGCGCTCGCCGTCGGCCTCGCCGTGGCGCTCACCGTCGTAGGCGTGCGCTCCGCCCGCCGCGAGGGCGGCGTCGTGATGATCGGCGACATCGCCGCGCTGCTGCCCCGCAACCGGCCGGAGCTCGGCTGGGCGTCGGCGCTCGCGGTCAACGCAGGGGTGGTCGAGGAGCTGCTGTTCCGGCTGTGCCTACCGGCGCTGCTGTTCGTCGTGACGGGCGAGCCGCTCAGCGCGTTCGGCCTCGCGGTGCTGCTGTTCGCGGCGCTGCACGCCTACCAGGGGGTTCCTGGCGTGGTCGGCACGCTCGTCGTCGGGCTCCTGCTCACGGCCGCGTACGTGCTGAGCGGCAGCATCGTCGTCGCGATCGTGCTGCACGCGCTGCTCGACCTGCGCACGCTCGTGCTCGTGCCGGTCGCCGTGTACGACGTGCACCGCGTGCCGGGCTCGCGGCGGTTCCCGCGGGCGCTCGCGCCGGTGACGTTCACCGAGGCGGAGCCGGAGCCGGAGCCGGAGCCGACTGCCGACGCGGACGCGGAGACCCCCGAGACGCGGTGAGGGGCGGAGCGCCGAAGCGCCCCGCCCTCACCCCTCGACGTGCGTCAGCGCTCGAGCTGACCGCGGATCGCGCCCGCGCGGAACTCGTCGCTGTGGATGTTGACGTAGTACGCGCCCGGATCGCGGACGATGTCGCGCAGCAGCTCGCGAGGCGCGTCGACGCACCCGGCGGCGACGCCCTCGGCTCCCGCGACCGCGGCGAGCGTGATGACGACGGGCCCGTTGACCCCGGCCTCGCCCACGTGGACGTGCCCGAAGATCGGCGCGACGCCGCTGAAGGCGATGTCGTAGCAGAGCTCGCCCTGGCCGACGTTGACCGTGACGTTCGCCGTGCCCATGCCGTCGGGGTCGCCGACGAAGGCGCCGGGGGTCGCGCCGACCTCGTTGGCGCCGCTGAGCTCGGCGGCGAGCGGGCGGCCGGAGGATCCGTCGTCGCTGACGGAGGCGGCGTGGGCGGCCGCGGGCGCGCTCAGCAGGCCGAGAACGGCGGCCGCGGTGATGATCGAGCGGGTTCGAGTGGCGATCATGTGGTGCTCCAGACTCATCGGGGGAACCGCGGCGCAGCGCCGCGCCCGATGATGCTCACCCGGCCCTCCCGAGAGCGGCCCCCGCCCCCAGCGAACCGGGAGCGATGTCGCACCCGATCGTCAGGTGGAGGGCGCGGCAGACGGCGCCGGCTCCGTCGCGTAGAGGTTCGTGAGCGCCGACCCGACCCACGCGATGAGGTCGTCGTCGCTCGCGTCCTTCGGCAGCGGCATCGTCGCGACCTTCTGCTGGGCGAAGTACTTCGAGCCGGGGTACATGCGCTGCAGGCGCAGCTGCCGCGAGTCGGGGAGCTCCTTGCCGACGATGCGGAGGTTCGAGCCCATGACGACGACGTCGCTGAGTCCGAGCGCCTGGGCCTGGCGGCGCAGGCGCGACACGGCGAGCAACGTGAGCACCGGCTGCGGCGGGTCACCGTAGCGGTCGGCGAGCTCGTCGAGCACAGCATCCAGCGCATCATCGGGGCTCGCGGGGCCCGCCGCCGTCGAGAGCTTCTGGTAAGCCTCTAGGCGCAGGCGCTCGCTCTCGACGTACTCCTCGGGGATGTGCGCGTCGACCGGCAGCTCGAGGCGCAGCTCGGTCTGCTCGTCGGCCGCATCGCCGCGGAAGGCGCTCACGGCCTCGCCGATCATGCGCAGGTAGAGGTCGAACCCGACGCCCGCGATGTGGCCGGCCTGCTCGGCGCCGAGCAGGTTGCCGGCGCCGCGGATCTCGAGGTCTTTCATCGCGATCTGCATGCCGCCGCCGAGGTCGGTGTTCGCGGCGAGGGTCTGCAGGCGGTCGTGCGCCGTCTCGGTGAGCGGCTTGAGATCGTCGTAGAGCAGGTAGGCGTACGCGCGTTCGCGGCCACGGCCGACGCGCCCGCGCAGCTGGTGCAGCTGCGACAGCCCGTACTTGTCGGCGCGGTCGATGATGAGCGTATTGGCGTTCGCGACGTCGAGGCCGGTCTCGATGATCGTCGTCGAGACGAGAACGTCGAAGCGGCGCTCCCAGAAGTCGACCATGACCTGCTCGAGCGTCGACTCGCTCATCTGGCCGTGGGCGACGGCGATGCGCGCCTCGGGGACGAGCTCGGCGAGGTGCGCGGCGACGCGGTTGATGCTCGAGACGCGGTTGTGCACGTAGAACACCTGGCCCTCGCGCAGCAGCTCGCGGTGGATCGCGGCGGCGACCTGCTTGTCGCTGTAGGGCCCGACGAACGTCAGGATCGGGTGCCGGTCTTCGGGCGGTGTCGCCAGGGTCGACATCTCGCGGATGCCCGTCACGGCCATCTCGAGGGTGCGAGGAATCGGCGTGGCCGACATCGCGAGCACGTCGACATTGGTCTTGAGCTTCTTGAGCGCGTCTTTGTGCTCGACGCCGAAGCGCTGCTCCTCGTCGATGATGACGAGGCCGAGGTCTTTGAACGCGACGCCCTGGCTCAGGATGCGGTGGGTGCCGATGACGACGTCGACCGTGCCACGGGCGAGGCCCTCGATCGTCTCCTTCGCCTCCTTGTCGGTCTGGAACCGGCTGAGCGCGCGCACGTGCACCGGGAAGCCGGCGAAGCGATCGGCGAACGTCTCGATGTGCTGCTTCACGAGCAGCGTCGTCGGCACGATCATCGCGACCTGCTTGCCGCCCTGCACGGCCTTGAACGCGGCGCGCACGGCGACCTCGGTCTTGCCGTAGCCGACGTCGCCGGCGAGCAGGCGATCCATCGGGATGGGCGACTCCATGTCGCGCTTGACCTCGTCGATCGTCGTGAGCTGGTCGGGCGTCTCGGCGTACGGGAAGGCCTCTTCGAGCTCGCGCTGCCACGGGGTGTCGGGCGCGAACGCGTGCCCGCGGCTCGACATGCGCGCCGAGTAGAGCTTCACGAGCTCGACCGCGATGTCGCGCACGGCCTTGCGGGCCTTGCCCTTGGCGGCCGACCAGTCGCTGCCGCCCATCTTGCTGAGCGTCGGAGCCTCGCCGCCGACGTAGCGCGTCAGCAGGTCGAGCTGGTCGGTGGGCACGTAGAGCTTGTCGCCCGGGTAGCCGCGCTTCGAGGGCGCGTACTCGATGACGAGGAACTCGCGCGTGCTCTTCATCGCCTTGCGCCCGCCGCCCGTCGCGACCTCGCGCTGCACGAGCTCGACGAAGCGGCCGATGCCGTGGGTCTGGTGCACGACGTGGTCGCCGGCCTTCAGCTGCAGCGGGTCGACGACGTTCTTGCGGCGGCTCGCGAGCTTCTTCGGCTGACGCGAGTCGTAGCCGACGGCGCGGCCGTAGAACTCGGTCTCGCTCAGCAGGCCGATCCTGAGCTCGGGCAGCTCGAAGCCGTGCTCGACGCTGCCGCGCACGAGGTGCACGACGCCGGGCTCGAGCGGGTCGGGCAGCTCATCGACGATGCGCGCCGCGACCTGCTGCTCGGAGAGCACGTCGCTCGCGCGCACGAGGAGGCCCGCGCCGCCCGCGACGACGACCATGGCCCAGCCGTCGCGCACGCGGTCGACGACGTGGTCGACGGCACCTCCCGCGAT
>JAOASR010000050.1 GCA_030158585.1 Microcella sp.
CGGTGCCGACCACGCACGGACCGTTCTCGATGCGCGCCTACCGCGACCGCAAGACCGGCGCCGACCACGTCGCGATCGTGAGCGGGATGCCCCACGACGACATGATCGTGCGCGTCCACTCCGAGTGCCTGACCGGCGAGGCGTTCGGCTCGCTCAAGTGCGAGTGCGGGCCGCAGCTCGACGCCGCGCTCGATGTCATCCAGCGCCAGGGCGGGGCCGTGCTCTACATGCGCGGCCACGAGGGCCGGGGCATCGGCCTCATCAACAAGCTCAAGGCCTACCGCCTGCAGGAGGACGGCTACGACACTCTCGACGCCAACCTCGCGCTCGGCCTTCCCGCCGACGCGCGCGACTACCAGGCGGCGAGCGACATGCTGCGCGACCTCGGCGTGAGCCGCGTGCGCCTGCTCTCGAACAACCCCGAGAAGCAGCGCCAGCTCACGCAGTACGGCATCGAGGTGAGCTCGCTCGTGCCGCTGCTCGTGGGCGTCGGCGACGACAACCAGGGCTACCTGTCGGCGAAGCGCGACCGCATGGGTCACCGCCTTCCGGATAGCATCACCTCCGCCCCCGTGTACGCCCAGATGGAAGGACGCAGCGCATGAGCGGAGCCGGAAGCCCGACCCTGAACGTCGATGGAACAGGCCTCACGGTCGCGATCGTGGCGGGTCAGTGGCACGCCGAGATCAGCGCGGGCCTGCTCGCGGGCGCGCGTCGCGTGCTCGAGGCGTCGGGCGCGACGATCGTGGAGTACGCGGCACCCGGCTCGTTCGAGCTGCCTGTCGTGAGCAAGGCCGCTCTCGAGAACGGCGCCGATGCGGTCGTCGCTCTCGGCGTCATCATCCGTGGCGGAACCCCGCACTTCGAGTACGTCTCGGCCGCGGCGACCGACGGGCTCACGCGCGTGGCCCTCGACACGGGCAAGCCCGTGGGCTTCGGCGTGCTCACGCTCGAGGACGAGCAGCAGGGCCTCGACCGAGCCGGCCTGCCGGGCTCGAAGGAGGACAAGGGCGCCGAGGCGGCCGAGGCCGCTCTCGCGACGGCGCAGGCGCTGCGGATCATCCGCGGCTGATCTCGCCCGGAAGCGGCCCGGAGACGGGTCGGTTCTGGAAGCGTTTTCTTTTCCTGTCGAAGGGCCTCGTTCCACAGGGAACGGGGCCCTTCGGGGTGGAACGACCGGGTATCCGCCTGGAACGAGCGGTCCGAGACCTGAAACTTCTGGAACCGTTTGCATGACCGCTCGAGCCGGGTGATACTCCCCCTGCGAGGGGCCCAGCGCGACGACGATGTCGCCCTCCTTGCGGATGGAGAATCAATGCGAACTCGATCTGCACGATCCGCGACGGGGGCCATCGGCCTCGGGCTCGCGATCATCGCATCGCTGCTCGTCGCGCCGACCTCGATGTCGACCGCGACCGCCGCGACCGCGACCGGCAATCCCGACTTCACCGCCAACGTCATGGCACCGCTCGAGGTCAGTGACTGGAACCAGTTCAGCAGTCAGCTGAGCGCCGTGAAGTCATACGGCGTCGACGCCGTGACCGTCGACGTCTGGTGGGGCAAGGTCGAGGGCGCGGGCGACAACCAGTTCAACTGGAGCTACTACGATCAGGTCTTCTCGACCATCACGAGCCGCGGGCTCGACATCGTGCCGATCTTCTCGTTCCACCAGTGCGGCGGCAACGTCGGCGACACCTGCAGCATCCCGCTGCCGTCGTGGCTGTGGGGCAAATACGCCGGCACGGTCTACAACGGCATCACGCTCGGCACCAATGGCCTCAAGCACCGCAGCGAGCAGGGCAACGTCTCCAACGAGACCGTGCAGGGCTGGGCCACACCGGTCGTCGCCAACGAGTACCAGGCGTTCACGCAGGCCTTCGTCGCGCGCTACGGCACGACGTACGCCAACCGCATGCAGGAGATCAACGTCTCGCTCGGCCCGGCCGGCGAGCTGCGCTACCCCTCGTACAACAGCCACGACTCGGGCACGGGGTACCCCACGCGCGGCGGGCTGCAGGCCTACTCGCCGCTCGCGGTGAAGAGCTTCCAGCAGTGGGCGGTCGCGAAGTACGGCACGATCGCGGGCGTCAACGCAGCGTGGGGCTCGACCCTGACGGCGCAGACGCAGATCCAGCCGCCGAGCAACGCGGGCTTCTTCTTCTCGTCGGGCGACTACCGCAACACGACCTACGGCAAGGACTTCGTCGACTGGTACAACAAGAGCCTCGTCGACCATGGCGAGCGGATGCTCGACACCGTGCTCGCTGCCCTCGGCACCTCCTTCCCGGGCGCCGAGATCGGCTACAAGATTCCCGGAGTGCACTGGTCGATGACCGGCCCGACGCCGCGTGCGGCGGAGGTCGCCGCCGGACTCGTGCAGACGAGCGTCGACATGAACGCGGCCGGGACCGGTCGCGGCTACGCCAACATCGTCGGTCTCGCGAAGCGCGTCGCCGACTCGGGCCGCGGCGTGATCCTGCACTTCACGTGCCTCGAGTTCAGCGACGAGAACTTCGCGCCGCAGTACTCGCAGGCGAAGACCCTCGTGGGCTGGATCGGCGCCGAGGCGGGCCGACAGGGCGTCAAGGTCAAGGGTGAGAACGCGCTCGCGGGCGGCATCACGTCGAACAACGGCTGGGACAACGTCAACCAGGCGTTCGACAGCTTCCCGTACCTCGGCATGACGGTGCTGCGCGTCGGCGAGGTCGCGTCGGGCACGGGGGCGACGCGCTACGCGCAGTTCATCCAGAAGTACCGGCCGGCCGGCAGCGCGTGGACCTCGCTCTACGTGCGCGGCACGAACAACAGCTGGGGCCTGTCGACGCCGATGACCAAGTCGGGCGACGTCTGGACCGCCTCCAACGTGTCTTTCGGCTCGGCTGCGGGGCAGCGCTTCAAGTTCGACGTCAAGGGCGACTGGAGTCTCAACTACGGAGGAACGGGCCTCACCGGAACCGCCGCGCAGGGCGGCGGCGACATCGCGGTGAGCGCCAACACGACCTACACGATCACCTTCAACGAGAAGACGAAGGCGTACGCCGCGACCCCGAGCACCCCGCCGCCCCCGCCGCCGCCCACGTCGGGCGTCACGGTGCACTTCGCCGAGTGGCAGTCGGCGACGAGCTACTCGATCCACACCTGGAACGGGCTCAGCGGCACCTTCCCGATGGCCTACGAGGGCTTCATCAACGGCCGCCACTGGTGGAAGGTGACGCTCTCGAACGCGCCGAGCTCGTTCGGCTTCACGTTCACCAACAGCAACGGCAACTGGGACAGCCCCGACCGCGCCTACACGGGCCAGGCGAGCACGATCTACGTGCTGCCGGGCAACGGCACGGTGTACACCGCGCGGCCGTAGTCGCGACACCGGAACGGACGGCGCCCGCACCCCGCAAGGGGGGCGGGCACCGTTCGCATCCGTCGCCTGCCGCGCGAGCGGCGCTACTTCAGGAACAGGGCGCGCAGGCGGTTCGTCGTGAAGACGATGCCGATCGCGATCATGACGAGGTAGTAGCCGACGTGCACGAGCATCATGCCGCTCAGGGCTCCGGTCGTGAGCCCGCGCACGAGCTCGACGCCGTGCCACAGCGGCAGCGCCTGGATGAGCCACTGGATCGGCTCGGGGTAGACCGTGATGGGGTAGAACGTCGCCGAGAACAGGAACATCGGCAGCATGATGAACGTGACCCACTCGATCTGCTGGAACGTCTTCATGTAGCTCGTGATGGCCATGCCGAGGCTCGCGAAGCCGAACGCGATGAGCAGCACCGCAGGCAGGGCGAGCAGGGCAGTCCAGGCCAGATTGAGGCCGAAGAGTTGCATGACGACCATGAAGCCGACGGCGTACATCGCGCCGCGCAGGAGGGCGAGGAAGATCTCGCCGAGCGCCACATCGAGCGGGCCGAGGCTCGTCGTGAGCATGCCCTGGTAGAGCTTCGAGTAGTTGAGCTTGAAGAAGACGTTCCAGGTCGAGTCGTAGACGGCGCCGTTCATCGCCGAGACCGCGAGCAGCGCCGGGGCGATGAACGCCGCGTACGGCACCTCCTGGCCGGTCGAGGTCTGCACCGAGCCGACGAGCGCGCCGAAGCCGATGCCGAGCGACAGCAGATAGAAGACGGGTTCGAAGAAGCCGCTGAGCACGACGAGGTAGTTCGTGCTGCGCGTCGCGAGAAGACCGCGGCGGATGACCGCACCGGTGTTGCCCGCGTACAGGGCGCTGCGCTGCCGCCCGAGCGGCCGGCTCGCGCTCGTCGAGGTCGAGGGGGCCGCGGTCACTTGTCGAGCCTCCTCGTGAAGTGGCGGCGCGTCGCCCACAGCCCGACGGCGAAGAGCACGACCAGGTGGCCGACGTGCGTCGCGGTGAGCCACGCGGGTTCGTCCATGCCGTAGGTGAGCACGCGGCCGAGCTCGGTGCCGTGCCAGAGCGGCGAGATCCAGCCGATCGGCTGCAGGAAGGGCGGCAGCTGCTCGAGCGGGAAGAACGTGCCCGAGAACAGGAACAGCGGCGTGATGCCGAAGCGCTGCAGCATCGCCATCTGCCCTTTGTCTTCGGTGATGGTCGAGGTGTAGCTCGAGATCGCGGCGCCAATTGCGAGGCCCGTGGCCGCCGCCGCGAAGATGGCGAGCCAGCCGAGCGGCGAGGTGATCGCGCCGAACAGGGCGATGATGCCGCAGTAGATCGCGACGGTGACCACTGTGCGCAGAGCGATGTGGATGAACATGCCGTTGACGATCTGCGCTCCCGTGATGGGCGAGGCGTTCATGCCGAAGAAGATCGGGTTCCACTTGAAGCCGAGCAGGATGGGGT
Organism: Microcella sp.; assembly: GCA_030158585.1. Lineage (GTDB taxonomy): Bacteria > Actinomycetota > Actinomycetes > Actinomycetales > Microbacteriaceae > Microcella. Next base: position 4,808 of record JAOASR010000050.1, read on the forward strand.
AGCTCGTCTCGTTCGCCGTGACCGTCATCGCCGCCGACGCCATGAGCGCCGGCGCGACGAACTGCAGGTAGCTGACGCCGCCGACGCCCTGCGGCACGAGGCTCGCGAGCCCGACGCCGAGCGCGAAGAGGTAGATGAGCGGGTTGCCGAAGCTCTGGAAGATCGCGTCGCCCGCGTAGCCCTTCATCGCGCGAATGCGGTGCTCGGCGATGTACCACGAGCCGAAGCGGCGAGGGGCGCTGCCTGCGGCGAGCGCGCGCCGAGCATCCTCTCGATCGGGAGTGCGGGGGGTGTGGGTGCTGGTCATTCGATCAGGCTCCGGCCCGTGAGGCGCAGGAAGACGTCTTCGAGGCTCGAGCGCCGCACGAGCGAGGTGATCGGCTCGAGGCCGAGGTGCGTGATGCGCTCGAGCTCGGCCTCGCCGTTGGCGCTGTAGACGAGGATGCGGTCGGGCAGCACCTCGAGGCGCTCGCCGATGCCCTTCAGCTTCTCGGCCGCCTCGGCGTTCTTGTCGCTGCCGAAGCGCACCTCGAGCACCTCCTTGCTGGAGTACTCGCGGATGAGCGCAGCGGGCGAGCCCTCGGCCATGATGCGGCCCTTGTCGACGACGACGAGGCGGTCGCAGAGCTGCTCGGCCTCATCCATGTAGTGGGTCGTGAGCACGAGGGTCGTGCCCTGCTCCTTGAGGCGGAACAGGCGGTCCCAGAGGATGTGCCTGGCCTGCGGGTCGAGACCCGTCGTCGGCTCGTCGAGCAGCAGGATGCGCGGCTCATTGATGAGCGCACGGGCGATCGTGAGGCGGCGCTTCATGCCCCCGGAGAGGTCGTCGACCTTGGCCTTCGTGCGGTCGGCCAGCTGCGCGAACTCGAGGAGGGCATCCGCCCGCTCGGCGATCACGGAGCGCGGCAGACCGAAGTAGCGGCCGTAGACCAGGAGGTTGTCGCGGACGCGCAGCTCTTGATCCAAGTTGTCCTGCTGGGGAACGACGCCGAGCTGCGAGCGAATGTCGGGGCCGTGGTCGTTCGGGTCGAGACCGAGGATCTGCAGGTCGCCGCTCGTGCGCGTCGAGACCGCGCCGACCATGCGCATGGTCGTCGATTTGCCCGCGCCATTGGGGCCCAGCAGACCGAACGATTCGCCCGGCGCGACCTCGAAGTCGATGCCGTCGACGGCGGTGAAGTCGCCGTACTTCTTCGTGAGCTTCTGGGCGGTGATGACGGGCGCTGGCACGAGAGTCGAGCATAGACCTGCCCTGCGACGCTCGGGCGGCGATCACCACGGCGTGCGCGAAGGCGCACTCCGCCAGGATGGAGGCATGAGCTCGACCCCCGCCCCCGCCCGCTCTCGTCGAGGATTCGGCCGCGACCGCGGGGCCGACGCCGGCCCGCGCGCGACCTTCGGGCAGCTGCTGCCCTACCTGCTCGAGCACCGCACGGTGCTGTCGTGGGTCATCGTCATCAGCGTGCTCGGCGCGATCGCCTCGCTCGCCCAGCCGCTGCTCGTCAGCCAGGTCATCGCGCGCGTCGAGGCGGGCGAGTCGCTCGGGCCGCTCGTGGGGGCGCTCGTCGCGCTCGTCATCGTCGCCGCCCTGCTGAGCGGCTTCGGTCACTACCTGCTGCAGCGCACGGGAGAAGGCGTCGTGCTCTCGAGCCGTCGCACGCTCGTGCGCCGACTGCTGCATCTGCCGATCGCCCAGTTCGACGAGCGCCGCACGGGCGACCTCGTGAGCCGCGTCGGCAGCGACACCACCCTGCTGCGCGCCGTGCTCACGCAGGGCCTCGTCGAGGCGATCGGCGGCAGCCTGACCTTCGTCGGCGCGATCATCGCCATGGCGTTCATCGACCCGACGCTGCTGGGCCTCACTCTGCTCGTCGTGGCCGTGTCGGTCGTCACGGTCGTCGTGCTCTCGCGGCGCATCCGGGTCGCCTCGCGCAAGGCGCAGGAGCGGGTCGGCGACCTCGCCGCGGCCGTCGAGCGCGCCATCTCGGCCGTGCGCACCGTGCGCGCCGCGAACGCGACCGACCGCGAGATCGCCGCCGTCGAGAAGGATGCCCGGGGCGCGTGGGAGCAGGGAATCCGCGTCGCGCGCATCTCGGCCCTCGTCGTGCCCATCTCGTCGATCGCACTGCAGGTGTCGTTCCTCGTCGTGCTCGGCGTCGGCGGGTTCCGGGTTGCGACGGGCGCGATCGAGATCGGCGATCTCGTCGCGTTCATCCTCTTCCTGTTCCTGCTCATCGGGCCGCTCGGCCAGGCGTTCGGGGCGATCACCTCGGTCAACTCGGCCCTCGGGGCGCTCGGTCGCATCCAGGAGATCATCGCCCTGCCGAGCGAGAGCGAGAGCGACGCCGGCATCGTGCCCGAGCCCGACGTGCCGACCGAGGCCGCGGTGTCATTCCACGACGTGCACTTCTCGTACCCGGAGCGGGCTCACCGGACGGAGGCCGAGAAAGCGGCGGCCGAGGCGGTCGCGGCGCTCGCGGCGCAGGAGCGGGCGTCGGCGAAGGCGACGGATGAGGCGGCCGAGCCTGGCACCTTGTCCGGCGCGGCGGTCGCGGATGCGGTCGCGGATGCGGTCGCGGATGCGGGCCGGTCGGCCGCTGCATCCGAGGGCGCTGTGCTGCGCGGCGTCACGTTCGACGTGCCGCGCGGCGCGCGCGTCGCGCTCGTCGGCCCGAGCGGCGCCGGCAAGTCGACCGTGCTCGCCCTCGTCGAGCGCTTCTACGACCCCACGTCGGGCGTGATCCGCATGGGCGGCGTCGACATCCGCGCTCTCGACCGCACCGAGCTGCGCAGTCGCATCGGCTACGTCGAGCAGGACGCCCCCGTGCTCGCCGGCACGCTGCGCGACAATCTGCTGCTCGGCACCCCCGACGCGACCGATGAGCAGTGCATCGCCGTGCTGCGCTCGGTCAACCTCGGCGAGGTGCTCGACCGGTCGCCGCTCGGGCTCGAGGCTCCCGTCGGCGAAGACGGCGTCATGCTCTCGGGCGGCGAGCGCCAGCGGCTCGCGATCGCGCGGGCGCTGCTCGCGGCCGCGCCGATCCTGCTGCTCGACGAGTCGACGTCGTCGCTCGACGGTCGCAACGAGCAGCTCATGCGCGAGGCGATCGACGCGGTCGCCGAGAACCGCACGCTCATCGTCATCGCCCACCGGCTCTCGACCGTCGTCGACAGCGACCTCATCGTCGTGCTTGAGCACGGCCGCGTCGTCGGCACCGGCACCCACAGCGAGCTCGTGCGCGACGTGCCGCTCTACCGCGACCTCGCGAAGCACCAGCTGCTCGTCTAGCTGTTCTTCCCCCGCGCGTCAGGATGCCGCGGGCGCGACCTCTCCGCCGGCGGCGACGATCTCGGCGAGCGCCGCCGCACTCGGGTCGGGGGCGACCCCCGCGACGAGGTCGCTCAGCACGCGCACTCGGCGGCCCGCCGCGAGAGCGTCGAGCGCCGACGCCCGCACGCAGTGGTCGGTCGCGATGCCCACGACGTCGACCGCGTCGATGCCGTGCTCGTCGAGCAGTGCGACGAGCGTGCCGCCCTCATCGGTCGTGCCCTCGAAGATCGAGTAGGCGGGCACGCCCTGTCCTTTGCGCACGTGCACGTCGATGAGCGAGGAGTCGATGGCGGGGTGGTACTCGGCGCCCGTCGACCCGGCGACGCAGTGCACCGGCCACGTGGTCACGAAGTTCGGCGGAGCATCCGTCGCGAAGTGCCCGCCGTTGTCGCCCGTCGCGTCATGCCAGTCGCGCGAGGCGACCACGAGGGCGTACTCGGCGGCGTGCGAGCGGGCGTGGGCGGTGATCGCGGCGGCGACGGCGGCTCCCCCGTCGACGCCGAGAGCGCCGCCCTCGGTGAAGTCGTTCTGCACATCGATGATCAGGAGAGCGCGGGTCATGGGAATCCTCGGTCGGCGTCGGGGTCAGCGGGCAGAGAGATTGTCGCCGCAGCGGTAGACCGCCGCTGTCAGCTCATCGAGTGCGATGCGGGCCGTGCCGTCGACATCGCCGATGGCCGAGAAGGCGAACGTGAGAGTCGTGCCGTCGGCCGCCGAGATGATGCCCGAGAGCGAGTAGGCCGAGGTGATCCAGCCGGTCTTCGCCGCGACCGCACCGCGTGCGTCGGCGGCCGCGCCCGCGAATCGGCTCGCCAGCGAGCCCGTCTCGCCCGCCACCGGGAGCCCTGCGGCGAGCACCGGGAGCGTGCCCTCGCCCGCGGCGATCACATCCATGAGTCGGGCGTAGTAGAGGGGCGACACGGCGTTCAGCGGGCTGAGTCCCGAGCCATCGCGCACCACGAGTCCTGGGTCGAGCGCGACGCCGTACGGCTGCAGCGCCGCGGCGAAGGCGGGGGTGAGCGACGCCGCGGAGCCGTCGAAGCCCGACTCCTTCGACACGACCCGCGCGAGCATCTCGCTGAGGGTGTTGTCGCTGTTCATCAGCATCTTCTCGATGAGCAGGCTCACCGGCTGCGAGCGCACCACGGCGAGCTCGGCGCCTCCGGCCGCCGCGCCGGGGGCGACCGTCGGCCGACCGCCAGGGTTGCCCGCGGCCGTGAGCGCGAGGGCGAAGGCCTCGCCCGCGCGAGTGACCGGGTCGGTCGACCGAGGGCTCGTGTCGCGCGTCGGATCCTGCCGATCGCCGTCGACCTGCAAGGCCGTGACCGCCGACTGATAGCCGATCGTGCGCACCTCCTCGACCCACGAGGAATCCCACCGGTCGGCGGGGTTCCAGTAGCTCGCGTCGACGAGCACCTGCGTGATCTGAGGCGCCTCCGGCGACGCCGCCGCGTACGCCGCGACAGTCTGAGCGGCGAGATCAGCGAGCTTGGGAGCGCCCCGGTAGACGCTCTCCTGGCCGGGCGCGAGGGCGCTGAGCGTGGCGTCGCCGCCGCCGACGAGCACCACCTGACCGGGCTCGGGCCCCGCGACGACGCGGGTCGTCAGCCGGTGATCGGGACCCAGCACGCGCAGGGCGGCCGCCGCTGTCAGCACCTTCAGCACGCTGCCGTGGCGGGCCGGAGCGTCTGCCGCACGGCCGAAGAGCACCTCGCCGGTCTCGGCGTTCACCACGGCGCCCACCAGTTCGCCGAGCCGGCCGTCGGCCGCGAGGCTCGACACCGAGCACGTGCGCAGCCGGACCGGCTCGCCGACGAGAGTCGGCTGGGCCCGCGTCGGCTCGGGCGTCGGGGTCGCGGAGGGCGCGGTCTCGATCGCCGCAGAGCTGCTCGTGCCGACCAGGCGGGACTCGCCGACCACCGCGCCGGCCGAGACCGCTGCGCCGGAGAGGAGGACGGAGGACACCGCGATCGCCGTCGCCGTGAGCGCGCGCGGGTGGCGCGCGACGAGAGCCCGCAGGCCCGCGCCGCGATGCGGCGCCCCCGAGTCGGGCGCGTGTCGAGCATCCGGCGCGGTCACCCGACCATGGTAACCGCGGCCGATCAGGCCTCGAGATCGGCCGCGTAGCGCACGCCGATCTGGCGGCGCACCTCGTCGAGCACGCCCATGATCGCGACCGACTCGTCGAGAGGCAGGGTCGTGGGGGCAGCGCCGGCGACGCGCGCCTCGAGCTCGAGCGCCTGGAACTGCATGCCCCGCTGGCGCACCTCAGGAGCGAAGCGCTCGACGACCTCGCCGTGAGGGTCGAACAGGGTGGTCGTCGTCGGCGCGTAGAAGGTGCGCTCGATCTCGAGGTAGCCGGCCGTTCCGATGACGGCCGCTCGGTTCGGGCCCGCCGTGTCGAGCGCGGTCTGCAGCACCGCCTGGCGCCCGTCGTCGTACTCGAGCACCATCGCCGTCTGACGGTCGACGCCCGTCGCGGTGAGAGCGGCGCGCGCCGTCACCTGCGTCGGAAGACCCAGAACGTCGACCGCGAACGAGACCGGATAGATGCCGAGGTCGAGAAGGGCGCCGCCACCGAGCGCGGGGTTCTGCAGGCGATGGGCGGGGTCGAGCGGGAGGGACTGCGTGTGGTCGGCGAGAACCGTGCGCACCTCGCCGAGCGCTCCGCCGTGCACGAGCTCGCGGATGCGCGTCATGTGGGGAAGGAAGCGCGTCCACATCGCCTCCATGACGACGACACCCGCCGCCGCGGCCGCGTCGGCCACCTGCTGGGCCTGACGCTGCGTGAGGGTGAAGGCCTTCTCGACGAGCACGTGCTTGCCGGCGGCGATCGCGAGCAGCGCGTGCTCGGCGTGATGCGAGTGCGGGGTCGCGACGTAGACGATGTCGACGGACGGGTCGGCGACGAGCTGCTCGTACGAGCCGTGCGCCGCAGGGATGCCGTGGGCCGCCGCGAAGTCGCGCGCGGCCTCGAGGCGGCGCGATCCCACCGCAGCGACCGTGAAACCCTCGGCGACGAGGTCGCGCGTGAACGCGTGAGCGATGCCGCCCGTCGCGAGAATGCCCCAGCCCGGTCGTGTCATCGTCGATCCCCTTCGCAGCGGTAGTGCCCGTTAACCCCAACGAGCGGGCTCAGCCTAAGGGCGAGCCCGCTCGTCAGCGCTGCGGGGACAGCGGTTGCGACACGAATGCCGCACGGGGGGTCTAGAGGATCAGCAGCTGACCCAGCGCGCCGCGGCGCGCGTGAAGCTGTACGGCTCGTTCGGCACGCCGCCGTGCGTCATCGCGAAGAGGACGCAGACGCCGGCGGTGCTGCCGGTGTAGCTCGGCTTGTACAGCGAGGTGCGGTGGCTCGAGGAATCCCACCACTTCTGGGCGACCGTCGCGCCGGAGTTGTTCGAGCCGCCGGCGAGGTTGCCGTCGCAGCCGACGCTCGGCACGCCGTCGCTGCGGACGGAGCCGACGTGACCCCACGCGCTCATCGGGTCGGTCGAGGGGTCCTCGGCCATCCAGAAGAGGCGGTTCTCCATGCAGGAGTCGTAGCGGATGTTCGCGAACGGCACGGGCGGCAGGCAGTTGGCGACGCGGATCTCGTTGAAGCGCTGCGCGAACTGCGCGAGGTCGGCCGACGTCGTGCCCGCGACACCACCGGCCGAGGTGCGGCTGGGAGCACCGGCGGTGCTGCCGCCCGGCATGCCGGCGCAGGCCGGGGTGGTCACAGTGGGCGTCGGCGCGGGAGCGGCCTGCGTCGGAGCGGGCGCGGGAGTCGTCGGGCTCGGCACCGGCGCAGGACCCGAGGGCTTCGGCTGGGCAGGCGCCCCGGTCGAACCGGAGGCCGACCCGACGCTGCCGGATCCCGGCGCTGCCGTGGCCGATGCCGTCGGGGCGCTCGACGGCGTCGCGCTCGGCGTCGGCTCGGCGTCTCCGTCGGCGCCCGACGGCGTCTCCTTCGACGGCGTCGAGTCGTCGTCGCTCGACTCAGCGGCAGCAGACGACGAGGTCGCCCGCTGGCGCAGCTCGACGTACGCACCCGGGTCGACAGCGGACTCGTCGACGATGGTGATCGCCGAGACGCCCTCCGACACGGTGCGGGCGCTGAGCACGTCCGCGACGTCGACGCTTCCGCCGATGATCGGTGCGATGAGGATGGCGCTCGTGGCGAGCGCAGAACCTACAAGAAGTGACCGCAGCATTAGGTTTCCCCCGAAACCGGCTAAGAGATTCGACCAGCCCCCCGGCTGTTCGACGCGGCCCCCCGGCCGCTGTGAAAACCGTACGACCCGCGGTGCCGATGGGGCAACCGAGCACAGTCGAAAAACGAATGGATCACCCCTGGACTGGGGGACGGCCCGGATGAAAAGCCCCCCTCATCGGGGGTATTGCCCGCGAGGAGGCTCCGTGCGGAGCCCTCGAACAGGGGGTTCGGAGCCCCGTACAGGATTCGAACCTGCGACCTGCTGTTTACAAGACAGCTGCTCTACCAGCTGAGCTAACGGGGCAGCGGCGGCCCCACCAGAATAGCGGCCGCCGTCGCGTGAGCTACGGAGCCGGCGACGGAGAGGGCGACGGCGAGGCGGCGAACTCGTCGCCGGCGGCCGACAGGACGAACTGCGAGAACTCGGTCGAGTCGAAGGGGTACGACGGGTTGTAGAGCTCGCCGTTCACGAGCACGGTCGGGGTGCCGCGCACGTTCTCGACCTCGGTTCCCTCGACCGGCAGCGGACCGTTGCCCGCACGCGTCGTCGCCGCCTTGACCCATTCGGTGAAGCGGCCGTCGTCGACGCAGCGCTCGAGCGAGGTCGACGTGGCTCCCGCATCACGGGCGATCTCGATGATCTGCTCATCGGTGAGGCCCTCGGAGCCCTCTTCGGGCTGCTGGGCGAACATCGCCTCGTTGAAGTCGAAGAAAGCGTCGGGGTTGTAGTTCGAGACGCAGGCCGCGGCGTTCGCGGCGCGCAGCGAGTACTGCGTTCCCGCCGAGAGGGCCGTGAGGATGGCGATGGGGTGATACTCGACCGTCGCGGCGCCTGACTCGACGAGCGTGCGGATGAGCTCTCCGTTCTCGGCCTCGAACTCGCCGCAGAGGGGGCAGAGGTAGTCGACCCAGATGGTGATCGCGACGACGCCGGGCTCATTGGGGGCGCTCGGCACCGGCTCGGTTCCCGGAGCGATGCCGGGCGTCTGCACCGCCGTCAGCCCCTCGGCGATCTTGATGCCGTCGCTGGCCATGTTGCGCGGACCCCCGCGCTCGGGGCGAATGGAGTTCGTGAGCACGAGTGCGACGATGACGATGATCGCGAGCAGCACGGCGGCGATGCCGCCCTGGAGGAGCCAGCGCGTGCGGCGCTCCTTCTTCTTGTGCTCGGCGCGCAGCTGACGGGCCTTCTCGCGGGCTTCGACGCGGCGGTCGGTTCGCGACTGCTTCGCGCGCGGTGATCCGCTGTCGGTCATGGTTCCCTACTTCGTGGCTGGACTCCGGGCGCTGGACGAGCGCCGGAACGGCGTCAGGGTGCACAAGGCCCCGAAGGATAGTACGGCGACGACGATGAGGCGGCCAGTCGAAGAGGATGTCTCACGATCGTTACCGACGCTGGCGGCGGCCCCGGGCATCCCCCGAATCGGCGCACGGCGACAGAAGTGGCATACTGGCGAGCGATGACCAGCGTCGCTCATCGATGACCTGCGTCATCTATCCATTCACAACGGATCGTCCGGCACGTACCTGCCGGTGAAGGAGAGTAATCAGCATGGCTTCCGTCACTTTCGACAAAGCAACGCGTCTGTACCCGGGCTCGACCGTTCCCGCGGTTGACGCCATCGACCTCGAGGTCGCCGACGGCGAGTTCCTCGTTCTCGTCGGCCCCTCCGGCTGCGGCAAGTCGACCACCCTGCGCATGCTCGCGGGCCTCGAAGAGGTCAACGACGGCCGCATCCTCATCGGCGATCGCGACGTCACCGACGTGCCGCCGAAGGATCGCGACATCGCGATGGTCTTCCAGAACTACGCGCTCTACCCGCACATGACCGTCGCCGAGAACATGGGCTTCG
>JAOASR010000051.1 GCA_030158585.1 Microcella sp.
CGCCGGGGATGAGCACGACGGCGCCCTCGATGAGGCGGGGCAGCACGTTCTCCATGGTCATGCCGGCGACGACGACCGCCATGACCTCGCGGCGCAGCAACTGCTCGTCGCCACGCACGAAGACTCCGTCGCACGCCTGCATGACCGCCTCGACCGTCGGCGCGACGAGGTAGCGATCTTCGGGCACGGCGGCAACGAGGGCGGTGGGCGCGACCTCGCGCACGGCGGCCTCGATGTCGGTGAGCGCGTCGGGGTCGGCGCGATTGACGACGACGGCGAGCAGCTGCGCGTGCGCGTGCTCGAGCTCGGCGACGCTCACCTCGGCGGCGCGGCGCATGTCGTCGGCGCTGCGGGCGTCGGTGTCGCTAAGTCCGCGCGCGCCCGACTGGCCCGTGGCCCGCCCGCCGAGCACGAGCAGCACCGGAGCGCCGAGGTTCGCCGCGACGCGCGCGTTGAAGCTCAGCTCGGTCGGGCTCGAGACGTCGGTGTAGTCGCTGCCGACGATGACGACGGCATCGCACTGCTTCTCGACGGCGTGGAAGCGGTCGACGATGCGCGCGAGGGCCGCCTCGGGGTCGGCGTGCACGTCGTCGTAGGTGACGCCGATGCAGTCGTCGTAGGCGAGGTCGACGCGTGAGTGGGCGAGCAGCAGCTCGAGCACGTAGTCGCGCTCGCCCTCGCCGCGTCCGCGCGCGACGGGCCTGAAGACGCCGACGCGCTCGAGCTTGTGCGCGAGAGTGTCGAGCACGCCGAGCGCGATCGACGACTTGCCCGAGTTGCCCTCGGCGGACGTGAGGTAGATGCTTCTGGCCATCGGGGCCAGCCTAGGTGCGGGGCCTTGGTGGCACCCAGGGGCTTTCGTCACCCGCGCTGTCGGCACCGGGGCTGTCGCACCCTGGCTGTCGGCACCGGGCTGTCGGCGCCGGGGCTGCACCCCGTACGCCCGTCGTCGCGCCGGTGCAACGGGGTGTTCCTGTGAGGGGGCCCGTGCCTACCGTGGCGCCCATGACTTCTCTCTGGCTTGACCGCGCCCCGCACATCGAGACCGACGAGTTCGAGCAGAACGCCCGCTACGACGTGATCGTCGTCGGCGCCGGCCTCACCGGCCTCACGACCGCCCTGCTGCTCGCCCGCGCCGGCCAGCGCGTCGCCGTGGTCGAGGGCCGCCGCATCGGCGCCGTGACGACCGGCAACACGACCGCCAAGCTGTCGCTCCTGCAGGGCAGCCACCTGCAGCAGATCGCCGCGCACGCCACGCGCGGCGCGCTCGAGGCGTACGTCGAGGCCAACCGCGAGGGCCAGTCGTGGATGCTGCGCTACGCCGCCGAGCACGGCATCGAGGTGCAGCGCCGCGACGGCTACAGCTACGCCGAGACCGAGCAGGGGCACCGGAAGGTCGAGAAGGAGCACGAGGTGGCCCGCGCCGTCGGCCTCGGGACGCAGCTGACCGACGCGCTCGAACTGCCCTACGCGACGCACGGCGCCGTCATGCTGCCCGACCAGGCCCAGTTCGACCCCATGGACGTGCTCGCGACCCTCGCCGCCGACCTGCGCTCGCGCGGCGGGGTCATCATCGACGACCTGCGCGTCACGGGCGTGCGCGCGCCGTCGCGCGCCGCCGGCGGAGGCTCGGTCGACTACTCGGTCGGCACGACTGACGACTTCGTCGAGGTCACGACCTCGCGGGCGAGCATCTGGGCCGATCGCGTGGTGCTCGCGACGGGCATCCCGATCATGGACCGCGGACTCTACTGGGCCCGCATGACGCCGCAGCGCTCGTACGCCGCCGCGTTCCGAGTGCCCGGGATGCTCCCGCAGGGGCAGTACCTGAGCGTCGACTCGCCCTCCCGCTCGGTGCGCACCACGCCCGACGTCGCCGCGGGCTCGTCGCTCGGCAGCAGCGGCGAGCTGCTCGTCGTCGGCGGAGCCGGCCACATCGTCGGCCGTCACGGCACGGACGGCCCCGGCGGGAAGAACCCGTCACCGGCTGCGCGCGTGGCCGAGCTGACCGCGTGGGCGGAGGAGCAGTGGCCGGGAGCGCAGCGCACCCACGTCTGGAGCGCCCAGGATTACGAGCCGACCGACGGCATCCCCTTCGTCGGATGGGTGCCGTTCACGCATCGCCGCATCGCGCTCGCGACCGGCTACGACAAGTGGGGCATGACGAACGCCGTGCAGGCGGCGCTGCAGCTGAGCGCGCGGCTGCTCGACGGCGAGCTGCCCGGCTGGGCGCGCGAGATGGGGCGCCGGCCGGCGATGCCGCGGTCGCTGCTGACCGGCATCGCCGCGAACGCGCAGGTCGCCTGGTGGTACGGAAAGGGCCTCGCGCACGTGCTGACCACGCCGACCCCGGCCGCGGCGCCCGCCGAGGGCGACGGGCACACCGGACGCAACGGGCGGCACCTCGAGGCGGTGTCGCGCGTCGATGGACGCGTGTGCGCGGTGTCGCCGCTGTGCTCGCACCTGGGCGCTCCGCTCGCGTGGAACGACCTCGAGAAGTCGTGGGACTGCCCCGCGCACGGCTCGCGGTTCACGCCGCAGGGCAAGCGGCTCGAGGGTCCGGCGAAGACGGACCTCGCGCCTCGGTAGTCACGGCGGACGCGGGGCGCGCTCGCCGGAGAGCCTGCGCCCTGCGGTTGCCCGCGCCGAGCATCAGCGCACAAAAAAGGACCCCTCGCGCACCCGCCAGAGCCCGGTTACCCTTGCTGCATTTCTGCCCTGGGGGAGTTGGCCGAGGTGACGCCACGCGAGGAGCCGAGAACAGTTTACGGGTAGGATCGCTCTCGGTCGTCACGCGTTCGCGCAGAGCGGCCGCTGGAGAATTCGCCTAGTGGCCTATGGCGCACGCTTGGAAAGCGTGTTGGGTGCAAGCCCTCGGGGGTTCGAATCCCCCATTCTCCGC
>JAOASR010000052.1 GCA_030158585.1 Microcella sp.
GCCTCGACCTGGATCTGGACGAGGAACAGGCTCTTCGAGGTCGGCGCCCACTCGACCTCGATCATGCGGTCGGGCTCCTGCAGGAGCGACTGCACGTTGCTGCAGTCGCCACGGTGCACGCTCACGCCGGTGCCGCGGGTGACGAAGCCGACGATCTCGTCACCCGGCACGGGCGTGCAGCACTTCGCGAGCTTGACCAGGATGTCGGGGGCGCCGCGCACGAGCACTCCGGAGTCGCTCGTGCGCACCGGCGTGCGGCCACGGGTCGGCACGACGAACGGCTCGTCGTCGCTCTCGGCGTCGACGTGCAGCGCGGCGAGGATCTTCTCGATGACCGACTGCGTCGAAACATGGCCTTCGCCCACGGCCGCGTAGAGAGCATCCACGGTCTCGTAGCGCAGCTGGGAGGCGACCTCGGCGACCGAATCCTGCGTCATGAGACGCTGCAGCGGCAGGTTCTGCTTGCGCATCGCGCGAGCGATCGCGTCGCGGCCCTGCTCGACCGCCTCGTCGCGGCGCTCCTTCGTGAACCACTGGCGGATCTTCGAGCGCGCGCGCGTGCTCGTGACGAAGTTCAGCCAGTCGTGGCTCGGCCCGGCATCGGGGTTCTTCGACGTGAAGACCTCGACGCTGTCACCCGAGTTCAGCACGCTCTCGAGCGGCACGAGGCGGCCGTTGACCTTGGCGCCCATCGTGCGATGACCGATCTCGGTGTGCACGGCGTAGGCGAAGTCGACCGGCGTCGCGCCCGCGGGCAGCCCGATGACCTTGCCCTGCGGCGTGAAGACGTAGACCTCTTTCGCGCCGATCTCGTAGCGCAGGTTGTCGAGGAACTCGCCCGGGTCGCTCGTCTCGGCCTGCCAGTCGGAGATGTGGGCGAGCCACGCCATGTCGGTGTCGCTGCGCCCCTGCTCGACAGCGCCGCGGCCGGCGTTCATGCGCTCTTTGTACTTCCAGTGCGCGGCGACACCGAACTCGGCGCGCTGATGCATCTCGTGGGTGCGGATCTGGATCTCGACCGGGCGGCCGCCGGGGCCGAAGACCGTCGTGTGCAGCGACTGGTAGAGGTTGAACTTCGGCGTCGCGATGTAGTCCTTGAAGCGGCCGGGCATCGGGTTCCAGCGCGCGTGCACCGCACCGAGCACGGCGTAGCAGTCGCGGATCGTGTTGACGAGGATGCGGATGCCCGTGAGGTCGTAGATCTCTTCGAAGTCACGACCTCGATTGACCATCTTCTGGTAGATCGAGTAGTACTGCTTCGGCCGGCCAATGATCTGCGACTTGATCTTCGACTGGCGCAGGTCGCTCGTGATCGCGTCGATGACCTGCTGCACGAACGCCTCGCGCTCGGGCGTGCGGTTCTTCACCAGGCTCTCGATCTCGACGTAGATCTTCGGGTGCAGCACGGCGAACGAGAGGTCCTCCAGCTCCCACTTGATCGTCGAGATGCCGAGGCGGTGCGCGAGGGGCGCGTAGATCTCGAGCGTCTCCTGCGCCTTGCGGCGAGCGGAGTCGCTTTCGACAAAGCCCCAGGTGCGAGCGTTGTGCAGGCGGTCGGCGAGCTTGATGAGCAGCACGCGGATGTCTTTCGACATCGCGACGATCATCTTGCGCACGGTCTCGGCCTGCGCGCTGTCGCCGTACTTGACCTTGTCGAGCTTGGTCACGCCGTCGACGAGCATCGCGATCTCGTCGCCGAAGTCGGCGCGCAGCTGGTCGAGCGTGTATGGCGTGTCTTCGACCGTGTCGTGCAGCAGGGAGGCGGCGAGCGTCTTCACCCCGATGCCGAGGTCGGCGAGGATCTGCGTCACGGCGACGGGGTGCGTGATGTAGGGCTCGCCGCTCTTGCGAGTCTGCCCACGGTGCGCTCGCTCGGCGACCTGGTAGGCCCGCTCGAGAAGCGCGATGTCGGCCTTGGGGTGCTGGGCGCGCACCGTCTTCACGAGGCCCTCGAACCCGCCGACGGGCTGAGCCCGCGAGAACAGACGGGGAAGGAGCGCGCGGAGCGTCGCAGTGCTCTGCGTCGTATCCGTCATCGTCGGCCTCCCCGTCGCGAGTCTACGCGGGCCCGCCTCAGCGAACGGCGCCCGACTCGGGCACGGCCTTCTTCGCGCGACCGCCCTGCTTCTTGACCTCCGGCTCGCCCTCGCGCAGGTGCACGTAGAGCGGAGCGGCCAGGAAGATCGAGGAGTAGGTGCCCACGATCGTGCCGACGAAGAGCGCGAGCGCGATGTCAAAGAGCGTGCCCGCCCCGAGGAGGAACGCACCGATCAGCAGGATCGACGCCACCGGCAGGCTCGCGACGACCGAGGTGTTGATCGAGCGCACGAGCGTCTGGTTGACCGCGAGGTTGACCGACTCGGCGAACGTGCGCCGCGACTCCAGGCCGTCCTCGCCCGTGTTCTCGCGCACCTTGTCGAACACCACGACTGTGTCGTAGAGCGAATAGCCGAGGATGGTCAGGAACCCGATCACGGCCGCGGGCGTGATCTCGAAGCCGAAGATGCCGTAGATGCCGGCCGTGATGACAAGGTCGTGCACGAGCGCGACCATGGCTGCGAGCGCCATCTTCCAGGTGCGGAAGTACAGCGCCATGACGATGCTCGCGAGCGTGAGGAACACCACGAGCGCGAGGATCGCCTGGCGCGTGATGTCGGTGCCCCACGTGGCGCCGATGAAGCTCGTGCTGATCTGGTCGGTCTCGACCGCGAAGGCCTCGGCCAGGGCATCCCTGACCTCTTCGGTCTCATCCGGGGTCAGCTGCTCGGTCTGCACGCGCACCGAGTCGCCGCCGACCACCGAGACTCGGGGATTCGAGCCCGACACGACCTCGGCCACTGCCTCGGTCGCCGTGTCGGTCGTCGCCGCGGTGTTCTCGGAGGCCTCGGCCACCTGCGAGATGCGGAACTCGGAGCCGCCTCGGAACTCGATGCCGAACACGAACCCGCCACGGAGGGCCGTGAGGCCGATCGCGACGATCACCGCGACGGCGGCGATGATGTACCAGATGCGGCGCCGGCCGACGAAGTCGAACGAGCGCGCGCCCGTGTAGAGGTCGTTGCCGAAGGCAGTGAAGTTGCTCATCAGGAGTCCTTCCCGTCGCCGCGGAGGTCAGCGGCCTTGCGCTCGGCGATGGTCTGGCGGCGCTGCGCCTCGCGGCTCGACGACGCCTTCTTCGTCGCCGTCACCGCCGCCGACGGACGGAACTGCGCCCGGCCCCGGTACACGGCACCGAGAGCCTTCGGGTCGAGGCCGCTCAAGCGGTGCCCGCCCCCGAAGAACTGGGTGCGTCCGAGCAGCTGCATCATCGGGTGGGTGAAGAGCGCGACGACGATGAGGTCGACGAGCGTCGTCAGACCGAGGGTGAAGGCGAAGCCTCGCACGTTGCCGACCGCGAGCACGAAGAGCACGACGGCGGCGATGAGGTTGATGACGTCGGAGATGAGGATCGTGCGGAAGGCGCGCTTCCAGCCCGCCTCGACCGCTCCGGTCACGCTGCGACCGTCGCGCAGCTCGTCGCGGATGCGCTCGAAGTAGACGATGAACGAGTCGGCGATGACGCCCACCGAGATGATCAGTCCCGCGACGCCGGCGAGCGACAGGCGGAAGCCCTGCTGGTTCGAGAGGTAGGTGATCAGCAGATACGTCACGAGACCGGCGATGATGAGCGACGCGATCGTCACGCCGCCGAGCGCGCGGTACTGCAGGAGCGAGTAGGCGACGACGAGCGCCAGACCGATGAGGCCGGCGATGATGCCGCTCTGCAGCTGCGAGACGCCGAGGGTCGCGCTGATCTGGTCTTGCGACTGCAGCTCGAAGCCGATCGGCAGCGCGCCGAACTTGAGCTGATCGGCGAGCGTCTTCGAGCTCTCCTGCGTGAAGTTGCCCGAGATCTGCGGCCGGCCATCGGTGATGGCGCTGATCGTGCGGGGCGCGCTGATGACCTGGCCGTCGAGCACGATGGCGAACTGGTTGCGCACGCCCTCGAGGGTCACGAGTCGCTCGGTGACCTCCCGGAACGACTGAGTGCCCTCTCCCGTGAACTCGAGGAAGACGCCCCACTCGCCGGTGCTCACGCCCGTGCCCGACTGGATGAGCCCCGAGGTCGCGTCGGCGATCTGGGCGCCCGTGACCTCGACAGGGCCGAGGATGTACTTGAGGCCAGAATCGGCCTCGCACGTGATGAGGGGCTCGTCTTCAGGAGCGATGTTGGCGCCGCTCTCGCTGACGGTGGCGCAGTCGAACGAGTCGAACTGCTCCTGCAGCTCCGGCGTGATCCAGTTGGGGTCGCTCGCGTCGGTGGGCGACGCACTGGGGCTCGGGGCGGCGCTCGGGTCGGCGCTCGGGTCTGCGGCGGGGTCGCTCGCGCTCGGCGCGGCGCTCGGTTCGGCCGAGCCGTCGCTCGGGCTCGGACTCGCGCTGGGGTCGCCCTCCTCGCCCTCGGCACCCTCTTCGCCGATCGTGCTCGACGAGGCGAGGTCGGCCGTGAGAACGGCGCGGAACTCGAGCTTCGCCGAGGCGCGGATGCGCTCGAGCGTCGCGTCGTCGGGGGTACCCGGAATCGACACGACGATGTTCTGACCGCCCTGAGTGTTGATCTCGGACTCGCTCACGCCCGAGGCGTCGACGCGCTGCCGGATGATGCCGACCGCCTGCTCGAGCTGCTCGGGCGAGACGCTCTGCCCTGAGGCCAGCTGCGGCGTCAGCGTGAGCTGCGTGCCGCCCTCGAGGTCGAGCGCGAGCTTGGGAGTCCAGGACCCCCCGTTCCAGATGACGCTCGCCGCATTGCCGCCGATGAGGGCGACGATGATGACGAGCAGCCAGACGAGAGAGCGCAGGGCTTTGCGCTCAGGTGTGCTTCGTGCCACCTCAGGTACTCATTTCTGCAGGGGTCAGCGCTGCGCGACGGCGACGTCGCACACGAGTCGACCGAGGCGGGCTACTTGGTCGTCGACCCGGCGTCGTCAGCGGGCTTGTCGAGGCTCGAGACGTTGAGCTCGGGGCCCTCGGCGGCCTCGTCGGTCGACTCGGTCGACTCGTCCTCAGCAGCCTGGGTCTCGTCGACGACCCGCGCGAGGGTCTGACGGTGCACGCGCACCTCGTTGCCCGGGCTCGTCTCGATCACGGCGACGTTGTTCTCGTCGTCGATCGACACGAGCGTGCCGAAGAGACCGAAGTTCGTCATGACCTCCGCGCCGGGCACCATCTTGTCCTGGAGCTTCGCGAGCTCCTCCTTGCGCTTCCGGGAGTTGCGCACCATGAAGAAGATGAGCATGGCCAGGATGGCCAGCATGACGATCGTCAACGGATCCATTGCAGTGGTGAACCTTTCGGGAGAGTCTGCCGCGAGCGCGGAGTCAGGGCCGAGGCGTCAGGGATGCTCCCGCGCAGCCAGCCATAACTATAGGTCATCGCCGCCAGCGCCCCGGGGCTCGCGGCCGAGGTGGCGCCACGCCTGAGCCGTGGCGACGCGGCCGCGCGGGGTGCGGGCGAGCAGGCCCGTGCGAACGAGAAACGGCTCGACGACCGCCTCGATCGTCTCGGCCTCCTCACCGACCGACACCGCGAGCGTCGAGAGGCCCACCGGCCCGCCGTCGAAGCGCTCGATGATCGCGTGCAGCACGGCGCGGTCGAGACGGTCGAGCCCCTGCTCGTCGACGTCGTAGAGGTCGAGCGCGGCGCGCACCGCAGTCGTGTCCGCTCGCCCACCGTGGACGAGTGCGTAGTCGCGGACGCGGCGCAGGAGCCGGTTGGCGATGCGAGGGGTGCCGCGGCTGCGCCCCGAGATCTCGCGCAGGGCATCCGTCTCGATGTCGAGGCGCAGCAGCGACGCGGCGCGCTCGAGCACGCGGTGCAGCTCCTCCGGCTCGTAGAACTCGAGGTGCGCGGTGAATCCGAAGCGGTCGCGCAGAGGGTTCGGCAGCAGGCCCGACCGCGTCGTCGCGCCCACGAGCGTGAACGGCGCGAGCTCGAGCGGGATGCTCGTCGCGCCCGCGCCCTTGCCGACCATGATGTCGACGCGGAAGTCCTCCATGGCGAGGTAGAGCATCTCCTCCGCCGAGCGCGCCATGCGGTGGATCTCGTCGATGAACAGCACCTCGCCCGGCACGAGCGACGAGAGCACCGCGGCCAGGTCGCCCGCGTGCTGGATGGCGGGGCCGCTCGTCATGCGCAGCGGTCGCTGCCCCTCGTAGGCGACGATCATCGCAAGCGTCGTCTTGCCCAGCCCGGGCGGGCCCGCGAGCAGGATGTGGTCGGGCGCGCGGTTCTGCAGCGTCGCCGCCTCGAGCAGCAGCTGCAGCTGACGGCGCACCTTCTGCTGGCCGACGAACTCGTCGAGGCTCTGCGGGCGCAGGGCGCCCTCGAAGGCGAGCTCGCTCTCGCTCTCGGGGTCGCCGCGCAGGATGTCGTCGCTCATGCTCCGCCTCGCCGATCATCGGGGCGGGATGCCCGGGGCCCGAGCTGCGCGAGGGCGCGGCGCATCAGCACGGGCATGGCGCTGCGCTCGTCTGCCGGCTCGGCGGCGATGACGGCCTCGGCGGCCTCGACGGCGGTGCGCTCGGGCCAGCCGAGCCCCGTGAGCGCCTCGACGAGCGCGAGCATGGTCGCGGCGTCTCCGGTCGGCCCGGTCGCACGGCCGGCGACGGCAGCCGACGCAGGCGGCGCGGTGATCTTGCCCGCGAGCGAGACGACGATGAGCTTCGCCGTCTTCGGGCCGATGCCGCTCACCTTGCGGAACGGCGCGTCGTCGTCGTCGTGGATGGCGCGCGCGATCGCGCCGGGCTCCATCTGGCCCAGCACGCCGAGCGCCGACTTCGGCCCGACGCCCGAGACGGTGCGCAGGAGGTCGAACAGGTGCAGCTCGGCCTCGTCGACGAAGCCGAAGAGGCTCATGTCGTCTTCGCGCACGACCATCGCGGTGTGCAGCAGCACGCGGTCGTCGACGCGCAGCTCGCGCGCGGAGCGCTCGGTGATCGCGACGGCGTAGCCGACGCCGCTCACGTCGATCACGGCCCGAGCGGGGCCGAGCGCGATGACGGTTCCGCGCAGAGAGGCGATCACCCGTCGAGCCTAGGGGCGGCCGCCGACTTCTCGGCCGCGCGCCACGCGCGCTGCGCGGGCGTGAGCGCGTCTCCCCCCCCGACCGCGGGCGCTGTCGTCGCACCCCGGCGCCACGCGTGGCAGATGGCGAGAGCCAGAGCGTCGGCGGCGTCGGCGGGCGTGGGCGGAGCATCCAATCGCAGGATGCGCTGCACCATCGCCGTCACCTGCTTCTTGTCGGCCGCGCCGTGGCCGGTGACGGCGGCCTTGACCTCGCTCGGGGTGTGCAGCGCGACCGCGAGACCCCGGGCCGCGGCGGCGTGCAGCACGACGCCGCTCGCCTGCGCCGTGCCCATGACGGTGCGCACGTTGTGCTGCGCGAAGACCCGCTCGAGCGCCACGACATCGGGCCGGTGCTCGTCGAGCAGGGCCGCGACGCCCTCGGCGATCGCGAGCACGCGCTGCTCGAGCGGCGCATCGGGGTCGGTGCGCACGACCGAGACGTGCACGAGCGTCGCGCGCCGCGTCGGGTCGACGTCGACGACGCCCACGCCGCAGCGCGTCAGGCCGGGGTCGACGCCGAGCACGCGCAGCACGGGCGGCTCCCGCTACTCGTCGTCGGCGTCGAGCGCGGCGCGCACCTCGGGCGTGAGCGAGATGTTCGTGTAGATGTTCTGCACGTCGTCGAGCTCATCCAGCGCATCGACGAGCTTAAAGACCTTGCGGGCCGTCTCGGCGTCGGCCTCGATCTGGAGCCCTGCGACGAACTCGGCCTCGGCCGAGTCGTACTCGATGCCGGCCTCGTGCAGCGCGGCGCGCGCGGCGAGCAGCTGCGAGGGGTCGGTGATGACCTCGAAGCCACCGCCCTGGTCGATGACCTCCTCAGCGCCGGCGTCGAGCACGGCCATGAGGATGTCGTCCTCGGTGAGCGAATCGGTCTTCGTGATCGAGATGACGCCCTTGCGGTGGAAGTTGTAGGCGACGCTGCCGGGGTCGGCCATCTGGCCGCCGTTGCGCGTCATGCCCGTGCGCACCTCGGCGGCGGCGCGGTTGCGGTTGTCGGTCAGGCACTCGATGAGCAGCGCGATGCCGCCCGCGCCGTAGCCCTCGTACATGATCGTCTGGTAGTCGACAGCGTCGCCCGTGAGGCCCGCACCGCGCTTGATCGCGCGGTCGATGTTGTCGTTGGGAACCGACGTCTTCTTGGCCTTCTGCACCGCGTCGACGAGCGTCGGGTTGCCGCTCAGGTCGGCGCCGCCGATCTTGGCCGCGACCTCGATGTTCTTGATGAGCTTCGCGAACGACTTCGCCCGGCGACTGTCGATGATCGCCTTCTTGTGCTTGGTCGTGGCCCACTTGGAATGCCCGGACATCTCGCTCCTCTTGGCGTCGGTACAACTGCCCCAGTCTACGGCAGGGCGCTCAACGGCACGCCCGCGCGCCGCAGCTCGAGGGCGGCGAGATCGCGCACGACCCTGGTGTCTCCGGCTCGCCAGGCCGCGGCCGGGTCGGGGTGGATGCCCGCGAGGCGCGTCAGCGGCTGTCGGGCGATGGCGCGCGCGGCGAGGGTGTCGGCGGTGAGGCCGGCGGCGAGCATCCGTCGCAGGAGGCCCGACCGGCGAGCGAACAGCAGTCGTGGGATCAGCCAGAGCAGCGCGAGAGCGATCATCGGCATCAGCACGAGCACCCAGCCCGTGCCGACGGCGACCGACTCGACGAGCGCCTGCTGGTCGCGCCCCGCCTGGGCGACCGCCTCACCGGCTCCCGCAGCCTCATCGAGGGGCACGCGGATGCTCTCGCCCACGAGCGGGACACCGCCGAGCTGCTCCCCCGCGTCGGCGAGGTTGCCGGCGAACGACTCGCCCGCCCTCTCGAGATCGCGCCCGAACGACCCGAGCGCGCGGATCGCCTCGACGACGGTCACGGCGATGACGATGCTGAGGATGACCACCGCGAGCGCGACCGCGTCGGCGATGATCTGCCGAGCACGATGCCGCGGGTAGCTCGAGTACCAGTTCATGCCCCCATCGTGAGGGGCGGAGGGCTCAGCGGCCGCGCGACGCGACCGAGTCGCTCACCTTCTGCAGGAATCGCGCGTGGAACCGGTGCTCGCCCGAGACCTCGGGGTGGAAGCTCGTGCCCATGATCGGGCCCTGCTCGACGGCGACGATACGGCCGTCGTCGAGGCGACCGATGACCTCGACGCCCTCGCCCACCGACTCGACCACGGGGGCGCGGATGAACACCGCGTGCACGGGCTCGTCGCCGAGCGCCGGCATGGCGATGTCGGTCTCGAACGAGTCGAGCTGGTTGCCGAAGGCGTTGCGCCGCACGACGACGTCGAGGCCGCCGAGCGACTGCTGGCCAGTGATCGCATCCTGCACCCGGTCGGCGAGCATGATGAGGCCGGCGCACGTGCCGTAGACGGGCATGCCGCCCGCGATGCGATCGCGCAAGGGCTGCTGCACGCCGAACGCGCGCGCGAGCTTGTCCATGACGCTCGACTCGCCGCCGGGGATCACGAGGCCGTCGACCTCGGCGAGCTCCTCGGCGCGGCGCACCGGGCGCGCGTCGGCGCCCAGCGCTCGCAGCACGGCGAGGTGCTCGCGCACATCGCCCTGGAGCGCCAGGACGCCGACGACGGGAGTGCTACCAGCCACGCTCGGCGAGACGGTGCGGCGCGGGCAGGTCGGCGACGTTGATGCCGACCATGGCCTCGCCGAGTCCGCGCGACGTCTGCGCGACGACCGCGGGGTCGTCGTAGAACGTCGTGGCCTTGACGATCGCGGCGGCGCGCGCGGCGGGGTTGCCCGACTTGAAGATGCCCGAGCCGACGAACACGCCGTCCGCGCCGAGCTGCATCATGAGGGCCGCATCGGCGGGCGTCGCGACGCCGCCGGCGGTGAAGAGCACGACGGGGAGCTTGCCGGTCTCGGCGATCTCGACGACGAGGTCGTACGGAGCCTGGAGCTCCTTCGCGGCGACGTACAGCTCGTCCTTCGACATCGACGACAGGCGGTTGATCTCGCCCTTGATGGTGCGGATGTGCTTGGTCGCCTCGGAGACGTCGCCCGTGCCGGCCTCGCCCTTCGAGCGGATCATGGCTGCGCCCTCGTTGATGCGACGCAGCGCCTCGCCAAGGTTGGTCGCACCGCAGACGAACGGCACCGTGAAGGGCCACTTGTCGATGTGGTTCACGTAGTCGGCCGGGCTCAGCACCTCCGACTCGTCGATGTAGTCGACGCCGAGCGACTGCAGCACCTGGGCCTCGACGAAGTGGCCGATGCGGGCCTTCGCCATGACGGGGATCGAGACGCTCGCGATGATCTCGTCGATGAGGTCGGGGTCGCTCATGCGCGCGACGCCGCCCTGGGCGCGGATGTCGGCCGGGACGCGCTCGAGCGCCATGACGGCGACGGCGCCGGCGTCTTCGGCGATGCGCGCCTGCTCGGCGTCGATGACGTCCATGATGACGCCACCCTTCAGCATCTCGGCGAGGCCGCGCTTCACGCGGCTCGAACCAGTCTCGGCAGTGCTCATGAGGGAGTTCCCTTCGTCAGGAGGGCGCGCGCCCGCGCGCGGGTGTCTGGCCACGTCGTAGCACTGGCCTAGGCCAAAAGATAGCATGGCGGGGAACGCCTTCCCTGACCCGCGATGGATCGAGACATGACGACTGAGATCACCGGCCGCACGGCCGCCGAGATCGCGGCGAGCGTGCGCGAACTCATCGAACGAGGGTCGCTGCGGCCGGGCGATGCTCTCCCCTCTGTGCGCGCGCTGGGCGACGGGCTCGGCGTCAATCGCAACACCGCCGTCGCCGCCTATCGGCAGCTCACGCAGGCGGGCCTCGTCGTGACGCTCGGCCGGGGTGGAACGCGGGTCGCCGACCGCTCCCCCGTCGCTCAGGAGGGCTTCGCCCCCGACAGCGTTCTGCGCGACGTCGCGACCGGCAATCCCGACCCCGAGCTGATCCCCGACCCCTCAACCGCTCTCGCGGGAGTGGTGGGACACCGCGTGCTCTACGGCGAGCCCGTCATCGATCCCGATCTCGAGCGCTGGGCCGACGCGTGGATGCGCGCCGATCTCGCTCCCGCCGACATGCGCCTCACCGTGACGAGCGGGGCGGCCGATGCCGTCGAACGGCTGCTCGCGCAGGCGCTCGTGCGCGACGACGCGGTCGCGCTGGAGGACCCGTGCTTCCTCACGAGCATCCATACGGTGCGCGTCGGCGGCTATCGTGCCGTTCCCGTTGCGGTCGACGACGAGGGGATGACCGTGGCCGGGCTGCGCGCAGCGCTCGAGCAGGGCGTGCGCGCCGTGGTCTCGACGCCGCGCGCGCAGAACCCGACGGGCGTCAGCCTGTCGGAGCGACGCGCCAACGAGCTGCGCGCCGTGCTCAGCGACCACCCCTACGTCCTCGTCATCGAGGACGACCACTTCTCGATGCTCTCGCGGGCACCGTACCGCTCCCTCATCGGGCCCGAGCACCGCCGATGGGCGCTCGTGCGCTCGGTGTCGAAGTTCCTCGGCCCCGACATGTGCCTCGCCGTCACCGCGTCTGACCCCGACACCGCCGAGCGCCTTGCGATGCGCCTGACGCCGGGCACCACCTGGGTCAGCCACCTGCTGCAGCGACTCACGCTCGCCCTCGTCACCGACCCGGCCGTCACCCAGGGCATCGCTCGCGCGGGCGCGCACTACGCCGACCGCAACCGTGCGTTCGCCGAGCTGCTCACCGCGCACGGCGTGCCCGCGGTCGCCGGCGACGGCCTCAACCTGTGGGTGGCACTGCCCGTTCCCGCACGCGAGGTCTCGGAGCGGCTCATGAGACGGGGCTGGCTCGCGCGCACCGGCGACGAGTTCTCGCTCGGAACGGTGCCCGCCGACCACCGGCTCAGGCTCACCGTGCACGACCTCGGCGACGCAGAGGCCGAGCGCCTGGCGGCCGACATCGCTGCGGCCGTGACGGCGGCCGGGGGCGAGCTGCGGCCGGCCCGAGTGCGATGATCGAAGGGTGAAGGTTCTCTCGATCCAGTCCGCCGTGGCGTACGGCCACGTCGGCAACTCCGCGGCCGTGTTCCCCCTGCAGCGCATCGGTGTGGAGGTGATGCCGGTCTACACGGTCAACTTCTCGAACCACACCGGCTACGGCGCCTGGCGCGGACCGCTCATCAGCCCCGACGACGTGCGCGAGGTCATCACGGGCATCGAGGAGCGCGGCGCGTTCCCGCAGATCGACGTGATTCTCTCGGGCTACCAGGGCTCGGAGGGCATCGCCGACGTGATCCTCGACGCGGTCACCCGCATCAAGGCCGCGAATCCGACGGCGATCTACGCCTGCGACCCGGTCATGGGCAACGCCAGGAGCGGCTGCTTCGTCGCCCCCGCCATTCCGGTGCTGCTGCGCGAGCGCGTCGTGCCGGCCGCCGATGTGATCACCCCCAACCAGTTCGAGCTCGGCTACCTGACCGGCACCGAGCCCGACACGCTCGAGTCGACGCTCGCGTCGGTCGACCTCGCGCGCGCGATGGGCCCGAGCACCGTGCTTGTGACGAGCGTCGAGCGCCCCGACCGCGACGAGGGAACGCTCGAGATGCTGGTCGTCGACGACCACGGCGCCTGGATCGTCACCACCCCGCAGCTGCCGATGAAGGCGAACGGCTCGGGCGATGTCACGGCCGCGCTGTTCACCGCGCACTACCGCCGCACCGGCGATGCCGCCGACGCGCTCGCCCGCACCGCCTCGAGCGTCTTCGACCTGCTCACCGCCACTCTCGAGTCGGGAGAGCGCGAGCTGCAGCTCGTCGAGTCTCAAGAGGCCTACGCGCACCCGCGCATGCAGTTCGCCGTGCGGCAGGTGCGCTGAGGCAGCGAGACCAGCGAGATCAGCGGGGCCAGGCCGCCGCGATCTCGTCGCGCACCTCGCCCAGCAGGCGCGGCACGGCCTTCGTCTTCGCGATGATCGGGAAGAAGTTCGAGTCGAGCGCCCACCGCGGCACGATGTGCTGGTGCAGGTGCGCGGCGATGCCGGCGCCGGCGATGCGGCCCTGATTCATGCCGATGTTGAAGCCGTGGCAGCCGCTCGTCGCCGTGAGCACGCGCATCGCGATCTGCGTGAGCTCGCCGATCTCGGCGACCTCGGCGGGGTTGGCCTCGTCGTACGTCGCGATATGCCGGTACGGGCAGACGAGCAGGTGCCCGCTGTTGTACGGGTAGAGGTTCAGCAGCACGTAGGCGTGCTCGCCGCGCGCGACGATGAGCGCCTGCTCGTCGTCGAGCTCGGGAGCCCGGCAGAACGGGCACGCGTCATCGTCGGGCTGCTGGCCGTTCTCGATGTAGACGAGACGGTGGGGGGTCCAGAGCCGCTCGAACGAGTCGGGCACGGCGGCGAACCCCGACGAGGGCTCGGCGGCCACTCCGTCGATCGACGGGAGCGCAGCATCCGCTTCGTTCTCGATCGTCATCGGATGCTCCCCTACAGCTCGGCCGAGCGCGAGCGGATCGTGCTCACGATGCGCTCGACGACCTCGTCGACGGGCACACCGTTGACCTGGGTGCCGTCGCGGAAGCGGAAGCTCACGGCGCCCTTCGCGCGATCCTCCTCACCGGCGATGAGCTGGTAGGGCACCTTCTGCATCGTGTGGTTGCGGATCTTCTTCTGCATGCGGTCGTCGCTGCGGTCGAGCTCGGCGCGCACGCCCTGCGCGCGCAGACGGTCGATGACCTCCTGCAGGTAGGGCGCGTACTCCTCGGCGACGGGGATGCCGACGACCTGCACGGGCGACAGCCACGCCGGGAACGCGCCCGCGTAGTGCTCGAGCAGGATGGCGAAGAAGCGCTCGATCGAGCCCAGCAGCGCGCGGTGGATCATGATCGGGCGCTGGCGGGTGCCGTCGGTCGCGGTGTACTCGAGCTCGAAGCGCTCGGGCTGGTTGAAGTCGAGCTGCACGGTCGAGA
>JAOASR010000053.1:0-10800 GCA_030158585.1 Microcella sp.
TCTACGACACGTTCTCGCGCGACGGCGGCCGCGTGCCCCGTCACCAGTTCCGCGGTGCCGACGCGTCCAAGCGCGAGCTGCCGAAGCTCCGCGACGACGTCAAGTGGACCGCCACCTACTACGACGCCTCGATGCACGACCCCGAGCGCCTCGCGCTCGACGTGCTCAACGACGGCCTCGCCGCGGGCGACCACGCTCGCGCCTCGAACTACATCGAGGCTGTCGGGATGACCGAGTCGGGTGCCGTGCGCCTGCGCGACGTCGTCACCGGCGACGAGTTCGACTTCGCCGCCAAGCTCGTCGTCAACGCCTCAGGGCCCTGGACCGACCAGACCAACGAGTCGCTCGGTCAGCCGTCGCGCTTCATGGGCGGCACGAAGGGTTCGCACATCGTGCTCGACCACCCGGAGCTGCTCGAGGCGTGCAACGGCCGCGAGATCTTCTTCGAGTTCACCGACGGCCGCATCGTGCTCATCTACCCGCTCAAGGGCCGCGTGCTCGTCGGCACGACCGACCTCGCCCACGACATGTCGCAGCCGATCCGCTGCACCGATGAGGAGGTCGACTACTTCTTCGACCTCGTCAAGCACGTCTTCCCGAGCATCGAGGTGAATCGCTCGCAGATCGTCTTCCGCTTCTCGGGCGTGCGCCCGCTGCCGCGGCAGGATGCCGATTCGACCGGCCAGATCTCGCGCGACTACCGCATCGAGCACGGCGAGCGCGGCGGCATCCCGGTGCTGAGCCTCGTCGGCGGCAAGTGGACCACCTTCCGCGCCCTCGGCGAGAACCTCGCCGACGAGGTCATGAAGAAGATCGGCCGCTCGCGCTCCGAGAGCACCGACGGTCGCCTCATCGGCGGTGCCGTCGGCTACCCCACGACCGACGCCGAGCGGGCCACGTGGCTGCAGAAGCACGGTTCCGTCGTCGGGCGCGACCGCGCCTCGATCCTTCTCGACCGCTACGGAACGAGCGCCGAGTCCCTGATCGCCCGCATCGCGGCGGGGTCGGATGCTCCGCTCACGTCCGCGCCGGCGTACTCGCGCCTCGAGCTGCAGCACCTGGTCGAGACCGAGCAGGTCGTCCGTCTCGTCGACGTCGTGCTCCGCCGCACGTCGATGGCCTTCACGGGCGCCGTCACCTCGGCCGTGCTCGACGAGCTCGCCGACGTCGTCGGCGACGTGCTCGGGTGGGACGCCGAACGGCGTCGCGCCGAGCGCGTGGCCGCCGCCGATTACCTCGCCGACCACCACGGTGTGGACGTCGATCATCCCCAGGAGGCCCGCTAGAGCATCCTGACCCCATAGCTCCACCCCCGGGACCTGCGCATCCCCTCTCAGACCCCGTGACGTGCATCGCTGCACGACGCGGAACCGCTCGACGACCCCGGTCGACGAGCACACTCTTCGACCGGAACCGAGGTCGAAGAGACCACCCTGAACAGAGGAACAAGTCAACGTGGACAATCTCGCAGTGGTCTTCCTGTCGGAAGTCGTCGGCACCGCCATGCTGCTCCTGCTCGGTGCTGGCGTCGTCGCCAACGCCGTGCTCATCAAGAACAAGGGCTTCGGCGGCGGCTTCCTGATGATCAACTTCGGCTGGGGCCTCGCGGTCTTCGCCGGTGTCACGGTCTCCTACGCCTCCGGCGCGCACCTCAACCCCGCGGTCACCATCGGCCTCGTCACCAACGGCGCCGAGGAGTTCGGCCAGGGAGTGCCGGTCAACCTCCTGTCGATCCTCGCCTACATGGGAGCCCAGCTCATCGGTGCCTTCATCGGCGCGGTGCTCGCCTTCCTCGCCTACAAGAAGCACTTCGACGAGGAGCCCGACGCGGGCACCAAGCTCGCGGTCTTCTCCACCGGCCCCGCCATCCGCAGCTACGGCTGGAACCTCTTCACCGAGATCGCCGGCACCTTCGTGCTCGTCTTCGTCGTCATCGGCTTCGGCCGCGCCGAACAGGGTGCGGGTCTCGCCGCGCTCGGCGCTCTGCCCGTCGCCCTGCTCGTCGTCGGCATCGGCGCCTCGCTCGGTGGCCCCACCGGCTACGCCATCAACCCTGCCCGTGACCTCGGCCCCCGCCTCGCGCACGCCGTGCTGCCCATCAAGGGCAAGGGCTCGAGCGATTGGTCGTACTCGTGGGTTCCCGTCGTCGGACCCCTGATCGGTGGAGCGCTCGCCGGTCTCGCCGCAGTGCCGCTCCTGCCGATCCTCGGCTGATCGAGTCTCTGCCACTACCACCAGAACACCGGCTCCGGCCGGACCCGATAACAAAGGAGTTATATCCCTCATGGCCAACTACGTACTGGCGATCGACCAGGGAACGACCAGCACCCGCGCGATCATCTTCGACCAGAAGGGCTCGATCGTCTCGACCGGGCAGCTCGAGCACGAGCAGATCTTCCCGAAGGCGGGCTGGGTCGAGCACGACCCGATGGAGATCTGGGGTAACACCCGCGAGGTCATCGGCTCGGCACTGTCGAAGGCGAACCTCACCCGTCACGACATCGCTGCGGTCGGCATCACCAACCAGCGCGAGACCGCGGTGGTCTGGGACCGCACCACGGGCAAGCCCGTCTACAACGCGATCGTCTGGCAGGACACCCGCACGCAGCCCATCGTCGACCGCCTCGCGGCCGACGGCGGCGTCGAGCGGTTCAAGCAGAAGGTCGGCCTGCCGCTCGCGACGTACTTCTCGGGCACGAAAATCGTCTGGATCCTCGAGAACGTCGAGGGCGCCCGCGAGGCCGCCGACCGCGGCGACCTCATGTTCGGCACGACCGACACCTGGGTTCTCTGGAACCTGACCGGCGGCACCGACGGCGGCGTGCACGCGACCGACGTCACGAACGCCTCGCGCACGATGTTCATGGATCTCGAGACGCTGCAGTGGGATCACGACATCCTTGCGGCCTTCGGCGTTCCGGCGTCGATGCTCCCCGAGATCCGCTCCTCCTCCGAGGTCTACGGCGCCGTGCACAGCAGCTCGCTGCTGCGCGAGGTGCCCGTGGCGGGCATCCTGGGCGACCAGCAGGCCGCCACGTTCGGTCAGGCGGCGTTCGATGCCGGCGAGTCGAAGAACACCTACGGCACGGGCAACTTCCTCATCTTCAACACGGGTGAAGAGATCGTGCACTCGAAGAACGGCCTGCTGACGACGCTCGGCTACAAGCTCGGCGACGAGAAGCCGCACTACGCGCTCGAGGGCGCCATCGCGGTGACCGGCTCGCTCGTGCAGTGGGTGCGCGACAACCTCGGCCTCATCAAGGATGCTCCCGAGATCGAGACGCTCGCGAAGACGGTCGACGACAACGGCGGCGCCTACTTCGTGCCGGCGTTCTCGGGTCTCTTCGCCCCGTACTGGCGGTCGGATGCTCGCGGCGCGCTCGTCGGACTCACTCGGTACGTCAACAAGGGCCACATCGCTCGGGCCGTGCTCGAGGCGACGGCCTTCCAGACGCGCGAGGTGCTGGATGCGGTCAACGCCGACTCGGGCGTCGACCTCACCGAGCTCAAGGTCGACGGCGGCATGATCGCGAACAACACGCTCATGCAGTTCCAGGCCGACATCCTCGGCGTGCCGGTCGTGCGACCGGTCGTCGCGGAGACGACCGCGCTCGGCGCCGCCTACGCGGCCGGCCTCGCGGTCGGCGTGTGGGGCTCGCTCGACGAGCTGCGCGCCAACTGGCAGGAGGACTCGCGCTGGACGCCCAACATGGACGACTCCGAGCGCGAGCGCCAGATGCGCAACTGGAAGAAGGCGGTCACGAAGACGTTCGACTGGGTCGACGACGACGTGAACTAGCAGTCCGTCCCGCGCGAGCGGGTCGGGTGTGCGGCTCTCAGGAGCCGCCGCGGCCGTGGTAGGGCCGCACGAGGGGCGGGGCGCGCGCAGGCGCCCCGCCCCTTCCGCGTGCGCGGCGAGGCTCTCAGCGCCCCACCGCCTGCGCGCGCCGCCCGCCCCGCCCCCGCGCGCGCCGCCCGCCCCCGCGCGCGCCGCCCGCCCCCGCGCGCGCCGCCCATGTTCGCAATTCAGGCCAGCGCGCCTATCGTGACCAGATCGGGGCGGCCGAACCCATCTCGGCCTGAGTTGCGAACGCGACTCCTGCACAGGGGCGCAGTGGTCGACCGAACCCACGAATGCCCGAGGTCGACGCCTCGTCGAAGCGTGCGCCGGGCATCCTGTCGCGTCATGGACCCTCGTCAGCCCTTCGCCCGTCGTGACACCCTCTGTCTTCCGAGGGCCGCACTCCTTGCAGACGGTCTGACGGGGCGACAGCTGGCGGCGGCGGTGCACCGAGGGGAGCTCGTCCGCCCGAGGAGGGGCTGGTACGTGCTGCCCGGAGCCCCGGAGCCGCTTCTGCAGGCGATTCGCGTCGGTGGCCGGGCTACGTGCATCACGGCACTGCGCAGCTACGGCATCTGGGTGCCGGTCGCGGAGCGTTCGACTGGCGAGACAGCTCACATCGCGCTTCCGCCCGGAGCATCTCGGCTTAGGTCACCACGCGACCGGTGTCGTCCGCTCCTGTCCGGGGATGACCGAGAGGCAGTACTGCACTGGCGGCCTTGGGACACCGGGCACCGCGAACTGTGGCGCGCCTCGCTCGTCGACGCTCTCGCCCACGCTGCGTGGTGCGTCGAGCGCGACCACTTCGCAGCCATCCTCGAGAGCGCGCTCTTCGAAGGCAGACTGGGGGCGCAGACCTTGCGGCGCTCGCGGCGCGTTCGCCGCGGCGGAGGCGCGAGACCTTCGATCGGCTCGATTCGCGTGCTGAGTCGGGAACCGAGACGCTCGTGCGCCTCGCCCTCAGCCGTGCCGGGCTGTCTGCTTGGGCGCAGGTTGAGATCGCGGGCGTGGGCCGTGTCGACCTCCTGGTCGGCGACCGAGTGGTCGTCGAGGTTGACAGCAGCGCATGGCACGACGAGACCGAGGCGCGATCTCGCGACTACCGCCGGGATCTCGCGCTGTACGGGAGGGGCTTCATCGTGGTTCGCGTGAGCTGGTTCCAGGCGATGTTCCGGCGGCACGAGGTAGTAGCGGCCGTTGCCGCAGCGGTCGCGTCCGCTCGCCGCCGCCGGTGAACCGACGCGCCTCCGCGTGAACCCGCAGTGCGAGGTTCGCAGTGCGAAGTTCGCAATTCAGGCTGGGAAGGTTTGGCACGGGCCTTTCCGTCGTGACCGGGCCGCCCCGCCTGAGTTGCGAACACGCTGGCCAGCTCGCGCGGTGCCGCGGTGTGATGTCGGTCACAGCGGCGGCAGCGGCAGGTGCGGTGACGCCAGCAGGGCCGAGTGGCGAGCGGCGCGTCAGCGGGCGGCGACAGCCGCCGGCAGGTCGAGCAGCGTCGTGAGGCGCACGACGTCGGGCGGCATGACTCCCGCCTCGACGGGGACCCCGAGGGCCTCGAGCGGCCGATCGAGCCAGAGGCCGAGCATCCCCGCTGCGTCGGCACCCGCCGCGTCGGTGCGCAGGCGGTCGCCGACGTACGCGCACGAGGCGACGTCGACGCCGAACGCGGCGGCCGCGAGCTCGAAGATGCGGGCGGCGGGCTTCGCGACGCCGACCTCGCCCGACGCGATGACGTGCGTCATGCGGTCGGCGAGCCCGATCGCCTCGAGCTTGTCGGTCTGAAAGGTGAGGTCGCCGTTGGTGATCACCCCGAAACGGATGCCCGGCACGGCCCGCTCGAGCGCATCGAGTGCGGGCAGCACGTCGTCGAAGAGGCTCCACGACGCGCGGTAGCCGACCATGTAGCGGTCGAACCACGCGAGGGCCTCCTCGGGCGTCGGGACGATTCCGAATGGCGCCAGAAAGCCCCGCGCCCGCTCGCGCCGCTGCTCGATGAAGTCGAGCTCGCCGGTCAGCCAGCGCCCGTAGTGGTGCTCCTCGAGCTCGCGCCAGCGCCGCAGCTCTACAGCGGCGTCGGCGGCCGCGACCGCTCCGCCCGTCTCGGCGCGGGCACGCCCGAGCCCGATCGCGACCGCACGTGAGTGCGCCATGAGGCAGTCGTCGAGGTCGAAGAGCATGACGCGGATGCTCGACCGCAGCTCGCCCGTCATCCGAGCACGGGCGCCCAGCTCGAGGGGTCCATCGTCCCGAGCTGGTCCCTGCGGAGGACCGCCCGCCACGCGGGGGCGGGGCCGCCGCGGTGCTGGATCTCGTCGTCGCCGAGGTACCGGAAGCCGGTAGCGCGCGCGACGGCGGCCGAGGCGAGGTTGCCCTGCACGCACTCCCAGGCGAGCGTCTCGGCCTCCTCATGGGCGAAGATCCACGGCAGGAGACCGCGCACCGCCTCCGTCATGATGCCGTCGCCGCGATGAGCCGAGCCGAGCCAGTAGCCGAGATAGCCGCGCGCACGCTGCCAGGACACGATCCCGAGAAGAGCAGCATCATGGCCGTCCGCCGTCCGCCGTCCGCCGGATGGCGAAGACATGCTCGACCCCGTTGCGATCCCACTCGGGTACGAGTCCGAGGACGAACCCTTCCGCATGCTCGCGCTCGTACGGCACGGGTACGGGAACGTATCGCTGCAGCTCTTCGTCCTGGCAGTGCGCGCGAACAACGTCGACATCGGTTTCCCGCGGCCGGTCGAGCGTCAGTCGGTCCGTGGTCAGCGTGATCTCGTGCATCGCCTCAGCCTGTCACGCGAGCACCGGCCAGCGCTCGAGCGCCTCCACCGTGCCGAGGTGCTCGCGACGCAGCTCGCCGTGCCAGCCGGGCGGGTGCACGCCGTCGCGGTTGGGCAGCTGGCAAGGCCCGTGCCCGACCCAGCGGAAGCCCGCCGCCCGCGCCGCGCGCGCCGAGCCGAGGTTGCCGGCAAAGGCCTCCCACCGCAGGGCGTCGACGTCGTGCTCGGGGCCGAAGACCCACTCACTCAACCCGCGCAGCGCCTCGGCCATGTACCCGTGCCCGCGGAAGGGAGCGCCCATCCAGTAGCCGACCGCGCCGCGTGCCCGCTGCCACGAGACGACGCCCATGAGCTCCGAGCCGCCCGCGGGCCTCAGCGCGAGCACGCACTCGGTGCCGAGCGCCCACTGCTGGGGTACGAACTCCTCGACGAAGGCGCGAGCATCCGCCACCGTGTACGGCACGGGAACCGTCGTGAACTGCTGCAGGTCGCGGTCCTGACAGTGCGCGTAGACGGCTCCGATGTCGGCCGCGACGGGCGTCGACAGCACGAGCCGCGGCGTGCGCAGAACGACGGGCTTCACGTGCGCGGCAGGAACCCGACGGCGTCGTACACGCGGGCGAGCGTCGCGTCGGCGATGGCGGATGCTCGCTCCGCGTTGATCGCGAGCAGCCGGTCGAGCTCGGCCGGGTCGTCGAGCAGCTCGAGCGTGCGCTCGCGGATCGGCCGCAGCTCCTCGACCGCGGCCTCGGCCACGGCGCCCTTGAGCGCCCCGTACTGCAGCCCGTCGAACTCGGCCTCGACGGCGGAGACCGGTCGACCGGTGAGCACCGACAGGATCGACAGCAGATTCGACACTCCCGGCTTCTCGACGGGGTCGTAGCGCACGACGCCCTCCGAGTCGGTGACGGCCGACTTGATCTTCTTCGTCAGCGTCTTGTCGTCGTCGAGCATCCACAGGATGCCGGCGGGGCTCTCGCCCGACTTCGACATCTTCGACGCGGGGCTCTGCAGGTCGTAGATCTTCGCGGTCTCCTTCAGGATGCGCACCTCGGGCACGACGAGCGTGTCGCCGAACCGCGAGTTGAAGCGCGTCGCAAGGTCGCGCGTGAGCTCGATGTGCTGGCGCTGATCCTCACCGACGGGCACGACGACGGCGTCGTAGAGCAGGATGTCGGCCGCCTGCAGAATCGGGTAGGTGAACAGGCCCACCGACGCGACGTCGAGCCCGCCCTTCGCCGACTTGTCCTTGAACTGCGTCATGCGCGACGCCTCGCCGAACCCGGTGATGGTGTTGAGCACCCACGCGAGCTGCGCGTGCGCGCTCACGTGCGACTGCACGAACAGCGTCGAGTGCTCGGGGTCGATGCCCGCGGCGATGTACTGGGCGGCGGTGCGGCGCGTGCGCTCGCGCAGCTCGGCAGGGTCTTGCGGAACGGTGATGGCGTGCAGGTCGACGACACAGAACACGGCGTCGTGGCTCGCCTGCATCTCGCGCCACTGCAGCAGCGCTCCGGCGTAGTTGCCGAGGTGCAGGCTCGCGGCCGAGGGCTGCATGCCCGAGAACAGGCGGGGTGCGGTCATGTCGTCGATTCTTTCAGGTGGATGCTCTGCTCTCGTTCCCCGACGAGGCGCAGCCTCGTCGGCGCTGGCGTCGCGCGATCGCTGCGCGATCTCTTCAGCTCCAGCGCGCAGCGCAGGCGGCGCGTCAGAGCTCGTAGTCGACGACCACGGGCGCGTGGTCGCTCCAGCGCGTGTCCCACGAGGGAGCGCGGTCGATCGCGTAGCCGGTGACGCCGGCCGCGAGCGCGGGCGTGGCGACGTGGTAGTCGATGCGCCAGCCGGTGTCGGTGTCGAACGCCTTGCCGCGCTGCGACCACCACGTGTACGGCCCCTCGACCTCGCCCGCCTGCGCGCGGCCGACGTCGACCCAGCCGAGGCCCGTGCCCGTCGTGCCGTCGTTGCACTCGATCGTCTCGCCGGCGGGGCCGAAGAAGCGGTCGAAGTAGGCGCGCTCGCGCGGCAGGAAGCCCGCGCTCTTGCGGTTGCCGCGCCAGTTCTTGATGTCGAGCTCGCGGTGGCCGACGTTGAGGTCGCCGACGACGAGGGCGTACTCGCTGTGGGCGGAGAGCTGCGGCAGGCGCTGCTCCATCGCGTCGAGGAACCGGAACTTCTCGACCTGCTTGGGGGTGTCGACCTCGCCGGAGTGCACGTAGCAGCTCACGACCGTGATGGGCACATCGCCGACGTGCAGGTCGGCCTCGAGCCAGCGCCCGGCCGAGTCGAAGTCCTCGTCGCCGAGCTCGACGCGGTGGGCGTGGATGGGCCAGCGCGTCGCGATCGCGACCCCGGCGCGGCCCTTGGCGGTCGCGGCGTCGTGCAGCACCGTCCAGCCTTCGCCGAGCAGCCCCGTGACGTCATCGGTGGATGCTCGTACCTCCTGCAGCGCGAGGATGTCGACGTCGCGCTGCGCGAGCCACTCGCCCATGCCCTTGCGGTACGCGGCGCGAACGCCGTTGACGTTGACGGAGGCGATGCGGACCGGATTCGGCATGCCTCCATCCTAGGTTCGGCCCCCGACGCTGACGACGACGCCCGAGCGCCGCTCAGTCGGCCGCCGCGGCCTTCCCGCGCTCGACGCCGTCGGCGCGCACGGCCTCCTTCTCGAGGGCTCGCTCGGCGCGAGCGAGATCCCGTCGGGCACGTCGGCGCGCCCAGAACCCCTCGGGCTCGACGGGCTGCGTGTCGTGCTGCGCGACGAGGGCGCGCGCGGCCTCGAGCCGCTGCGCGGCGACCGTCTCGTCGAGCACGAGTCCGGCATCCGACACCGTCACCGCGACCCACGCCGCCGAGATCAGGATCACCTGGCAGACCAGGTTGAAGAAGATCAGCAGACCGATGATGACGGCGAACGAGGCGAGCAGCGGGTTCGAGGTCGCGCCGCCGAGCAGGGCGGTTCCGAGGATCTTGAGCAGGCCGAGGAGCGCGCCCCCGACGAGAACCCCCGACCGCAGCTGGGCCAACGGGATGTGCAGCCCGGCGAGGATGCGGAACAGCGCCCCGAGCACGGCGACATCGAGCGCGAACATCACGGCGAGCGACACGATGCGCGAGAGCACGGTGGCCACGACCGTCTCGCCCAGCCCGGTCGCGTTGATCACCAGATCGGTGGCCTGCGTGCCGAGGAAGGTCAGCGCCGCCGAGACGATCAGCAGCACGCCGAAGCCGACGGCGATCAGGAGGTCTTTGAGCTTGAGCACGACGATGTTGCCCTGCGCGGGCGGCAGGTCGAACAGCACGCGCACGGCATCGCGGGCGGCGGCGAGCCAGCCGAGCGCCGTCACGAGCAGGCCGAGGAGAGCGAGCGAGCCCGTCCAGGTGAAGGTGGCCGTGTTGAGAAGATCGTCGGGGTCGATCGCGCCGTCGTTGAGGCCGGTGTCGATGAGACCGGGCACGGCGTCGGCGATCGTGCGGATGATCGTGGTGCGCAGCCCCAGATCCTCCGAGATGATCGCGCCGATGATCGAGAAGCCCACCCACAGCGCCGCGAAGACCGCGAAGATCGCCGAGTAGGCGAGTCCGCTGGCGAGGATCGGTCCGCGCTTGCGGCCGTAGTGCTGGAACACCCGCACAGGCTTGAGCTTCTGCACGCGCGCGATGAGCCCCTTCAGACCCGAGGGCTCGGGGGAGTCGGCGGAAGTCGCATCGGGCATCCCGACACCCTAGCCAGGCGTGCGGGGCGGCGCACCCGGCATCCCCGGGGCGACGTATGCCCGGTCTCTCGAGCCACGGAACATGGAGAACTGCTGAGAGGGCCTTGAAGTCGTGGCGGGAGAGGCGCACCATGGGCGCACGTGTCACCCGATCGGGGGTAGAAGCGATGGTGCAGGAGCGCAGTCGAGCGGCCGCTGCCGCGCGTGCTCTCGCCTGGGCGCTCGCACTCGCCGCAGCGTGGCTTCTGCTCGCGCTCATCGCCCCTGCCGACCGCGCAGCGGCCGAGCCGCTTGCCCGCGATCTCGGTTCTCTCGTCGACGACGCGCTCGACCCCGTCGAGGTCGTCGTTCCCGTCGAGCTCGTCATCGAGGCGGTCGCCGTACCCGTGCAGGCTGCTTCTGTGCAGGCCGCTCCCGTGGCGCCGGCACAGGTCGCGGCACCGGTCCAGCAGTCGGAGGGCGGCGTC
>JAOASR010000053.1:10810-13923 GCA_030158585.1 Microcella sp.
GCTGGTGGGCTTGGCCTTGGGTCGGCGTGAAGCCGTCATCGTGGGGGGCGCCGTACCGGTGCCGGGTGCGTCGGTGCGGGCCGCCCCCGTGGCGCCGGCGCCGGCCGCGCCGGCCCCGGCTCCCGCACCGGTCGCACCGGCTCCCGTGATCGAGACCACGGAGCCCGCCGCTTCCGAAGCGGTCGTCGCTCTCGTCGGTGTCGCGACTGCGGAGCCGACGAGTGAAGCACCAGCACTTCTGCCGGTGGGCTTGCTCGAGCACCTCGCCGATGCGGCGGCTGCGCTGCTCGGGCCGGTCGGCCAGCCTGTCGCGAGCATCCTCGCGCCCGTCGTCGACCTCGCCTCGCCGATCGTCGACCCGGCCCTGGACGTCGTCGACCACGCCACCGGGTCCGTCCTCGAGGGCGTGCTCCCACCGCTCGTCGACGCTATCGACGGAGTCGAGGTGCTCACGCCGTCGGTCCCGGACCTGCCGCCAGCGCTGCCCGCGATCGCCCAGGGTTCCAGCGCGCCGCCCATCGTGGCCGCAGGGTCGCTGGCTGCGTCTGCGAGCGATCGCTCTGCTCGTCCGCCGTCGGCCGCCCCGCTGGGTGGCCAGCCGTTCTCCGCAGGTTTCGCAGCAGCACCAGCGCTGGCGAGCGTCGACTCGAGCTCTGGCGCCCCCTCGCTCGGCGGCGGAGTGGTCCCCCCGGCCTCCGCCGTCGCCTCCGCGCCCGCCGCCGGCACTGCAGTGCTGGGCATCGTCGGCTTCCTGCTTCCGCTCGCACTCCTCCGCGGCTCGGCCCGCCTCGGCATCGACGCCGAAGTGCCGGTCGGCCCCGCGCGAGAGCACGCTCCGTCGCCCGACTGAGATCGGTCCGGCCCGAACAAGGCGCCTCCACGGCGCCGCGGGCACGCGACCCTGCCCCGCTCGGGGCTCCACATCTCAGCAGTGCGAAGGAGCACGATCATCATGAACACACTCATCAGCAGAGCCCTCTGGGGGGCTCTCATCGCCGGCGGGCTCACGCTCGGCGGCGGAACGGCGGCCATGGCCGCCGAGCACGACAGCGACCTCGGCCTCGATGCCGTCGTCGACGCAGTGGTCGACGTCCAGCTCGGCGGCAACGCGCCCGCAGAGCCAGCGCCGTCCGACGCGACGGTCACCGCCGAGGCTGTCGCTGAGGCGACTGCCGATGTCGCCGACGAGACGGTCGCTGACGCGGCCGTCGCGGTGGATGCCGTGGTCGACCTCGGCACGGAACCCACCGAGTCGACGCAGCCGCCCCTCGATGCCGTGGTCGAGGTCGTCGTCGATGCGACGGTCCACGGCACGGTGGCCGATGCGGCGCCCGCAGCGGACGCCGCTGCCGACGCCGTCGTCGACGCGACCGTCGATGTCGTTCTCGACGCGACGGCCGGCGAGGTCGCCGACGTCGTCACTGACGTGGATACCGATGTGATCGTCGGTGACGGCTCGGGCGTCGGGGGAGACTCCGACCCGGTCGCGGACGTGATCGCCGATGTCGACGGCGACATCGTCGTCGGTGGTGGCGAGTCGCTCGTCGAGGGTGATGTCGACGCGTGCGTCGCGCTCGCCCTCCTGGGCAGCGCGTCGGGCTGCGGTGACGGATCGGCGCCGGTGACCGGTACCGACCCCGGCAGCACTCCCGGCTCCGGGACCGACACCGTCATCGACACCGAGATCGACCTCTGCGTCTCGCTCGGCCTCCTCGGTTCGGCGGCAGGCTGCGCCGATGGTTCGACGCCGGGCACCGACCCTGGAACGGACCCGGGCACTGACCCGAGCACTGACCCGAGCACTGACCCTGGCACGGGACCCGGAACCGACCCCGGAACGACCGACCCGGGAACCGACCCGACCCTGCCCACACTCCCGATCGTCGACCCAGGAGCGCCCGCAGACGGCACCCCCGCGGCCGACTTCGGGTTCAGCGGAGCAGTGTCCTCGCAGGCCGACAGCGGCCGCCTCGCGATGACCGGATCAGCTCCGGTCGCCTCGCTCGGCGGACTGCTTGGCGGCCTCGCGCTGCTGCTCGGGCTCGGCGGCATCGCGGCCTCGCGCCGCGCGGCCGGTCGGGCTCAGCGGTAAGGGCTGAGCAAGGACGAGGGCCCCGGGGGAGCATCCCCGGGGCCCTCGATCAGCGCGTTCGGAACGCGACGCGCCTGGTTACGGCGTACCGCGCAGGATCGCCTGCTTGACCTCGGCGATCGCCTTCGTGACCTCGATGCCGCGGGGGCAGGCCTCAGAGCAGTTGAAGGTCGTGCGGCAGCGCCACACGCCCTCCTTGTCATTGAGGATGTCGAGGCGCACCTGGGCGGCCTCGTCGCGGCTGTCGAAGATGAAGCGGTGCGCGTTGACGATCGCGGCCGGCCCGAAGTACTGCCCGTCGGTCCAGAACACGGGGCACGACGAGGTGCACGCGGCGCACAGGATGCACTTCGTGGTGTCGTCGAAGCGCGCGCGCTGCTCGATCGTCTGCAGGCGCTCCTTCTCGGGCTTCGAGCTCGCGATGAGGAACGGCTGCACCTGGCGGTACGACTCGAAGAAGGGCTCCATGTCGACGATGAGGTCCTTCTCGAGCGGCAGGCCCTTGATCGCCTCGACGTAGATCGGCTTCGTGATGTCGAGGTCCTTGATCAGGGTCTTGCAGGCGAGACGATTGCGGCCGTTGATGCGCATCGCGTCGGAGCCGCAGATGCCGTGAGCGCACGAGCGACGGAACGCGAGCGTGCCGTCCTGGTCCCATTTGATCTTGTGCAGAGCATCCAGAACGCGGTCGGTCGAGTACATCTCGACGTCGAAGTCCTGCCAGTACGGCTCGGCGTCCTTCTCAGGGTCGAACCGGCGCACGATGAGGGTGACGGTGAAGGCCTGAACGGCGCCGACCTCCTGAACGGGAGCCTCGGGGGCGGTCGTGGCCATCAGTACTTCCTCTCCATGGGCTGGTAGTGCGTGATCGTGACGGGCTTCCAATCCATGCGGATGTGGTCCTCCGGGTTCGCCGAGTGCAGGTCGCCCGTGAGGTAAGCCATCGTGTGCTGCATGTAGTCGGCGTCGTTGCGGTCGGGGTAGTCGTCGCGCATGTGGCCGCCGCGGCTCTCCTTGCGGT
>JAOASR010000054.1 GCA_030158585.1 Microcella sp.
CGACGTTCGCGGGCATGACCCACGGCGTGCCGTCGACGAACGCGCCCTGGAACCACGCCGTCAGCTCGGCCGGGTCGTAGCCGCGCTGCAGTGCGAAGTTGCCGAGCACCATGAGGCGCTGGATGTGGTGCGCGTACCCGGTGCGTCCGACGCCGTCGAGCACGTGCGAGAGGCAGCGCGCCTCTATCTCGGCACCATCGAGCTCCCACCACTCGGCGGGCAGCGGCGTCGTCGCGCCGAGGAAGTTGCTGCGCTCGACGTAGTCGGGCCCGAGGTGCCAGTACAGGTGCCACACCCAGTCGCGCCAGCCGATGAGCTGCCGCACGATCCCCTCGACGCTGTTGAGCGGGGCGCGGCCCGCGGCGTGCTCCGCGACGACGCGGTCAACGATCTCGAGCGGGTGCAGCAGCCCCAGATTGAGCGGAACACTGAGGCGGCTGTGGGCCATGGTGTCGTCACCCCGCAGCGAGGCGTCTTCGAACGGGCCGAAGTCGGTCAACCGCGTGCCGATGAAGTCGTCGAGGGCGGCGAGGGCCTCGTCGCGCGTCGCGGCGAACGCGCGCGGAGCATCCGCCCCCAGAAACCGCACCCCGTCGGCCTCGAGACGGTCGAGCGTCTCGCGCACGCTCGCATCGATGTCGTCCTCGACGGGCCTCCACGGGTCGGGAAGCCCGAGCGAGACGGCCCCCTTGGGCGGGCGCTGGCGGTTGTCGTGGTCGAGGTTGAACTGCCCGCCGACGGGCTCGCCGCCCTCCATGAGGATGCCCGTGCGCTCGCGCACGACCCGGTAGAACCGGTCCATGAGCAGCTGGGTCGGCTTCTTGCCCTCCGCCCACGCCGCGAACGTCGCGCGATCGGTCACGAACCCCCGATCGGGCAGGATGCTCGCCCCGAGCCGCTCGGCCAGCCGCGCCTGCGCCCACGACGTCGCCCCGACCACCTCGAGCCGCTCGCCGACGAGCCCGCGCTCACGCAGCGCCGCCGCGTAGGAGGGCGCCTCGACCAGCTCGCAACGCTCACCCAGCTCACGCGCCCGATGCCGCAGCGCACTCAGATACAGGTG
This sequence comes from Microcella sp., assembly GCA_030158585.1. Taxonomy (GTDB): domain Bacteria; phylum Actinomycetota; class Actinomycetes; order Actinomycetales; family Microbacteriaceae; genus Microcella. The sequence continues at coordinate 1,064 of JAOASR010000054.1, forward strand.
CGCCTTGAGCCGATGCGTCGGCCGCCGCCGGAACACCTCGTGGTTCTCGATAAGGATGATCGGCCCGCCGTCATCGAAGTGCGGGCCGAGCTGCTCAGCGGTGAGCCAGCGGGTGGGGGCAGTCACGCTCGAAACCTAGAGGCCTAGGCTGAGCGGGTGACGACAGCGCTGCTCACCGACCGCTACGAGCTGACGATGATCGAGGCCGCGCTGCGGTCGGGGCGCGCGCAGCGGCAGTGCGTCTTCGAGGTGTTCGGCCGCCGCCTGCCGGGCGCGCGCCGCTTCGGCGTCGTCGCCGGCACGGGCCGGGTGCTCGAGGCGATCGCCGACTTCCGGTTCGGCACGCCTGAGCTCGACTGGCTGAGCGACAACGGCGTCGTCGACGAACCGACGCTGCAGTACCTCGCCGACTACCGCTTCACGGGCAGCGTGCACGGCTACCGCGAGGGCGAGCTGTACTTTCCGAACTCGCCGCTGCTGACGATCACCGGAACCTTCGCCGAGGCGGTCGTGCTCGAGACGGTCGTGCTGAGCATCCTCAATCACGACACCGCGGTCGCGACGGCCGCCGCCCGCATGGTCGCCGCCGCCGACGGCCGCCCGCTCGCCGAGATGGGCTCGCGCCGCACGGGAGAAGAGGCCGCCGTCGCCGCCGCCCGCGCCGCCTACATCGCGGGCTTCAGCGCGAGCTCGAACCTCGAGGCCGGTCGCCGGTGGGGAATCCCCACCATGGGCACGGCGGCGCACTCGTTCACGCTGCTGCACGACAGCGAGGAGGAGGCCTTCCGCGCCCAGGTCGACTCGCTCGGCACTGGCACGACCCTGCTCGTCGACACCTACGACGTGCGCGCCGCGATCGAGGCCGCCGTGCGCATCGCCGGCCCGCAGCTCGGGGCGGTGCGCCTCGACTCGGGCGACCTGCCCTCGCTCGTGCGCGAGGTGCGCGACCAGCTCGACTCGCTCGGCGCGACGAGCACGCGCATCACCGTCACGAACGACCTCGACGAGCACACGATCGCCGCCCTGCGCGGCGCCCCCGTCGACAGCTTCGGCGTCGGCACCTCGGTCGTCACCGGTTCGGGCTCGCCCGCCGCGGGCTTCGTCTACAAGCTCGTCGCCCGCCGCGACGCCGACCACGAGCAGTGGATGCCCGTCGCGAAGAAGAGCGTCGACAAGGTGTCGCTCGGCGGCGCCAAGAGAGGCGAGCGGCTGCTGCTCGACGGGCGCGCCCTCGCCGAGCACGTGCTCGTCGACGACGATCGCGACGGCGAGCCCGACGACGACGCCCCGGTCGTCTCGACGCACGGCGGCACGGTGCGTCCGCTGACGGTGCCCCTCATGCGCGACGGCGAGGCGGAGGCCCGCTGGCTCGGCCCCGAGGGCGTGCGCCGAGCGCGCGAGCACCACGCGGCCGTGGTGGCCGAGCTGCCGCCCGAGGCGTTCCGGCTCGCGCGCGGCGAGCCCGTGCTGCCGACCGTCGTGCGGTAGCGCCCTTCGACAGCTCTCTTCGAACCCGCTCTTCGGCACCGCTCTTCGTCACCGCGTGCCGTCGCGGGGGACGCTCCTGACGCGCGCGACCGCGCCCTGCGTAGGGTCGTGGCCGTCGAAGGAGGCACCATGACCCGAATCGGATTCCACGCCTCGCACGAGCAGGTCGAGCCTCGCGCCCTGCTCGAGGCCGTCGCCCTCGCCGAAGAGGTGGGCTTCAGCGATGCGATGGGCAGCGATCACTTCGCCCCCTGGAGCGAGGAGCAGGGCGAATCGGCCTTCTCGTTCGCCTGGATGGGCGCCGCGCTCGAGCGCACGAGCATGCGCATCGGCCAGGTTCACGCACCCGGCCAGCGCATCCACCCCGCCATCAGCGCCCAGGCGATCGCGACGCTCGAGGCGATGAACCCCGGCCGCTACTGGGTCGCGCTCGGCAGCGGCGAGAACCTCAACGAGCGCATCACGGGCGACCCGTGGCCGCCCAAAGAGGTGCGCAACGCGCGGCTGCGCGAGTGCGTCGACGTCATCCGGCGCATGCTCGCCGGCGAGGAGGTCACGCACGACGGCCTCGTGCGCGTCGACCACGCCCGCCTCTGGACCCGCCCTGCGACTCCCCCGCCGCTCATCGCCACGGCCGTCACGCCCGAGACCGCCGCGTGGGCGGCCGAGTGGGCCGACGGTCTCATCACCGTCAACCAGAGCGACGAGAAGCTGCGCCGCGTCGCCGACGCCTACCGCGACGCCGGCGGTCGCGGCGACGTTCTCGTGCAGATCCACGTCGCGTGGGCCGAGACCGAGCAGCAGGCGCTCGACTCCGCCTTCCACGAGTGGCGCACGAACGTCTTCGCCCCGCCGCTCTGCTGGGATCTCGACTCTCCACGGGCGTTCGCGCAGGCCGCGGCGCACGTGCGACCCGACGACGTGCGCGCCTCCGTCGTCGTCACCGACAGCGCCGATCACGTCGTCGAGGCGATCGGGCGGATGCTCGACGCAGGCTACGACGGGGCGTACATCCATCACGTCCCGGTCGAGCAGCGGCCGTTCCTCGAGCAGGTCGCGCCGAGCATCCTCGCCGCCTTCACCGAGCGGGCCCAACCGGCAGGAGCGCGGGCATGAGACTGACCGACACCGGCGACCTGTGGTGGAAGACCGCGGTCATCTACTGCCTCGACCTCGAGACCTTCATGGACTGGAACGATGACGGCGTCGGCGACTTCGAGGGCCTCGCGCACCGCATCGACTACCTCGCCGAGCTCGGCGTGACGTGCCTGTGGCTCATGCCGTTCTATCCGACGCCCGGGCGCGACGACGGCTACGACATCGTCGACTTCTACGGCGTCGACTCACGGCTCGGGCACCACGGCGACCTCGTCGAGGTGCTGCGCACGGCGAAAGACCGCGGCATGCGCGTGATCGCCGACCTCGTGGTGAACCACACCTCGGACCAGCACCCGTGGTTCAAGCAGGCGCGCTCGAGCCGCGACAATCCGTTCCGCGACTTCTACGTGTGGCGCGACGAGATTCCGAAGGGGGCGCCGACGAACGTCTTCCCCGACAAGGAGGACGGCGTCTGGCAGCTCGACGAGAAGACCGGTCAGTACTACCTGCACAACTTCTACCGTCACCAGCCCGACCTCAACCTCGCGAACCCGAAGGTGCGCGACGAGATCGCGAAGGTCATCGGCTACTGGATGGAGCTCGGCTTCAGCGGGTTCCGCGTCGACGCCGTGCCGTTCCTGAAGCAGGATGGCGACCCCGGCGTCGACCCGCACGAGCTGCTGCGCTCGCTGCGCAAGTACCTCACGCGCCGCGCCGGCGACTCGGTGCTGCTCGGCGAGGTCAACCTGCCCTTCGACGAGCAGTACGCCTACTTCGGCGGCGAGGCGGCCGACGAGCTGACCATGCAGTTCGATTTCGTCGGCATGCAGAAGCTCTACCTCTCGCTCGCTCGGCAGGATGCCCGGCCTCTCGCCGACTCTCTGCGCGAGCGCCCCGTGCTCGCCCAGGAGTCGCAGTGGGCCAACTTCGTGCGCAACCACGATGAGCTCACCCTCGACAAGCTCAGCGACGACGAGCGCATGGAGGTCTTCGAGGCGTTCGCCCCCGACGAGGGCATGCGCGTGTTCGATCGGGGCATCCGGCGACGACTGCCCCCGATGCTCGCGGGCGACCCGCGCCGCGTGCGCATGGTCTACAGCCTGCTGTTCTCGCTGCCCGGCACACCCGTCATCTTCTACGGCGAGGAGATCGGCATGGGCGAGAACCTGAACCAGCCCGGTCGGCTCGCGGTGCGCACGCCCATGCAGTGGAACTCGGCCGCGAACGGCGGATTCTCACGGGCTCGCGCGCGGCGGCTCGTGGCGCCCGTCACCCCCGACGGCTTCGGGCCCGCCCACGTCAATGCGGCCGACCAGCGCACCGACCCCGAGTCGCTACTCGCGTTCTTCGAGCTGCTCATCCGCCGGTACCGCGCCTCGGCCGAGATCGGCTGGGGCGTGCTGACGCTCATCGAGTCGGGCGTCGACAGCGTGCTCGTGCACGCCGTCGAAGGAGCGGAGGGGTGCATGATCGCCGTGCACAACTTCTCGTCTGATCCCCAGGAGATCGAGTTCGCGCTGCCCGACGGGCTCGGAGCGAACGTCGAGCTCGTCGAGCTGCTGCGCGACGGCGGGCACGTCGCCGACGAGCGCGGGCGCGTCGCGATCGCGCTCGACGCCTTCGACCACCGCTGGCTGCGCGTGCACGACGGGGAGGACAAGCGGCTGAGCTAGCTCGCGGCGGCCTCGGGCGCCTGCACGCGCTGGCCGACGACGGCGCTCACGCCGTCCTGGCGCATGCTCACGCCGTAGAGCGCGTCCGCGATCTCCATCGTGCGCTTCTGGTGCGTGATGATGATGAGCTGCGAGCTCTCGCGCAGGTCGCGGAAGATCGTCAGCAGGCGGCCGAGGTTGGCGTCGTCGAGCGCCGCCTCGACCTCGTCCATGATGTAGAACGGGCTCGGGCGGGCCTTGAAGATGGCGATGAGCAGCGCGACGGCCGCGAGCGAGCGCTCGCCGCCCGACAGCAGGCTCAAGCGCTCGATCTTCTTGCCCGCGGGCTTGACCGTCACCTCGATGCCCGTCGTGAGCATGCTCTCCGGGTCGGTCAGCAGCAGCTGCCCCGTGCCTCCCGGGAAGAGGATTGGGAAGACCCGGTCGAAGGCCTCCTTCGTGTCGGCGAAGGCCGCGGCGAAGATGTGCTGCATCGTCTCGTCGAGCTCGTCGATGATCGCCAGGAGGTCCCGGCGCGTGTTCGCGAGGTCGGTGAGCTGCTCGCTCAAGAACTTGTGGCGCTGCTCGAGGGCCGCGAACTCCTCGAGGGCGAGCGGGTTCACGCGGCCGAGCTGGCTGAGCTTGCGCTCGGCGCGCGCGAGGCGCGCCTGCTGCTCGGCGCGGTCGAACGGGCGACCCGCCGGGGCATCCACTGAGGCGCCCGAGGTCGCGACCGCGAGCGGGTGCGCCTGCGACTCGGCGACGAGCTCGGCGACGCGGGCCGACTCCTCGTCGGTGGTCGGGTCGAAGAGCGGAGCATCCGGGTCGGGGTTCACGCGCGAGGCGGCCTCGGCGGCCACCGCGTCGGCGACCGCGCGCGCCGCGGCGGTCAGCGCGTCGTCGTCGGGAACCGGTACGGCCGGGCCGTACTCGGCCACGAGCACCTCTTCGACGAGTCCGAGCTCGTCGCCCGCGCGCTCGAGCAGCTGCGAGAGGTGCAGCTTCTTCTCGTAGATCTGCAGCTCGAGGCCGTGCACGTTCTCGGTGATCGACTGCAGGCGCTCGCGCATCGACGACTCGGTGCGGCGCAGCTCGATGAGCTCTTCGTTCTGCTGTGCGCGCGCGGCCTCGGCGGCGTGCAGGGTCACGCGCGCCTCGGCGACGGCGCGGTCGATCGCGGCGAGCACCGAGGGCAGGGCATCCGCGACGAACGCCGCGCGCTCGACCTGGCGCTGGCGCAGCACGGCACGGCGGGCGGCCTCCTCCGCGGCGGCGCGCTCGGCCTCACGGCGGCGCTCGAGCTGCACGGCCTTGTCGCGCTCGGCCCGCACGCGCTCGCGCGCGGTCTCGAGCTCGATGCGGCGCTCCATCTCGGTCGCGCGGGCCTGCTCGAGCTCGCCGACGAGCCCGTCGCGGGCGCTCGCGTCGAGCATCGGGCGAGGGCGGGCCGCGAAGTCGGCGTGCGCGGTCTCGGCGCGGTCGACGCCCGACTCTGCCTCGCGCACGACCTCCTGCGCCCTCTCGAGCGAGGTCGCGAGGCGCGCGGCCTCGGCCTCGGCGGCCTCGGCCTGAGCGCGAGCGCGCGAGACCTGCTCGCTGCGGGCGGCGCGCTGGGCATCCTGGTCGCGGACGGCGGCGAGCGCCTCGGTCGCGGCGCGCTTCGCGTCGGCGAGGGCCGTACGCGACTCGTCGAGGGTGAAGCGCGCGCGCTCGATGCTCGTCGTCACGTCGGCGAGGCGCTCCGAGGCGGCGTCGCGCTCGGCGGCGAGCTCGAGGCGGCTGCGGCCGGCGCCGGAGCCTCCGCGCAGCACGCTGCGGGTGAGCACGTCGCCCTCGCGCGTGACGACGCTCACGGTGTCGGTCAGCGCGCCGAGGCGCTCGATCGCCGGCCACGCGGCGCGCGCCGCGGCGAGGTCGTCGGCGATGAGGGTGCGGGCGAGCAGGTCGGCGACGCCGGGAGGGGCGGTCACGACATCGGTCGCGGGCGTGAGGCCCGCGGTCGAGCGCAGACCGGTCGACTGCGGAGCGGCGGTGCGCAGCTCGGCGAGCACGACCTCGACGCGGCCCGCCTCGGCGTCGCGCGCGCGCTCGAGTGCCGCGAGGCCGGCGTCGAGGTCGTCGACGAGCACCGCCTCGGCGAGCGTGCCGAGGGCTGCGGCGATCGCGGCCTCGAAACCGGGCTTGACCTGCAGGTGGTCGGCGACGAGACCGCGCACGCCCTCCGACCCCATGAGACCCGAGGCGCCATCGCCCGAGTCGATCGCCTGCGAGAGAGCGCTCACGCGAGCAGCGAGGGCGTCGCGCTCGCGCTCGAGGGCGTGCAGGGCATCCCGTTCGCCGTCGATCGTCGTCGAGAGCTGGGCGACACGCGCGTCGGCCGCGGAGAGGGCGGCGTCGAGCTCGGCGTCGGCGCCCTCGGCCTCCTCGAGCGCGGGGAGGGCAGCGAGCTCGGCGCGCGTCGCCTCCTGGCGGGCGAGAGCGGCCTCGAGCTGGTTCTGCTGGCGCAGCAGCTCGCCGCGCGCGGCGGCGAGAGTCGAGCGGGCGACGTCGACGCGGCTCGCGAGGCCCGCGAGCTCGAGGTCGTGCTGCGAGACGAGAGCCGACTGCGCGGCGATCTCCTCATCGAGCGAGTCGAGGGCGGCGCGCGAGGTCGCGGTGCGGGCCGCGGCCTCGCCGACGGCGCGCTCGACCTCGCCGACGCCCGACTGCAGCGACTCGGCCTCGGCGTGCGCCTCGTCGACCATCGCCTGCGTGACCGTCGTCTGCATGCCGGGCAGCTCGGCCTGCTGGCTCAGCAGCGTGAGCTTCTGCTGCGCGAGAGTGCTGAGCGAGCGCACGCGCTCCTGCACGCGCTCGAGGTCGTGCGCGACCCGGCGGGCCTCGTCGACGGCGTCGCCGACCATCTGGCTCTCGATGCGCGAGACGCGGATGCGCGCCTGGTCGAGCTGCTCCTGCACGACGATGCGCTCGCTCGTGCGCTCGCTCTCGCTGCGCTGGTGGTCGGCGAGCGACGAGCGCAGCGACACGACCTCGTCGGCGAGAAGGCGAGCACGGGCATCCCGCACGATCGCCGCGATCGTCTGCGCCTCGCGCGCGATCTCGGCCTGGCGACCGAGCGGAGTCAGCTGGCGGCGGATCTCACCCGCGAGGTCGTTGAGGCGCGTCAGGTTCGACTGCATCGCCTCGAGCTTGCGCACCGTCTTCTCCTTGCGGCGACGGTGCTTGAGAATGCCGGCGGCCTCTTCGATGAAGCCGCGGCGCTCCTCCGGGCTCGCGTGCAGCACGGCGTCGAGCTGGCCCTGGCCGACGATGACGTGCATCTCGCGGCCGAGCCCCGAGTCGCTCAAGAGCTCCTGCACATCGAGCAGTCGGCAGGCCGAGCCGTTGATCGCGTACTCGCTGCCGCCGTTGCGGAAGAGCGTGCGCGAGATCGTGACCTCGGTGTACTCGATCGGCAGGAGCCCATCGGAGTTGTCGATCGTCAGCTGCACTTCGGCGCGGCCGAGCGGCCCGCGCGTGGCGGTGCCGGCGAAGATGACGTCTTCCATCTTGCCGCCGCGCAGAGTCTTCGCCCCCTGCTCGCCCATGACCCAGGCGAGCGCGTCGACGACGTTCGACTTGCCCGAGCCGTTGGGGCCGACGACGCACGTGACGCCCGGCTCGAACTGGAAGGTGGTCGGCTGCGCGAACGACTTGAAGCCCTTGAGCGTGAGGCTCTTCAGGTGCACGCGCGGGCTCCTTCGGCAGGCGGGTCAGGGTGGACTGCGCCTACCGTACCGGGTTGCAGGCCGCTAGTCTGGCGGGCTGGCCGCGTGGCCGGCGAGCGGTGGCCGCGTGGTCGCCGAGCGGTCGCCGAGACGAGAGGAGGGCATCCGTGCCCGAGATCACCATCACCGAGGTGAGCATCCCCGTCTCGCTCGACGCGCCCGACGCCGCCGAGTTCCTCGCGTGCGTCGAGGTGCGCAACGCGGTCAACCGCCACGACTCGGGCACCGACGACCTCACCTACACCGCCGAAGAGCTGCTGCCCGGCTGGCTCAAGACCGCCTTCGAGCCGAAGCGCATGTTCGCCGCGCGCCTCGACGGTCGTCTCGTCGCCCGCGGCATCTACGAGACGCGCACCGAGGAGGCGGCCGACACGGCGTGGTTCAGCGTCGAGGTGCTGCCGGATGCTCGGGGCGTCGGTGTGGGCGCCGCCCTCGCTGCGCACCTCGAGGCCGTCGCGCGTGCCGAGGGTCGCACTCGCGGCATCGTCTACGCGCCGTCGTGGAAGCGCGGCGGCATCCGCATCCCCTCCCCCACGGGCTTCGGCTCGGTGCCCGCCGGAACGCCCGAGGTGCGCCTGCTGCAGTCGCTCGGCTACACGCTCGAGCAGGTCGAGCGCGGCAGTCGGCTGCCGCTGCCGCTCGCATCCGACGTGCTCGCCTCGGTGCGGGAGGCGTCGCTCGCCGCTGCGGGCGCCGACTACCGCGTGCACACGTGGGCGGGCCCGACTCCGCCCGAGTGGCGGGAGGGCATCGCGCTGCTGCTCACGCGCATGAGCACCGACGCTCCCGTCGCCGGACTCGAGGCGCCGGAGGACGTCTGGACGGTCGAGCGCCTGCTCGAGGACGAGGCGCTCGAGGCGTCGAGCCCGCGCCTGCCCGTGACCGCGGCGGCCGAGCACATCCCGACCGGCCGGCTCGTCGGCTTCACCGAGTTCACGGCGCCCGCCGAGGCCGACCGACCCGTCAACCAGGAGGACACGATCGTGCTGCGCGAGCATCGCGGGCACCGCCTCGGCATGCTGCTCAAGGCCGAGAATCTGCGGTTCCTCGAGGAGGTCTCGCCCGGGCATCCGGCCGTGCTCACCTACAACGCCGAGGAGAACCGGCACATGCTCTCGGTCAACGAGGCCCTCGGCTTCGTGCCGTTCGTCTACGAGGGCGCCTGGCGCAAGGCGCTCTGACCCGCCCCGGGCGTGGCGGCGGATGCTCGGCCCGGGCCGCGCGCTGGATGCTCGGCTCAGGCCGCGCGCCGGTCTCTGCATCGCACCCCTGTCGCGGAGGCCGTCTGTCGGTCACTCGCTGCGGGCGATGCCGTGACGGGCGACAACAACTGCCCGATAGACGTCGCGGACGGCGCGCGATGAGCGGATGTGCGGCGCCCGAACGACCGCCGCGCGAGACCGGTCGGCTGGGGCGACGGCGCTCGACGCGTCTGACCCAGCACGACCGCGCAGGCAGGCACCCGTTCGTTCGTTCGGAGTCGGACGCATGGGACACGGCGTGTCGGGGGCGGCCCTCGGCGTGTCGGGGTCGAAGACCGGGCGAGGGCGCGTGGCGGCAGCCGCGGACCGGGCGAGGGCGCGTGGCGGCAGCCGCGGACCGGGCGAGGGCGCGTCGCGGCACGCGCGGAGCGGGCGAGGTCGACGCGCGCGGACCGGGCGAGCGCGCGTCGCGGCACGCGCGGAGCGGGCGAGGTCGACGCGCGCAGGGGCGCGCCTACCGGGCGAGGTCGACGCGCAGGGGCGCGCGGCGGGCGCCGGATGCTCGGCTCAGGCCGCGCGCAGGCGCTGGCAGCGCGGGCAGAAGTGCGAGCCGCGGTTCATGAATTGCTCGCGCACGAGCAGGCGCCCGCAGCGCGAGCACGGCGACCCGTGCTGCCCGTACGCCCGCAGCGAGTGGCTGAAGTAGCCCGAGGCTCCGTTGACGTTGACGTACTGGGCGTCGAACGAGGTGCCTCCCTCGTCGAGGGCGCGGCGCAGCACCGTGCGCACCTCGCCGAGCAGTTCGCGGGCCTTGCGGGTCGAGATCGACGACGTCGGCTGGTCGTAGTGCAGGCGCGAGGCCCACAGCGACTCGTCGGCGTAGATGTTGCCGATGCCGCTCACGAGCGACTGGTCGAGCAGCGCGCGCTTGATGCCCGTGCGGCGCGCGCGCAGCGCTGTGAGGAACCGCGCCTCGTCGAACGCCGGGTCGAGCGGATCGCGGGCGATGTGCGCGACCTGGCCGGGCACGAGCGGCAGGGCACTGCCGTACCCGCCCGGGGCGCCGTCGGGCGTCGGCCGCAGGGCGTCGATCGCCATCGAGCCGAAGATGCGCTGGTCGACGAAGTCGACGCGCAGGGCTCCGTGCACCGGATGCGCGACGTCGAGCACGATGCGCGTGAGCGGGGCGACCTCGGCGTCGACGCCGCGCAGCAGCACCTGACCGCTCATGCCCAGATGAACCACGACGGCCTCGACGGGGTCGCCGAACGCACCCGTCTCGCCGGCAGGGGCGGCGTCGCCGACGGCCACGGGCATCCACAGAAACTTCCCGCGACGCACCGCGGAGTCGAGGCGCGCGCCGGTGAGGCGGTCGATGAAGTCCTCCGCCGGGCCGTCGTGGCGGCGCAGCGAGCGCTCGTCGAGCACGCGGACGGCGGTGATCGTCGCGCCGGTGATCGCGGGAGCGAGGCCGTGGCGCACGACCTCGACCTCGGGCAGCTCGGGCATCAGGCCGAGGAGCGGCCCTGGAGCGACTGCCAGGCCAGGAGGGCGGCGGCCATCTCGGCCTGCTTCTTGCTCGTGCCCTCGCCCGTCGCGATCGGCTCGCCCGAGAGCAATACGGTCGCGGTGAAGCGCTTCGAGTGGTCGGGGCCGGTGTCGCTCAGCTCGTAGACGGGCAGGCCGTGGCCGAGCTGGGCGGCGCGCTCCTGCAGCGAGGTCTTCGGGTCCATCGCGGCGCCGAACCGTGCGGGGTCGGCGACGAGGGGGGCGACGAGGCGCAGCACGAGTTCGGTCGCGGCATCGTCGCCGCAGTCGAGGAAGGTCGCGCCGATGATGGCCTCGAGGGTGTCGGCGAGGATCGACGACTTGTCGCGGCCGCCCGTGAGCTCTTCGCCCTTGCCGAGCTTGAGGTGCGGGCCGAGCCCGATCGTGCGGGCGACCTCAGCGAGCGCCACGGCCGAGACGAGAGAGGCGCGACGCTTGGCGAGATCGCCCTCATCGAGGTCGGGGTAGTTCGAGTAGAGCATGACCGTGACGGCCTGGCCGAGGATCGAGTCGCCGAGGAACTCGAGTCGCTCGTTGTGCCGGGCGCCGCCGTTCTCGTACGCCCACGACCGGTGGGTGAGTGCGAGATCGAGCAGATCGGGCGCGATGGGTACGCCAAGAGCTCCCACGAGCTCGGAGCGATCCGGAGGGCTCGTGGGAGCGGGTGCGGGCGACCGCCTCGATCGAGGCGATGCAGCCTGGGTCACCTTAGACGTCGGCGACCTTGCGGCCCTTGTACTCGAGGAACAGCGGGGTGCCCGCCGAGTCCTCGACCACGCGGGCGCGGTGGGGAAGGCTGTAGACGACCTTGCCGTTCTCGATGGTCTTGACGAGGGTCGGAACCTGCGCCTTCCACTGCGAGCGACGCGAGTTCGTGTTCGAGCGCGACATCTTCCGCTTGGGAACAGCCATGGTGTCTTCTCTCTTTCGTGCGGCGCTGAGTGCGCGCCAGTTTCAGTCGGTGGTCTTAGGGGGTGCTGGTGTCTGTCGCTGCGGAGCCTGTCGGTTCCGCGTCGGCCGCGAAGCCCTGCAGAGCGGCCCACCGAGGGTCGATGACCTCGCGAGGCTTCCGCTCCGGGTGGTCGGCCAGCTTCTCGCCGGTCTCGGGGTCGAGACCGGGGCAGTCAGGTCGGCACACGGGCTGGAACGGCAGCGACAGCACTACCGCATCACGCACGACAGGTTCACAATCCACGTGGTTCTCGTGAACCGTGTAGTCGAAGGCGTCGTCAGGAGAATACGCGAAAACCTCCTGGAATTCGACTTCGAGGGGCAGCTCGACGCGGTCGAGGCACCGCACGCAGTCGCCCACCGCGGTCGTCGAGACGTGCGCCGAGACGAGGATTCCCTCGTGCAGACCCTCGAGCCGCACGTCGATCTCGATCGGGGTGCCCTGCGGCACGGTCACGACCGAGGCGCCGAGCTGCTCGGGCAGGTCGAACGAGAGCGACTTCTCGCGCATCTCGCCGGAGCGGTGCATGAGGTCGCGCACGTCGAGGCGGTAAGGGGAGGCAGGCATAACGCTCCATTCTCGCACGACGGCGGGCGAGCATCCGTTCAGTGGATGCTCGCCCGCCGTCGATGCGCAAGGACGCGCGCTCGACGCGCGCCGTCGATCAGCCCGCGGCGACCGCCGTGAACGCCTCGTCGTAGGCCACGAGCGCGCGCTCGACCTCGGCGGGCGTGACGATGCACGGGGGCACGACGTGGATGCGGTTGTCGGCCGCGAACGGCAGCACGCGGCGCTTCATGAGCTCGGCCTTGAGCTGGCCGATGACGCTCGCCGCGACGGGCTCGCGGGTCTCGCGGTCGGTCACGAGGTCGAGCGCCCAGAAGACGCCGAGTCCGCGAACGTCGCCGATCATCGGGTGCTTCTCGGCGAGGGCGCGGAGGCCCGGGCCGAGGTGCTTCTCGCCGATCATCTTGGCGTTCTCGACGATGCCCTCGTCGGTCATCGCGTCGATC
>JAOASR010000055.1 GCA_030158585.1 Microcella sp.
CGCATCGAGCTCGGCACGAGCCACCCGGGCGGCCTCGCGCGCTTCATCGCCGGCAGCCCGACCCTGCTCAGCAACCTCGTGCGCGATGACATCGCGCTGCGCCGCGCGCGCCTCGCCGCCGAGCGCATCGCCGACAAGGGCCTCGAGCTCGCGAGCGTGCGCGGCATCGACGCCGTCGCGCTCGGCATCGGCATGGTTGCCTGGCACCACGACGGCACCGACTACCGAGCCCCCCTGCTGCTGCGCCCCCTGCGGCTGCGTCGGCGGGGCCGCGACGTCGAGCTCACGCTGCGCGGCGAGGTCACGGTCAACCCGGCCCTCGTGCGCGCGCTCTCGCAGCAGTTCTCGCTGCACCTCGACACGCAGTCGTTCGTCGCCCTCACCGACGACGACGGCACCTTCAAGCCCAACCCGCCGCTCGACCGGCTGCGCGGCCTGACCGCCCACCTCGACGCCTTCACGATCACCCCGCGCCTCGTCGTGAGCACCTTCGCCGAGATCGGCGCCCCGATGGCGGCCGATGCGCACGACCTCGCGCATCCCGTGCTCGACGCTCTCGCCGGCAACCAGAGCGCGCGCTGGGCCGTGCGTGAGAGCACGACGCCGGTCGACCTCGTGCACGCCGACAAGCGCCCGCCCGAGACCGACCTGCTGCTGCTCGACGCCGACGCCGAGCAGGAGCAGGTGATCGCGAGCATCGTCGCCGGCAACTCGCTCGTCGTGAAGACCCTGCCGGGCACCGGCGGCACCCAGACCGTCGTCAACGCCGTCGGCGCGCTCGTCGCCCAGAACAAACGCGTGCTCGTCGTGAGCCCCCGCCGCGCGAGCGTGCGCTCGGTCGCGAGCCGCTTCACCGAGATCGGGCTGCCCGGGCTCGCGGTCACGCCGCGCTCGCTGCGCCGCGATGTCATCCGCGCGATCACGCGCAACGAGAAGGCGCAGAAGCCGCAGGTCGCCGACGTCAACGAGGCCCTCTCGCGCCTGCGCGGCGTGCTCGTCGACTACCGCGAGGCGCTCGCCCGCCCCGACGCGGGCCTCGGCATCAGCGTCTACGACTGCGTCACCGAGCTCAGCCGACTTGCGCTGCTGCCGACGCCGCCGACGACGCGGGCGCGCCTGAGCCGCCAGGCCGTCGAGCTGCTCGCGCGCGACCGCGCCCACGCGAGCTCGGTCATGGTCAAGGCCGCCGAGCTGGGGCAGTTCAAGTACGGACCCGACGACTCTCCGTGGTTCGGCGCCCGCTTCGCGACGGGTGCCGAGGCCGAGCGTGCCCACGAGCGCGCGAAGCGCCTGCATGCCGAGCTGCTGCCGCGCCTGCTCGAGCGCGCCAACGCCCTTGTCGGCTCGACCCACATGCGCCCCTTCGAGTCGCTCGCCGAACTCGGCACCTACTTGCGCCTGCTCATCGACATCCGCGACACGCTCGACAAGTTCCAGCCAGCCGTGTTCGACCGGTCGCTCAGCGAGCTCATCGCGGCGACCGCTCCGCGCAGCGCCGGGTCGTCGATGCCCTCGTCGACGCGCCGTCGTCTGAAGTCGCTCGCGAAGGAGTACCTGCGCCCCGGCGTGCACGTCGGCGACCTGCACGAGGCGCTCACGCGCATCCAGCAGCAGCGCGTGCTCTGGCAGCGCTTCGTGCCCGTCGGCATCACGCCGCAGGTGCCGGTCGGCATCGCCGACGTGCACCACGCCTTCCAGCAGGTCGAGCAAGACCTCGATGCGCTGGATGCCCCGCTCGGCCACCACGACAAGACCCAGCTGCTGCGCCAGCGCCGCATCGCCGACCTGCTCGAGCTCGTGCAGGGCCTCGCCGCTGACAGCGACGTGCTCAACAACCTGCAGGAGCGCACCGAGCTGCTGCACGAGATGGAGCGCTGGGAGGTCGGCCCCCTGCTGAGCGACCTGTCGGCCCGTCACGTGCCGCACGACCAGGTCGCCGCCGAGCTCGAGCTCGCCTGGTGGCGCTCGGCCCTCGACTCGCTGCTGCAGAACGAGCGCGCCCTGCTCGGAGCCGACACCGAGGTGCTCGACCGCCTCGAGGCCGACTTCCGCCTCGTCGACGAGGCCCACGCGGCCGGCACGGCGTCGCTGCTCGCGTGGCAGCTCGCCGAGAACTGGTCGATCGGCATCACAGACTGGCCCGACGAGGCGGCGGCGCTCAAGGCGCTGCTCAAGGCGGGCCTGCTGACCTCGGGCGACCTGCAGAAGTGCGCCCCGCACCTCAGCCGCCCGATCGCGCCGGTGTGGCTCGCCTCGCCGTACGACGTGCACCGCATCAGCGACGACATCCCCTTCGATGCCGTCTTCCTCCTCGACGCCGGCGCCGTGACGATCCCCGAGGTCGCCGGCGCCATCCGCCGCGCGCGCCAGGTCGTCGCGGTCGGCGACCCGGTGACGCAGAGCCCCTCGCCGTTCACGATCGCGCTCGACTCCGACGAGCACGAGTCCGATTCCGACGTGGATGCTCAGCACGCCGGCTCGGCCCTCTTCCAGCTCGCCGAGCTGCTGCCGTCGATGTCGCTCACGCGCTCGTACCGCGCGGGCGGCGAAGACCTCGCCGAGCTCGTCAACCGCCGCTTCTACGCCGGGCGCATCGACTCGCTGCCCTGGGCCGGGTCGTTCCTCGGCCACCCGTCGATCGCGGTCGACTACCTCGCCGATGGCGTCGGCATGCCCGACGACGAGTCGGGAGCCGTCGAGAGCGTCGACGTCGAGGTCGAGCGCGTCGTCGACCTCGTGCTCGAGCACGCGACCGCTCGGCCGCACGAGTCGCTCATGGTCATCACCGCGAGCGCGAAGCATGCGTCGCGCGTCCACGCCGCCGTGCTCGAGGCGATCGGCACGCGCCCCGACCTCCACGACTTCGTGCTCGGCGATCGCCCCGAGCCCTTCGCCGTGCTCACGATCGAGCAGGCCGTCGCGCAGAGCCGCGATCGCGTGATCTTCTCGATCGGCTTCGGCCGTACCCCGCACGGGCGCGTGCTGAGCGAGTTCGGCTCGCTCGGTCGCCCGGGTGGCGATCGCCTGCTCGCGGTCGCGATGACGCGCGCGCGGCGCTTCGTGCGCATCGTCAGCTGTATCCGCGCGGGCGACCTCGACGACGACCGCATGACGCACGGCGCCCGCGCGCTCGCCGACCTACTCGCCGACATCGAGGCGCGCCGCTCGCGCATCGAGGTGCCCGACGACAGCGACCCCATGCTCATCGACCTCGCGCGTCGTCTCGAGGCCCGCGGGCTGCGCGTCTCGCTCGGGCACCGCGGCAAGTTCAAGCTCGTGGCGAGCCGCGGCGGCTACTGCATCGCCGTCGACACCGACGCCTCGCTCATGGAGATGAGCCTGCGCGAGTCGCTGCGCCTGCGCCCCGATCTGCTGCGCCGCCTCGGCTGGCACTACGCGCGGGTGCACGTGTTCGAGCTGTTTAGCCAGCCGGATGCGGTCGCTGATCGCATCGCGGCGATGGCGGGAGCATCCGGCACCACGACCGGTCGCCCCTCGGCCGCGACGGAAGCGGCGGCCGTCCGCCACCGCGCGGCGCTCACCGAGACGCAGCCGATCGACGTCGTCGGCTCCTAGAGCCGTGACGCACGATCGCGACGAGGCGGCGGATGCTCCGCGCGAGCCGCCCGCCCCCGAGCCGAGCTCGCCGAGCCCCGACGCCGCGCAGCAGCAGCCGCGCCTGCCCGAGCGCGCCCAGCTGCCGCCCCTGCCCGAGCGCGGGCGTCCGCGCGTGCGGCGCCGCGCGACCACCCCGCCCCCGCCCGGCACCGACCCGAGCCCGCTGCCCGAGCCGGGCCGGCACCGACTCGACGAGAACGACGACCGGCTGAAGGCCGAGAAGCCGCCGCACTACTGAGCTGCTCCGCTCACCGCCGCAGCGCTGACGGCTCCGTCGACGCGTGCGCGAGTCACCCGCAGCACCCCGCTTCGCCGCGCCGCGGTGTGGTCGTCGGTCGCAGTCTCGCGCGCTTCGACAAGTACGGACGCGGTGAGCGCGATTCAGCCCCTCCGTACTTATCGAAGCCCGCTCTGTGCCGTGTCGCCTCTCCATCGGTCAGTCGTTGCGCTCGGCCGGGCTGACGCCCGCAACAACTGACCGATAGACGGGCAGCATGCCGCGCGCGTGCCGCGGGGCGGCGGCAGGGGCGTGTGGCGCTCGCGTGGCAGAGCGCGGGTGCGCTCGACGCGGCGCTCGCGTGGAGGGCGCGGGTGCGGCGCGCGGGTGCAGCGGCCGCACCGTCGCCGTCGAGGCGCGTCAGGCCCGGGGTTCGCCGGCCTCGCGGCGCGCGAGCAGGTCGCGGATCTCGCCGAGCAGCTCGAGCTCGGTCGGCGGCTCGTCGGCCGCCGTGACCGGCTCGCCCGCCTGGCGAGCGGCCTCGGCGCGCTTGGCGAGCACGTTCATGGGCATGACGAGCGCGAAGTAGACGACCGCCGCGACGATGAGGAAGTTGAGCAGCGCGGCGAGCACGGCACCGAACATCAGGTCTGCGCTGCCGCCCTGCAGAGTCGGGATCTTCACGACGAGCGCCGTGCTGAGGCTCTCGGCGCTGAACAAGGCGCCGATCGCGGGGTTGATGACGGCGGTCACGATCGAGTTGACGAGCGCCGTGAACGCCGTGCCGACGACGACCGCGACGGCGAGCTCGATGACGTTGCCGCGCAGGATGAAGGCCTTGAAACCGCTGAACACTGAAGCTCCCTAAGAGAAGTCGAGGGGGTGTCGAACCCGTCGACCCTAACCCCACCCGGGCAAGCGATATGTCAGCTTGCGGCTGCGGGCGTCGACGAGGTCGACGCGGGTGCCGACGTGGAGGTCGATGACCCGCTCGACGACGAGTCGCTCGAGCCCGAGCTGCCCGAGCCCGACGAGCTCGACGAACCCGCGCGGCTGTCGGTGCGGTAGAACCCCGACCCGTTGAAGGTGACCCCGACCGCCGAGAACAGCTTGCGCAGCTTGCCCTGGCAGGTCGGGCACTCGGTGAGAGCGTCGTCGGTGAACGCCTGCTGGATGTCGAACGCGGTCGAGCACTCGGTGCAGCGGTACGAATACGTGGGCATGGCGGTCCTCCGCCGTCCAGGATACGGGGGCGCGAGCATCCCCCCGTGCCACGGGCGTCGCGATCGGGGGCGGATGCTCCGCGCGCGTCAGCCGGAGAAGCGCGTGATGCCGCTCGGCGTGACGACCCCGTCGACCGGCTGGTCGTGGGGCTCGCTCGGCAGCTCGTCGACGAGCTCGTCGTCGAAGACGACCGCGAAGACGGGCGGACGCCGATCCATCGAGCCGAGGGTCTTGTCGAAGTAGCCGCGGCCCCAGCCCATGCGCATGCCGGCCCGGTCGACCGCGGCGGCGGGCACGAGGATGAGCCCGACGTCGTTGATCGCGAGGGGGCTCAGCAGCTCGACGTCGGGCACCGGCATGCCGGCCGCATCGAGCAGCTCGGCCTCGGTGGCGGCGACCGACCCGCCGGGCGAGGCTCCCGCATCGAGCGGGGGAGCGTCGTAGGGCGCCCAGTCGAGCAGCCCGTCGTCACGCGAGACAGGGACGAGAACGTCGATGCCGCGCTCGCACGCCCACCGCAGGAAGGCCCGCGTGGGCGGCTCGTCGGCCGTCGAGAGATAGCAGCTGATGCTGCGCGGTCCGAGCGTCGACGTGAGAGCGACCAGTTGCTGCGTGAGCCGCTCTGCCGCGAGCTCGCGCTCGTGCGACGGCCGGATGCGCCGGCGCTCGCGCAGCTCTGCACGCAGCGCGCGCTTCACGTGGGCGGCGTGCTCGGCATCGCTCGGCATGCGGTCATCCTATGGATGAACAGTACGAGTGTCGTAACGAGTTCGTTATGGTCGGATTATGACCCCCACCATCACAAAGGCCGTCATCCCCGCAGCCGGACTCGGAACCCGCTTCCTTCCGGCGACCAAGGCGATGCCGAAGGAGATGCTCCCGGTCGTCGACAAGCCCGCCATCCAGTACGTCGTCGAGGAGGCCGTGCACGCCGGCCTGCACGACGTTCTCATGATCACCGGCCGCAACAAGGCGGCCCTCGAGAACCACTTCGACCGCATGTACGAGCTCGAGTCGACGCTCGAGGCGAAGGGCGACTCCGAGAAGCTCGCCAAGGTCGAGTACCCCACCGACCTCGCCGACGTGCACTACGTCCGTCAGGGCGACCCGCTCGGTCTCGGCCACGCCGTGCTGCGGGCCCAGATGCACGTGGGCGACGAGCCCTTCGCCGTCCTCCTCGGTGACGACATCATCGACCCCCGCGATCCGCTGCTCGAGCGCATGATCGCGGTGCAGGGCGAGCGCGACACGACCGTCGTCGCGCTGCTCGAGGTTCCGCCGTCGCAGACGCACCTGTACGGCATCGCCACGGTCGAGCAGACCGACGAAGACGACGTCGTGCGCATCACGGGCCTCGTCGAGAAGCCCCCGCAGGGCGAGGCGCCCTCGAACCTCGCGATCATCGGCCGCTACGTGCTGAAGCCCGGCATCTTCTCGATCCTCGAGCGCACCGAGCCCGGCAAGGGCGGTGAGATCCAGCTGACGGATGCCCTGCTCGAGATGGCGAACGATCCCACCGCGGGCGGCGTCCACGGCGTCGTGTTCCGCGGCCGTCGCTACGACACGGGTGACCGCCTCGACTACATCAAGGCGATCGTGCAGCTCGCGGTCGAGCGCGACGATCTTGGACCTGACCTGCGTCCTTGGCTGCGGGAGTTCGCCTCCTCTCTAGACTGACGGCGTGGCGACGATCCCGATCCTGCGCGACGGGGCGACCACGCTCCGACCCATCCGCGTGCGCGACGCGCGCGCTCTCGAGCGCGAGCTGCTCGCCAACCGCGCGTGGCTGCGGCCGTGGGAGGCCACGAGTCCGGTGGCCCCGGTCTCGTGGGACACCCGCGGGAGCATCCGTGGTCTGCTCGCTGCGTCGCGCACCGGGTCGGGGCTTCCCTTCGTGATCGAGGCCGACGGCGAGCTCGCCGGCCAGCTCAACGTGTCGGGCATGACCTACGGCTCGCTCGCCTCGGCGACGATCGGCTACTGGGTCGGCGAGCGCTTCGCCGGTCGCGGCCTCACCCCGACGGCCGTGGCGCTCGCCACCGATCACGTCTTCTTCTCCCTGGGCCTGCACCGCATGGAGATCTGCATCAGGCCCGAGAACGCTCCCTCGCTGCGGGTGGTCGAGAAGCTCGGATTCCGGTACGAGGGGCTGCGGCGCCGCTACATCCACATCAACGGCGACTGGCGCGACCACTTCTGCTTCGCGCTGACGGTCGAAGAGGTCCCCCAGGGCGTGCTGCAGCGGTGGAAGGCCGGGCGCGCGCCCGTCTCGGCGGCGAGCATCCCCGAGGTCGACCTCATCGCCGCGCGTCGCGGCATCCCGCTGCCGCCCGCGCGCTGAGCTTCTCGCAGACACTCCGCACGCCTCCCCGTCGCCGGGGCCGTGCGCTCGTACCTTTACGGCCATGGAGTTCACGGGCGGCGGCACAGCGATTCTCATCGCACTCGCCGCGGGGCTGTGGCTCATCTACCTCGTGCCGATGTGGCGCCGCCGCAGCGAATACCTGTCGACCGAGCGCAACGCCCTGCGGCTGCAGCAGACGCTGCGCATCATGGCGCAGACCGCCGAGCTGCCCGAGGCGGTGCGCGCCGAGATGACCGCGCGCGAGGTCGCCAACCAGGAGCGCACGCTCGCCGCCCGCCAACGTGAGGAGCAGGCCATCGCCCGTGCCCGAGAGGCCGCCGCGCAGCGCGCCGTGCGCGAGAAGCTCGCCCAGACCGCTCCAGGACTCGCCGCCGAGGTCGACGCCGCGCAGCGCGGCCAGGCCCGCGTGCGCCGCTCGCGTCTCGCCACCTCGGTGCTGACGCTCGCCGCTCTCATCGGCCTCGTCGTCGCCGTCAGCTCGGGCGCGTGGGCGTGGGTCGCCCTCTCGTCGTTCGTCGCCGCGAGCGGTGTCGTGCTGCTCGTGGGCCTCGCCCGCGCGAGCCGCCGTCGCTCGGGCATCGCGACGCGCACGCTCGTCGCCCCTCGCTTCGTCGACTTCGCCGTCGGCGGTGCCGCGCAGCGCTCGCGAGCCGGCGAGGCCGAGCGCGCGTGGACCCCGGTGCCCCTGCCCAAGCCGCGGTACCTCGGGGTGCCGACGCTCTCCGTGCCGCAGGCTCAGGGCACGATCGACCACGCCGCGGTGCTCGCCGCCGCCTCGGCCGAGGCGGAGCGGTCGCAGCGCGCCGCGATGGCCGCCGCCGCGTCCGTCGACGAGGCGCCCGCCGCATCCGCCGCCCCTGCCGCCTCGGCGGCCCCCGTTCCTGCCGCTCCGGTCGCCGCTCCTGCTGCTGACGCGACCGGGCGCAGTTCTTCTGAGCCCGTGAGCCGCTTCGCGCGCATGGGCCTCCTCGACGGTCTGCCGACCGCTGCGCCTGACCTCGACGAGGTTCTCGAGCGCCGACGCGCCGCCGGCTGAGCACGCCCGGTCCTGCCTCGCGACGGCCTGATTCGAGGCGATCGCGGATGCTCCGCGCGGGCTGCTCGATGTGCGAGCGCCCGCCGCCGCAGTGATAGTGTTGTCGTCGTTCACGGGCCCGTGGCGCAGTTGGTAGCGCGCCTCGTTCGCATCGAGGAGGTCAGGGGTTCGAATCCCCTCGGGTCCACCGGAACAGCGAGACCCCGGCTTTCGAGCCGGGGTCTTCGTGTGTCCGGGGCCGCGCACGGAGGTCGGTCGGGGGCCACGAACTGTGCCCGCTAGCCTCGATCGCATGGATGCTCCCCCCGTCGTCGTCGTCGCCGTCACCGTGCTGCTGCTCGGCGCCCTGTTCAACGTCGTCGCGTGGCCGCGGTTCTACCCGCGCATCGCCGCCGATCCGCGCTCGCGCGATAAGGCGGGGCGGCGCACCGCGTTCTTCCGCGTGCACGTCGTGCTCATCGCGATCGCACTCGTCATCGCCGTGCTCTCGGTCATCGCGGCGGTGCTGCTGCTCGTCGGCTGAGAGGCGGGGTTCAGGCACGCTCGTACATGACCTGCACCATGCCGTTGTCGAAGCGGCGCTCGCGGGTCAGCCGCAGGTCGAGGCGAACGTCGTCGGGCAGGGCACGAATGCCGCCGCCAACGATCGCCGGGCAGATGAGCAGCTGCACGACGTCGACGAGGCCGAGTCGGAAGGCGGTCGCCGCGAGCGTCGGACCCTCGATCGTCACGTCGCCCGTCGCCTCGGCGAGTGCGCGTTCGATCGCCTCGGCCGTGAGCTCGCGCTCGAGGCGCGTGCGCGTCGTGACGACACCCTCGAGCGTGCGCGAGAAGACGACCTTGTCAGCGGCCTTCCAGAGGTCGGCGAACCGCACCATCTCGGGGGTGTCGGCCCATTCGGGCTCGGTCTCCCAGCCGTGCATCGTCTCGTACATGCGGCGGCCGTAGAGGAACGTGCTCACGTCGGCCATGTCGTCGTTGATCGCCGAGACGACCTGCTCGCTCGGGAAGGCCCAGTCGAAGCGGCCGGTGGCGTCGGAGTTATAGCCGTCGAGCGAGCAGGCGACCGAGTAGACGAGGCGCGACATGGCGGCCACGCTACGCCCCTCCTGCGTCGGTAGGCAGGGCTAGCATCGCGGAATGACCGCAGCGCAGCATCCGGCCGACAGCCACGATCTGATCCGGGTGCAGGGGGCGCGCGAGAACAACCTGCGCGACGTGAGCGTCGACATTCCGAAGCGGCGGCTCACGGTCTTCACGGGCGTCAGTGGCTCTGGCAAGTCGAGTCTCGTCTTCGCGACGATCGCCGCCGAGTCGCAGCGCATGATCAACGAGACGTACAGCGCCTTCGTCCAGAACTTCATGCCGAGCCTCGCCCGCCCCGACGTCGACGCCCTCGAGGGGCTCACGACCGCGATCATCGTCGACCAGGAGCGCATGGGCGCCAACTCGCGATCGACGGTCGGCACGGCGACCGACGCCAACGCGATGCTGCGCGTGCTCTTCAGCCGCCTCGGCGACCCGTACATCGGGCCGCCCAACGCCTTCTCGTTCAACGTGCCGACCACGCGCGTGAGCGGAGAGCGCGAGAGCGCGACGGGCGAGCGCACCGTCATCGAGAACGAGGTGTACCTCGGCGGCATGTGCCCGCGATGCGAGGGCATGGGCAGCGTCACCGACATCGACATCAGCCAGCTCGTCGACGAGAGCCGCTCGCTCGCCGACGGCGCGATCACCGTGCCGGGGTACACCGCCGATGGCTGGATGGTGCGCATCTTCACCGAGTCGGGGTTCGTCGACCCGGGCATCCCCGTGCGCGAGTTCAGCGCCGAGATGCGCGAGGCGTTCCTCTACAAAGAGCCGACGAAGGTCAAGCTCGCGGGCATCAACATGACGTACGAGGGGCTCGTGCCGCGCATCCAGAAATCGATGCTCAGCAAGGATCTCGACGCGATGCAGCCGCACATCCGCGCGTTCGTCGAGCGGGCCGTCACGTTCACCGCCTGCCCCGAGTGCGCGGGCACGCGGCTGAGCGAGGCCGCGCGCTCGTCGCGCATCGCGGGGGTCAGCATCGCCGAGGCGTGCGCGATGCAGATCAGCGACCTCGCCGCGTGGGTCGCCGCGATCGACGACCCCGGTGTCGCGCCGCTCGTGGCGACTCTGCGCCGCACGCTCGACTCGTTCACCGAGATCGGGCTCGGCTACCTGAGTCTCGACCGCCTCGCCGGCACGCTCTCGGGCGGTGAGGCGCAGCGCACCAAGATGATTCGGCACCTGGGCTCGTCGCTCACCGACGTCACCTACGTCTTCGACGAGCCGACCGTCGGGCTGCACCCGCACGACATCCAGCGCATGAACGAGCTGCTGCTGCGCCTGCGCGACAAGGGCAACACGGTGCTCGTCGTCGAGCACAAGCCCGAGGCGATCGCGATCGCCGACCACGTCGTCGACCTCGGGCCCGGCGCGGGCACGGCGGGCGGGCACATCGTCTTCGAGGGGTCGGTCGACGAGCTGCGCAGCAGCGGCACGCTCACCGGCCGGCACTTCGACGACCGCGCGGCGCTCAAGCCCGGCGTGCGCACGCCGACCGGGGCGATCGCGGTGCGCGGAGCATCCGCCCACAACCTGCAGGGCGTCGACGTCGACGTGCCGCTCGGCGTGCTCGTCGTCGTGACGGGCGTCGCGGGCTCGGGTAAGAGCTCGCTCATCCATGGTGAGGTCGCGGGGCGCGAGGGCGTCGTCGCGGTCGATCAGGGCGCGATCCGCGGCTCGCGGCGCAGCAACCCGGCGACCTACACGGGCATGCTCGAGCCGATTCGCAAGGCCTTCGCGAAGGCCAACGGCGTCAAGCCCGCGCTGTTCAGCGCCAACTCTGAAGGCGCGTGCCCGACCTGCAAGGGCGCCGGAGTCGTCGACACCGATCTGGGGATGCTCGCCTCGGTGTCGTCGCCGTGCGAAGACTGCGGAGGCCGCCGCTTCCAGTCATCCGTGCTCGAGTACCGCCTGAACGGGTCGAACATCACCGACGTGCTGGCGATGCCCGTGAGCGAGGCCGTCGAGTTCTTCGCGACGGGCGAGTCGCGCGTGCCCGCGGCGCTCGCCGTGCTCGAGCGCCTCGCCGACGTCGGACTCGGCTACCTCACGCTCGGCCAGCCGCTCTCGACGCTCTCCGGCGGCGAGCGTCAGCGGCTCAAGCTCGCCATGGCGATGGCCGACACGGGCAAGGTGCTCGTGCTCGACGAGCCGACGAGCGGTCTGCACCTCGCCGACGTCGAGCAGCTGCTCGGCATGCTCGACCGGCTCGTCGAATCGGGCACCTCGGTCATCGTCATCGAGCACCATCAGGCCGTCATGGCGCACGCCGACTGGATCATCGACCTCGGGCCGGGCGCGGGGCACGACGGCGGGCGCGTCGTTTTCGAGGGCACTCCGGCCGAACTCGTCGCGCAGCGTTCGACGCTCACGGGGCAGCACCTCGCGGAGTACATCGGGAGCTGAGGTGCGGCGGCGGCACGGCGGGCCTCAGTGCAGCAGCGTCGCCTTGAGCGCGACGACGATCGCGCTCACCGCGGCGAGCGAGACGCCCGCCCAGAGGGCCGAGCGACGCGAGCGGCCGCCGGTCACGCGCGTCGTGCCGACGCCGAGCAGCAGCAGCTGGAGGGTCAGCCAGCCGCCGGCGATGAGCTGAGCGGTGCGGGTGTCGTGCACGCCCCACCAGGCGAGCAGCATCATGACGAAGGGAACGAGCCCGGCGGTGAGGATGGGGACGATGTCGCGCGCCTCCTCACGGAGGTGCAGACGCCGCTCGTCGGCGTCACGACCGAGCTGCTGCGCGACGGCATGAGCGACGAGATGGGCGAGCACGGTCGTCGCGGTGGTCGCACCGACGGCGATGGCGCCGAGGCCCTCCTGGATGCTGTCGCGCGACTGCGTCGCGAGGGCGGCGAGCACGAGGATCGTGCCGTAGACGTAGGCGGCGATGCGCGCGCGCACGCGCTCGATCGGCAGCAAGTCGCCGCGACGGGCGAGCATCCAGTGCGGCAGGCGCTCGGCGGGCACGAGCTCGGTGGTCACGGCGCTCCCTCTGGCCGCGATCGCGACCCTCGGCACCGATCCTGCCCGCGCGCGGGGGCGAGCGCCAGCGCGCCGCGCGCGAGTCGCGGCAGCCGGCGCCCCCTCGCTCGGCGCTACAGCGCCGGGTTCGGCGTCGTGTAGTTCGTCGTGCCGCTCGCGCGCTGCGCGTCGGCGGTGGCCCGACGGCGCGCGGTACGGCGCCTCATGCCGGTGACGAGCGAGCGGGTGACCCAGGTGAGGAGCGCGGCTCCGATGGCTTTCTTGATCATGCGGGCCATCGTGCGCCTGTCGAGCCGGCGCGGCTACGGGGTTGCGCTCGCGGCGAGCGGATGCCCGCGAACGGCGTGCGCGGAGCATCCGTGAGGGCGAAGCAGGTTCGCATTTCGTCAAGAATCTCGATTTCTTCGCGTCGTTCAGTCGTAATGAACGCCCATTTCGCTCTCGCTCGTGGATACAGTGCACCCACGACCACCACACCACGAGGGAGCTGCATGGACATCGCCGTCCGCCGCGAACCGATCGAGGGGGAACGCCGCGTCGCCGCGACACCCGCCTCGACGGCGCAGTATCTGAAGAACGGGCTCACCGTCACGATCGAGCGAGGGGCCGGCCTCGAGGCCGGCTACGCCGACGACGCGTACGCCGAGGCCGGGGCGACGCTCGTCGACGCGGTCGACCTCAGCAGCGTCGACGTGCTCGCGCACGTGCGCCCGCTCGACGCCGCGACGATCGCGGCACTGCCCTCGGGGGCGGTCACGGTGGGCTTCGGCTCGCCGGCCTCCGAGCTCGAGGGCGTCGCCGCTCTCGCCGCTCAGGGGGTCACGGCCTTCTCGCTCGAGCTGATTCCGCGCATCTCGCGCGCCCAGTCGATGGATGCGCTGACCTCGCAGTCGCTCGTCGCCGGCTACCGGTGCGTGCTCGAGGCGGGCATGCGGTTCCCGCGGTTCTTCCCGCTCTACATGACGGCCGCTGGCACGATCCCGCCCGCGCGCGTGCTCGTGCTCGGCGCCGGTGTCGCGGGACTGCAGGCCATCGCGACGGCGAAGCGCCTCGGCGCGAAGGTCTCGGCGTACGACGTGCGGTCGGCCTCGGCTGACGAGGTGCGCTCGATGGGCGGCACGTTCATCCATCTCGAGCTCGACGCCGCGGCCGATGCCGCCGGAGGCTACGCGAAAGAGCTCGCCGCCGACCGCGCCGACCGCCAGCGCGAGCTGCTCG
>JAOASR010000056.1 GCA_030158585.1 Microcella sp.
TCTCGGCTTCGAGCGTGACGACGAGCGAGGCGAGGCGGTGGTCGTAGGCGGCGAGCGAGGCGCCGATCTTCGCGCCGGGCGCGAGGCGCGGGGCGGCGCGGCCGACGTTCATGACGCGCGTGACGGCCATCGAGCCGAGCTTCTTGGGGTAGCCCTGGAACCAGCCTCGGGCGATCGCGAAGTCTTTCGTGACCCAGATGGCGACGCAGCGCGTGTAGGTCTGGCCGTCGTGCTTGACGCGCACGACGGCGAAGGTCTCGAGGTACTGCGAGCGCTGCGGGTCGAGCAGCTCGGCGCCGCTGCCCGAGCACGACTGCCAGTCGGCCCAGATGAGCGCCACTGCTCCCGGGTCGTCGTCGGCGAGCTCGAGGCCCTCGGGGAGGAGCGCGGCGACCTTGTCGGGGTCGGTGCGGTACTCGGCGGTGAGGAGGGTGCCCGAGTAGTACCAGGGCATGTCGGGGATGATCGCGCTCGCGCCGGACGGGGTCTTGGGCGCCATGAAGCCGTGGAGGTCTGCCATGTCGTTCAGCGTACCGATTCGTTCGTAAACAAACGATAGGCAAAATCGCCGTGCGCGCTTGCTTGACGCACGCGAGCGTGGGGGCCATTCTGTGAACCAGTCGTTTAGGCCCAAACGATCCACCCTGCTCAATGAGGAGTACCGGTCATGACCCATTCCACCCCCACGGCCCAGGCGGAGCGCTCCTCGCTTCGCGCCGGGCGACTCGGCGTCATCGGCGTCGTCTTCTTCGTCGTCGCAGCCTCGGCCCCGCTCGTGGGCATCACGGGGGCTGTGCCCGTCGCGATGCTCGTCGGCAACGGCGCAGGCACCCCCGGCGCGTACCTCGTCGTCGGCCTCACCCTCCTGCTGTTCAGCGTCGGCTACGCCGCGATGAGCCACCGCGTCACGAACTCGGGCGCGTTCTTCGCGTATGTCGGCAAGGGCCTCGGCGTCAACGCCGGCGTCGCCTCGGCGTTCGTGTCGATCCTCACCTACGTCACCATCCAGCTCGCGATCTACGGCTTCTTCGGCGGTCTCGTCGCCGGCACGATGGCCGAGCTCGGCGTCGACCTGCCCTGGTACCTCTGGGCCTTCATCGCCTGGGCGCTCGTCACCGGGCTCTCGCTGCTCACCGTCGACATCGGCGCCAAGGTGCTCGGCGTGCTGCTCGTGCTCGAGATCCTCTCGCTGCTCGTCGCGGCGGTCGCCATGCTCGCCGACGGCGGCCCCGAGGGCTGGAACCTCGCCGCGTCGTTCAGCCCCGAGAACATCTTCGCCGGCGGCTTCGCGGGCGGCGCGGGCATCGCCCTCGCCTTCGCGCTCGCGAGCTTCATCGGCTTCGAGGCCACCGCGATCTACGGCGAGGAGTCGAAGGACCCGAAGCGCACCGTGCCGCTCGCGACCTACATCGCGATCTCGACCATCAGCATCCTGTTCGCGATCGTCTCGTTCGCGATGGTGACCGGCATGGGCGCGGGCTCGATCGTCGACGAGGTCGTCACGCGCTCGGCCGACGCCGACGGCAACCCGCTCGTCAACCCTGCGGGCGTGCTCTTCAGCCTCACCGAGCAGTACGTCGGCCCCTGGCTCGTCACGATCATGACGGTGCTCGTCATCACGAGTCTGTTTGCAGGTCTGCTCGCCTTCCAGAACGCCGCGGCGCGCTACTTCTTCGCTCTCGGGCGTGGCGGCGTGCTGCCGCAGCGCGCGGCGACGACCAACCGCGCGGGCGCCCCGGTCGGCGGCGTCGTCATCACCTCGGTGCTCGCCGCGATCGTCATGATCGTGTTCGCCATCGCGGGCCTCGACCCGGTCGCGAACCTGTTCTTCTGGATGAGCTCGATCACCGCGATGTCGGTCATCGTCGTCGAGATCCTGGTCTCGATCGCGATCATCGTCTTCTTCCGCAAGGAGGGCGGCGGATCGCTCTGGAAGACCGTGATCGCTCCGGCGGTCTCGGCCGTCCTCCTGACGCTCGGCCTCTACCTCGTGATGTCGCGCTTCAACCTGCTGGCCGGCACGGTTCCTGACGGCGTCGACCCGACGCTGCCCGAGAGCGCCTTCCAGCTCAACGCGCTCGGCTGGTTCCTCGTGCTCCTGCCGTTCATCGCCCTGGTCGTCGGCTACGTCGTCGCCCTCATCAACAAGAAGGAGAACGAGCAGCTGGTGCGCGACTTCGCGTCGTAGCTCGGTGTTCTAGGCTCGGATGCTCCGCCCGGCCGGGCGACGCGCGCTGCGGTTCGCGCCGCCCGGCCCTCCCTCGCTTCGAAAGGCTTCTCGCATGGCAGACGACTTCGACCTCGACGTCACGCCCGAGCACGACATCGACGACTCGGCCGTCGACGCGCTCGGCTATGAAGAGCTCGTCGGCCGCATCTCGCAGCTGCCGCCCGACCTGCGCGCGCCGATGGGCGGCATCCTGCTCGAGAAGCGCAGCTACTCCGACGTGTCGCAAGAGCTGGGCATCCGTCAGCCGGAGCTCGCGCGCGCCGTGCAGCGCGGTCGCGCCATCATCGCGCGCCGCCTCGCCGCGGGCGAGTAGCCGCCGACCTCGCGCGTCGGTCTCGCGTCAGTCGCGCGGCGTCGGCGGCGTCGCGACGCTGTCGCTCGACCGCGGGCTCGCGGGCGACCCCACCGAGACGGGCGAGGCGCTCGAGCCGGCCGATCCCGTCGAGCCCGCGCTCTGCGCCGAGCTCACGGGCGCGAGCGATCCCGTCCAGGCGCCCTGAGCCCCCTCCGAGAGCGTCCACCCTCCGGCGGCCGCGGCTCGCGCCGCGTCGGGCGCGCCGAGCTCGGCGAGGTCATGCGCCTCGGTGAGCGTCGTCGGCCGATCCTGCTCGGCCGTGAGCGGGTTGGTCATGTCGCGGTGCACGCGATCGAGCAGGGCGTGCAGCATCTCGACGGCATCGTCGGTGATCTCGGTGCTGCGCGTCGTGGTGCCGTGCAGCAGCCAGCGGGCGACCTCGAGCTCGGCGGCGAACACTGCGCGACGTGCGAGCTCGCGGTCGTGGATGCCGCGCGCCTGGTGGTAGGCCTCGAAGGCGGAGTCGGGCACGGCTGCGTCGGCCGAGCCGAGCAGCCAGAACAGGTCGCGCGCGGGGTCGGCGACCTGCAGTCGCGACCAGCCGAGCACGCCCGTGACGGTGTCGCCGATCGACAGGAACGACCCGGCCGAGAGTCCGCCGTTGATGACCGTGGGGGTGAACTGCCAGAGCGACTGGTCCTCGCTCGCGAGCTCCCAACGGCGCAGCAGGCCCGCGGGCACGAGGCCCGTGTCGCTCGCGGCGTCGAGCGTCGCGAGCGCCTCGCGCATGACGTCGATCGCGCGCAGCTGGGGCAGCCCCACGTCGGCGACGACGCTCGTGGGCAGCGCGTGCACGGCGGCGATCGCGCGGCCGATCGACGAGGCGAGCCCGGGCGTGATGGCCTCGAGCGGTACGGGATCGCCGTCGACGAACTCGTGCACGATCGCGCGCGTTCCGTCGATCGGCGCCTGGCCGACGAGGCGAGGCGCGGCGAACGGCAGGCGCGAGCGCACGCCGTCGCTCAGCGCGCGCAGAGCGACGAGATCGGCCGACTGCTCGGCCTCGGCGGGCTCGGTGCGCGGCACGCGGATGACCAGGTGGCGCCCGTCGCGGCTCGTGAGCACGGCGGCGTCGACGTCGCGCGAGCGCGCCGAGCCGAGCCGAACCGCGTGGGTCACGTCCAGTCCCGGAACGGCGGCCGTGGCGAGCGCGGCTAGAGTGAAGGGGGATCTGGCCATGCCCCCCAGGGTAGGCGGCGGGCACCCCGCGACCGCCCTGCGCCACGCAGTTCCCACCCGGCAGTTGGAGGCATCCATGCATCGTTCGCTCACCGCGACGCTGCCGCTCTCGCGCTATCGCATCGACCGCGATGACGTCTCGCGCACCCGCCCTCGCCTGTTCGACGAGCTGTGGGCCGAGCCCGGGACGCGCGTGCTGCCGGTGTGGCGCGGAGAGGTGCTGCTGTCCTCCGTCGAGCCCGCGGCGCTCGCTCTGCTGCCCGTCGATGCAGTGCCGGCGGATGCTCTGCGCATCTACCTCGGGCGCGCGACCGACACCGCACCCGACCTGCCGGCCGGGGCCGCGATCGTGGCGATCGTGCTCGACGACGAGCGCGCACCGGAGCTCGCCACCGACATCGCCCAGTGGGGCAACCCGCGCACCCTCGGCCACGCCCTCGGCGACCGCGACGCCGGTCTCGCCGTCGAGGCGCTCGGCATCGCCAACTGGCACGCCGCGCACGCCTTCTCGCCGCTCACCGGCAACCCGACCGAGCCGGCGCGCGGCGGCTGGGTGCGCGTCGACCGCGCGACCGGGCGCGAGCTCTTCCCGCGCACCGACGCCGCGATCATCGTCGCCGTGACCGACGCC
The DNA here is from genome assembly GCA_030158585.1 of Microcella sp. Classification (GTDB taxonomy): domain Bacteria; phylum Actinomycetota; class Actinomycetes; order Actinomycetales; family Microbacteriaceae; genus Microcella. The sequence goes on from JAOASR010000056.1 coordinate 4,396, forward strand.
GATGACCGGCTCGTGCTCGGCTCGAACGCGCAGTGGGAGGCGAACCGCTTCTCGCTGCTCGCGGGCTTCGTCGAGCCGGGGGAATCGCTCGAGGCCGCCGTCGTCCGCGAGGTGCACGAGGAGTCGGGCCTGCGCGTCACCGACCCCGTCTACCTCGGCTCGCAGCCGTGGCCGTTCCCCGCCTCGCTCATGCTCGGGTTCCGCGCCCGCCTCGACCCGGCGAGCGCGCACGATCTGCGCCCCGACGGCACCGAGATCCTCGACCTGCGCTGGTTCAGCCGCGACGAGCTCGTCGCCTCGCTCGACGAGATCACGCTGCCGGGTCGCACGTCGATCGCCCGTGCCCTCATCGAGGACTGGATCGGGGGCCCGATCGACGCATGAGCGGCATCGAGCCCGATCGTCTTCTCGCCCAGCTCGACGACCAGCAGCGCGTCGTGGCCGAGAGCCTGCTCGGCCCCGTCTGCGTGCTCGCGGGCGCCGGCACGGGCAAGACCCGCGCGATCACGCACCGCATCGCCTACGGCGTCGCGACCGGCGCCTACGACCCCTCGCGCGTCATGGCGCTCACCTTCACGACGCGCGCCGCGGGCGAGCTCGTCGGTCGCCTGCGCGCTCTCGGAGCCGAGGGCGTCTCGGCGCGCACCTTCCACTCAGCCGCCCTGCGGCAGCTCCACTACTTCTGGCCGACCGTCGTCGGGGGAGGGCCGCCGCGCATCCTCGACGGCAAGGGCCCGCTCATCGGGCAGGCCGCCTCGAGCCTCCGGCTCGGCCTGGACACCGCGGCCCTGCGCGACGCCGCCGCCGAGATCGAGTGGCGCAAGGTGCAGAAGATGTCGCTCGACGAGTACGGCCGCGCGGCCGAGAGCCGGGCGATGCCCTCGAAGCTCTCGGTGAGCGCGATGGTCGACCTGCATCGCCAGTATGAGGCGATCAAGGACGAGCGCCGTCAGATCGATTTCGAAGACGTGCTGCTGACGATGGCGGGGATGCTCGAGGTCGAGCCGCGCGTCGCCGAGCAGGTGCGCGAGCAGTACCGCTTCTTCGTCGTCGACGAGTATCAGGACGTCTCGCCCCTGCAGCATGACCTGCTGAGCCTGTGGCTCGGCGGGCGGCGCGAGCTGTGCGTCGTCGGCGACGCCTCGCAGACGATCTACTCGTTCGCGGGGGCCTCGAGCGACTACCTCGTGCGCTTCGGCACCGAGTACCCCGACGCCACCGTCGTGCGGCTCGAGGACAACTACCGTTCGACCGGCCCGATCGTGACGCTCGCCAACCGACTCATGCGCGGTCGGCCGGGCGCCCTCACACTGCGCGCGGCGGCGAGCGAGTCGGCGGCCGCGGCGCCCGCGCCGACGGTGTCGCAGCACCCCGACGACGCCGCCGAGTCGGCCGCCGTCGCCGAGTCGATCGCGCGCCGCATCGCCGACGGCGCGAGCCCCGAGTCGATCGCCGTGCTCTTCCGCATCAACACGCAGTCGATCGCGCTCGAGGCGGCGCTGCGACGCGCGGGCGTCCCCGTGCAGACGCGCGCGAACAGCCGCTACTTCGACCAGCCCGAGGTGCGCCAGGCGATCATGCTGCTGCGCGGCGCGGCGATCTCGATCGGCGACGAGCCGCTCTTCAAGAGCGTGAGCGACGTGCTGCGCGGCCTCGGCTGGCGACAGGATCCGCCCGAGGGCGGCGGCGCCGAGCGCTCGCGGTGGGAGAGCCTCACCGCACTCCTCGGCCTCGCCGAGGAAGCCCCCGCCGGCACGACGCTCGCCGACTTCGTGCGAGAGCTGCAGCGCCGCGCCGAGCAGCAGCACGCCCCCGCGCGGTCGGCCGTGACGCTCTCGACCCTGCACGCCGCGAAGGGCCTCGAGTGGGACGCGGTCTACATCGTCGGTCTCAACGAGGGCACCGTGCCGATCACGTTCGCCACAAGTCTCGACGCGATCGACGAGGAGCGGCGACTCTTCTACGTCGGGCTCACGCGCGCGCGCCGCGTGCTCGAGCTCTCGTGGGCGCAGCGGGCGAGCGCGAGCCGCGCCGAGCGTGCGCCGAGCAGGTTCCTCGACGAGGTGCGCGCGCCGGGCACACCGCCCGTCGGGTCGGCAGGGGCGGTCAGCCGGCGAGGGGCTGCGCGGCGCTGAACCCCGGGGCGCTGAACCCCGAGGGCTCGGCGCGGTCGGCCCCGACCACGGTCACGGGAGCGAGGCCGAGCTCGAGCCCGTGGCATCCGCACTGCGCCGACGGCGACCACGACTGCCGGTGACGGCGCCCCGTGATCGCGTCGATGCGCACGCTCGCCCCGTCGCGCTCGCGCAGCACGCGCAGCACCTCGATCGCGGCCTCGGTCGCGAGCATGGGGGCGTCGGCGTGCGCCTGCATTCCCCACAGCTGCGACTCGATCGCTGGCCACGCGGGGTCGGCGGCCGTGCGGGCCTGATCGACGCACGCGAGGCACGGCGTCGTGCCCGGGTCGACGCGCGGCCCGACGGTGGCCGCCTGCTCGCTGATCACGACGGGGATGTGCACGATGTCGCGCCGCAGCCACGACAGGTGCTCGCTCGGATCGATGACGTGGTGGCTGACGAGAATCGCGGCGTCGATCGACGAATCGACGACGCCGGCGCCCTGCGCGGCGGCGATGACCGGATGCCCGGCGTCGGCCACGATGCGCGCGATGCGCCCCGCAGCGGGCACCGCTCCGATCACGGCCACGCGCCGCACGGCGGGGGAGGGCAGCGGCGCGAACGCGGGCTCGAGGTGCTCGAGCAGCTCGTCGACGCGCGCCGACGTGACGCCGAGCGTCGAGGCGAGCATCTGCAGGCCGCTGCGGGTCACGCCCGTCGCGAGCGCGGCGATGAGGCGCGCGTCGCCGTCGTCGACCGGGTCGAGGATCGCGACAACGGGGTCGACGCCGATCTGGATGCTGTGCGGCGTGCGCCACACGAGGGGGCGTCGCGAATCGATGCGCAGGACCATGCGCACATGATGCGCGCGACTCTGCGCGGGGGCGTCAGTTGCTCACAGCCCCGTCAGCGGTTGGTCGGGCCGTCGGGCTCCTGGTCGGGCTCGTCGCCCTCGCTCGGCTCCTCGCCCGGTGCGCCCTCGATGGGCCGGTCGCCCTCGCCGGAGAGCAGGTCGCTGAGCGCCTGGTCGAACGCTTCGTCGTCGACGGGGCCTTCGACCAGCGTCGTGATGATGCGAGCCGGATCGTCGATGTCGTCGGCGGTCGGCAAGAGGTCGGGGTGGTCCCACAGGCTGTCGCGCGACTCGGCTCCGACCGCGTCCGACACCGAGCGCCAGAACGCGGCCGCCTCTCGGAGGCGGCGGGGGCGCAGCTCGAGCCCCACGAGCGTCGCGAAGGCCGACTCGGCCGGCCCGCCCGCGGCGCGACGGCGGCGCACGGTCTCGGCCACCGCATCCGCCCTCGGCAGTCGCGTGGTCGCGTCGGCGGTGACGATGTCGACCCAGCCTTCGATGAGAGCGAGCGTGGTCTCGAGGCGCGCGAGCGCCGCGACCTGCGCCTCGCTCTTCGGCGGGATGAGTGCCCCGCTCGTGAGGGCCTCTCGCAGGCTCTCGGGGTTCGAGGGGTCGAAGTCGGCGGCGACCGACTCGATGCGGTCGGCGTCGATGCGGATGCCGCGCGCGTAGTCGGTGATCGCGCTGATGAGATGCGCGCGCAGCCAGCGCGCGTGCCGGAAGAGTCGCGCGTGCGCCAGCTCGCGCACCGAGAGGTACAGCTGCACCTGGTCGGCGGGGATGTCGAGGCCCTGCCCGAACGCGGTGACGTTCTGGGGCAGGAGCGCCGCCTGCACGTCGTGGTCGTCGCGGCCCGGCAGCAGGGGGATGCCGATGTCGCCGCCCGAGACGACCTCGGCGGCGAGCTGGCCGACGACGTGCCCGAGCTGGATCGTGAAGAGCGTGCCGCCGAGCGAGCGCATGAGCCCGCTCGCGTCGCCCATCATCGCGCGCATCTCGTCAGGGATCTGCGTGTCGAGCGCGCTCGTGAGAGCGTCGGCGATCGAGCGGGCGACGGGCTCGGCGAGCTGGCTCCACACCGGCAGGGTCTGTCGCGCCCAGTCGGCACGCGTGAGCAGCGCGGGCTCGGAGGTGAGCTGCGTGATCGCCGTCGCCTCGTCGAGCCAGAGAGCTGCGACGTGCAGCGCCTGCCGCAGCGCCTCGAGCTCGGCGGGCGTCGCCGTGACGGCTCCGGTGGCGGCGATGCGGCCGGCCTCCTCGCGCGCGAGCTTCTCATCGATGCCGTCGACCGGCGAGCTCATGGCCCGCTGCAGCTGGCTCATGAGACGTGCCACCATCGCGGGGTCGGCGGGCAGCCCCGCGGCGCCGGCGAGCTTCGAGGGGTCGATGTCGCCCTCTCCCGCCAGGAACTTGGCGATCATCTCGCGGAACTCGTCCTCGGCGCCGCCGAGGGAATCGTCAGCCATGCTCCTTACGCTAGTGCGGCGCCCGTGCTCGACGGCCGGGTTTCGCCCTAGGCTGACGGCCGGCGCCCAGGAGCCGTGCATCCGCCGCCCCGATCGCCCCGCCCACGACCGCCATCGCCCGCGACGGCGCCCCGCCCGCACGACCCCGCCGTCGGCGCTCGCCGCCCGGCACCGAGAGGAACACCGTGTCGCTCTTCACCGACGGCGCCGACGCCGAGCAGTCCGAGGCGCGCTCGCGCGGTCGCCGCGTCGGCTGGCTGCTGCTCTCGGTGACGCTCTTCGGCGTGCTCGGCATGGCGGTGCTGCCCTCGCCGTACGTCATCGAGCGCCCGGGCCCCGTCTTCGACACCCTCGGCTCGGTCACGGTCGAGGGCGAAGAGGTTCCGCTCATCACGATTCCGACCGAGCCCACGTACCCGACCGAGGGCTCGCTGAGCCTGCTGACGGTCAACGTGCTCGGCAACCCCGAGACGCAGCCGTCGTGGTTCGAGGTCGCGCGCGCCTGGCTCGACCCCGAGCAGTCGGTCGTGCCGATCGAGTCGGTCTTCCCTCCCGGCGTCTCGACCGACGATCGCCGCGAGCAGAGTCGCGTCGACATGGAGAACTCGCAGCAGGAGGCCATCGCCGCAGCGCTTCGGGCGATCGGCGAGCCGTACGAGAGCGTGCTCTACGTCGTCGAGCCGCAGGAGGGCGGTGCCTCCGACGGGCTGCTCGAGGCTGACGACGTGATCGTCTCGGTGAACGGCGAGGCGGTGCGGGATGTCACGGCGCTGCGCGCCGCGATCGCCGACAACGGCACGGGATCACCGGTGTCGCTCGGCATCGAGCGCGACGGGCAGGAGCGCACGGTCGAGGTCACCCCCCGCCTCAGCGAGGGCGAGAACCGCGTGCCCGTCATCGGCATTCTCGTCGCGGGCGACTACGAGTTCCCGTTCGACGTCGACATCGAGCTCTCGAACGTCGGCGGGCCGAGCGCCGGCATGATGTTCGCGCTCGGGATCATCGACAAGCTCACCCCCGGCTCGCTCGCGGGCGGGGCCGAGGTCGCCGGCACGGGCACGATCGCGGCCGACGGCACGGTCGGCCCCATCGGCGGCATCGTGCAGAAGATGTACGGCGCCGTCGACGCGGGCGCCGAGATCTTCCTCTCGCCGGCCGAGAACTGCGGCGAGGTCGTCGGCAATATCCCCGACGGTCTCGAGGTGTTCCGCGTCGCGACGCTCGACGAGGCGATCGGTGTGCTGCAGACCGTCGCCGACGACGGCGACCTGGGGGCACTCGCGCGCTGCGAGTCGTAGCGTCGAGGGGCGTCGGCCGAGCATCCGCGCCCTGAGCGAACAGCGCTCGACTCCGGGGCTCCCGCAAAGGTTCTCCCCGATAGTCTGGCTCCGCTCGCCACCGACTCTCCGGGAGATCCTTCGTGACGTCCACTGCCACACCGCCCGCCAACCGAAGCCGGGCGACCCTCGCGATCACGGGCGGCATCCTCGCCGTGCTCGTCGTGCTGTTCTTCGTCTTCGCGAACTTCTACACCGACGTGCTCTGGTTCGACCAGCTCGGCTACCTCCCGGTGCTCACGACGCAGTGGATCGCCACCGCGGCGATGTTCGCGGTCGGGTTCCTCGGCATGTTCGTGCCGGTGTTCGCGAGCCTCCAGATCGCGTACCGCTCGCGGCCCGTCTACGCGAAGCTCTCGAGCCAGCTCGACCGCTACCAGGAGGTCGTCGAGCCCCTGCGTCGCGTCGCCATGCTCGGCATCCCGGCCGTGCTGGGCCTCTTCGCCGGTGTCGCCGCCGCGAGCCGCTGGCCTGTCGTTCTGCAGTTCTTCAACCGCACGCCGTTCGGCGAGGTCGACCCGCAGTTCGGCCTCGACATCTCGTTCTACATCTACGAGCTCCCCTTCTTCCGCGGCATCGTCGCCTTCGCGTCGGGCGCCGTGCTGCTCTCGGCGATCGCGGCCGTCGCGACGAGCTACCTCTATGGCGCGATCCGCTTCACGGGCCGAGAGGTGCGCATCAGCCGCACCGCGCGCATCCAGCTCGCCGTCACCGCCGCCATCTACATCGCCCTGCAGGCCGTCTCGATCTGGCTCGACCAGTACGCGGCGCTCATCCAGCCGAGCGACGGCTTCCTCGCCGCGGGCGCGGGCTTCACCGAGGTCAACGCGACCATCCCCGGCCGACAGATCCTCGCCGGCATCGCCGCGCTCATCGCGATCCTCTTCATCATCACGGCGATCATCGGCCGCTGGCGCCTCTCGATCGTCGGAACCGCGCTGCTCATCGTCTCGGGGCTGCTCGTGGGCAGCGTGTACCCGTGGATCGTGCAGCGCTTCCAGGTCGAGCCGAGCGCCCGCTCGCTCGAGGCGCCCTTCATCGAACGCAACATCGACGCCACGCGAGACGCCTACGGCATCACGGGCATCGAAGAGGTTCCCTACACCGCGACGACGAGCGCCGAGGAGGGCGCGCTGCGCGAAGACGCCGAGACCACGGCGAACATCCGCATCATCGACCCGGCGCTCGTGACCGACGCGTTCGCGCAGCTCGAGCAGTTCCGGCCGTACTACGGATTCCCGCAGTACCTCGACGTCGGCCGCTACGAGATCGACGGTGAGATCCAGGACACCGTTCTTGCGGTGCGCGAGCTCACGCCGAACGAGCAGACGGAGGAGAGCTGGTACAACTCCCGCATCGTCTTCACGCACGGCTACGGCATCGTCGCGGCCGCGGGCAACCAGCGCGCCGACGACGGACAGCCGCTCTTCCTCGAGGCGGGCATCCCCGCCTCCGGCCCGCTCTCCGACGCCGTCGGCGAGTACGAGCCGCGCATCTACTTCGGCGAGACCTCGCCCGAGTACTCGATCGTCGGAGCGCCCGAGGGTGCCCCTGAGCTCGAGCTCGACTTCCCCTCCGAGGGCGGCGACGAGAACGACGCCTCGGGCAACGAGACGTACACCTTCACCGGCGAGGGCGGGCCCGCGCTCGACAACGCCTTCAAGAAGCTGCTGTACGCGATCAAGTTCCAGTCGGAGCAGATCTTCCTCTCCGACGCCGTGAACGAGGAGTCGCAGATCCTCTACGACCGCAACCCGCTCGATCGCGTGCAGAAGGTCGCGCCGTACCTGACGCTCGACAGCGACCCGTACCCTGCGATCGTCGACGGGCGCGTGCAGTGGATCATCGATGGCTACACGACGTCGGCGAGCTACCCGTACTCGACCTCGGTGCCGCTCTCGGCCGCGATCGCCGACACGTACACCCCCACGCCGACGTTCCCGATCGACGACATCAACTACATCCGCAACTCGGTGAAGGCCACGGTCGACGCCTACGACGGCACGGTGCGCCTCTTCGCGTGGGACACGGAGGACCCGATCCTGCAGACGTGGCAGAAGATCTTCCCGACCACGCTCGAGCCGATGGAGGAGATGGGCGAGGAGCTTCTCGACCACGTCCGCTACCCGGCCGACCTGTTCAAGGTGCAGCGCGACATCCTCGGCGAGTACCACGTGACCGACCCGGGCTCCTTCTTCTCGCGCGATGACGAGTGGGTGACGCCCAACGACCCGGCCGCGCCGGCTGGTGCTGACACGCTGCAGCCGCCGTACTACCTGACGATGCAGCTGCCGGGCGCCGAGAGCCCCGCGTTCACGCTGTACTCGACGTTCATCCCGGCCTCATCGGGTGGCAACAGCCGCAACGTGCTCTACGGCTACCTCGCGGCGAACGCCGACGCGGGTGAGGACTACGGCAAGCTCACGCTGCTCACTCTGCCGAGGCAGACCACGGTGCCGGGCCCCGGTCAGGTGCAGAACCAGTTCGACTCGAACGCGACCGTCGCCCAGCAGCTCAACCTGCTGCGCCAGGGCGAGACCGAGGTCATCAGCGGCAACCTGCTGACGCTTCCGGTCGGTGGCGGTCTGCTCTACGTGCAGCCGGTCTACGTGCAGTCGACGGGTGGCACGAGCTACCCGCTGCTGCGCAAGGTGCTCGTCGCCTTCGGCAACGAGGTCGCCTTCGAAGACACCCTCGACCAGGCCCTCGACAGCCTCTTCGGCGGCGAGTCGGGTGCTGAGGCAGGCGACGGCGACGTCGACCCCGTCGACCCGAACGCTCCGGTCGACCCCGAGCAGCCGACCGACCCGGAGGCTCCGACCGAGCCGACGACGCCCGACGCGACGTTCGAGGCCGCGCTCCAGGAGGCCCGTGAGGCGCTCCTGGCTCGCGAGACCGCGTACGCCGCGAACGACCTGGTCGCGGCGGCCGAGGCCGACGAGCGCCTGCAGGCGGCTCTCGAGCGCCTCTTCGCGCTCAGCGAGCAGCAGCCGGAGGAGTAGGGGGCATGGGGGCCGCTATCGAGCCCGAGTGGGTCGCGCTGAACCGCGCCCACTGGGACGAGAAGGTTCCCGTGCACCTCGCGAGCGAGTTCTACGACCTCGCGCCCCTGAGGCGCGGCGAGGGGCGGCTCTACCCCATCGAGGAGGCGGAGCTGCCCCGCATCGCGCCCGAGGGCTGGGAGGGGCTGCGGGTGCTGCACCTGCAGTGCCACTTCGGCGCCGACTCGCTCGTGCTCGCGCAGCGCGGCGCCGAGGTCGTCGGGCTCGACTTCTCGATGCCCGCGATTCGCGCTGCGCGCGAGCTCGCGACCGAGCTGGGTCTCGACGATCGCACGCGCTTCGTCTGTGCCGACCTGTACGACGCTCGCCACCGCCTGCCCGACCCCGAGGGCTTCGACGTCGTCTACACGACGTGGGGCACGATCGGCTGGTTGCCCGA
>JAOASR010000057.1:0-10495 GCA_030158585.1 Microcella sp.
TGGCTGCGCCACCCCAACTACTGGATCGTCGCGATCGAGGGCATCGCGCTGCCGCTCGTGCACTCGGCGTGGATCACGGCGATCGCCTTCACAGTGCTCAACGCCGTGCTGCTGCTGGGGTTCCGCATTCCTGTCGAGAATCGGGCGCTCGCAGCGCTGACGGCGGCGTCGTCGCTTCGCGAACGCGGCGCAGCACCCGCGGCAAACTCATGAACAACATTCAGCGCATGAGTCGCATAATGACGATATGAGCGTGCGCGAGGTCGATGCCGTGATCGCCGGGGGTGGCCCCGTCGGTCTCGTGCTCGCGCTCGAGCTGCACGAGCGAGGGCTCGAACCCGTCGTGCTCGAACCCCGCGTCGGCGACATCGACAAGGCCTGCGGCGAGGGCCTCATGCCCGGCGCGATCGAGGCGCTGCACGGCCTCGGCGTCGATCCGCCGGGTCATGCGATTCGCGGCATACGGTACGAGGATGCCCGTGGCGCGGTCACCCACCGGTACCGTTCGCGCGAAGGACGCGGCGTGCGACGCCTCGCGCTCAGCGCCTCCCTCAGGGCGGCGGTCGAGGCGCGCGGCATCGAACTGCGACCCGAGAAGGTCGAGCACTTCGTGCACGACGACCTCGGGGTCTCGGTCAACGGACTGCGTGCGCGCTGGCTCATCGGCGCTGACGGCCTGCACTCGCGCGTGCGCAGTGAGGCGGGCCTGGAAGACCTCAGCGATGGGCCCAAGCGCTTCGGCCTGCGTCGCCACTACGGCGTCGCCCCCTGGAGCGACGTCGTCGAGGTCACGTATGGCCCGAACTGGGAGCTCTACGTCACCCCGGTCGACGAGCACACCGTCGGCATCGCCGTGCTCGGACCCAAGGGCGTCGACCTCGACCGCGCGATCTCGGAGCACCCCGTGCTGCGCGAGCGGCTCGCGGGAGCCGACGTCGTCTCCGAGCTGCGCGGAGCCGGCTCGCTGCGGCAGCGCACCGTCACGCGCACGACCGGCCGCATCGCCCTCGTCGGCGACGCCTCCGGCTATGTCGACGCCATCACGGGCGAGGGCATGCGCGTGGGCTTCGCGCAGGCCGAGGCTCTCGCGAACTGCCTGAAGCGCGATGACCTGCCGGCGTACGAGCGGGCGTGGGCTCGCTCGACCCGCGACTTCCGGCTGCTGACTGAGGGGCTCGTGCGCCTGGCGAGCTCGCCTGCTCGGCCCGCCATCGTTCCCGCCGCGCGGGCGATGCCGTGGCTGTTCGGGGCGGTCGTCGAGCGGCTCGCGCGGTAGCCGCTACTCGGCTCGCCTACTCGGAGGCCGCGGGCAGCCCGAGCAGCGATCGCAGCTCGTCCGTCGACGACGCGACGAGCGCCGCCTCGGCGCGCTCGGCATCCGTGCCATAGCCCCAGGTGACGGCGATCGTCGGGATTCCGTGCACGGCCGCGCCCTCGATGTCGTGGATGCGGTCGCCGACGAGCACGACGTTGTCGAGCGAGACGCCGAGGGCCGCGAGACGTTTCAGCGCCTCTTCGACGACGTCGGCCTTCTCGCTGCGCGTCTCGTCGGCCGAGGCTCCGGTGATGATCGTGAAGCACTGCGCGATCGTGAAGTGCTCGAGCATGAGTGTGGCCGGAACCTCCGGCTTCGAGGTCGCGAGACTCAGCGGGATGCCCGCCGCCGCGATGTCGCGCACGAGCGGCCCCATGCCGGGGTAGAGGGCGGAGTCGTAGGCGCCGCGGTCGAGGTAGCGCTCGCGGTAGATCGCGAGGGCGCGCTCGGAAGTCTCGGCGTCGAGGCCCGCGAGGTCGCGGAACGAGTCCATGATCGGCGGGCCCACCCAGCGCAGCAGCTCGTCGTATTCCGGAACCGGCATGCCGAGCTGCTCGTAGGTGTAGACGAGCGTGTCGGTGATGCCGGGCGCCGAGTCGGTGATCGTGCCATCGAGGTCGAGCAGGATCGCCGTGAACGGCGGGCGGGGGGCGGGGAGCATCCCCCGAGCCTAGGCGAGCCGCGTCAGAAGAGCCGCGGAACGCCGTCGTCGAGGCCGCGCATGGCGTCGTAGTCGAGCAGCAGGCAGCGGATGCCGCGATCCTCGGCGAGGGTGCGCGCCTGCGGGGCGATCTCTTGCGCGGCGAAGACGCCGGCGACGGGGGCGAGCAGCGGGTCGCGGTTCATGAGCTCGAGGTAGCGCGTGAGCTGCTCGACGCCGTCGATGCCGCCGCGACGCTTGATCTCGACCGCGACCGACCCGCCGTCGGCATCGCGGGCGAGGATGTCGACCGGCCCGATCGCCGTCATGTACTCGCGGCGCACGAGCGAGTGCCCGGGGCCGAGCAGCTCGATCTGCTCGGCGAGCAGCTTCTGCAGGTGCGCCTCGACGCCGTCCTTCTGCAGGCCCGGGTCGAGACCGAGGTCGTGCGCGGTCTCATGGAAGACCTCGTGCACGCTCACGACGAGCATGTCGGCCGTCTTCGCGTGCGTGACGCGCCACAGCTCGATGACGCCGGCCTCGCGCTGGTCGTCGTCGGGCTCCTCGACGCTCAGGGTGCAGGGCGGGCTCATCCAGTTGAGCGGCTTGTACGAGCCGCCGTCGGAGTGCACGAGCAGACTGCCGTCGTTCTTGTGGATGAGCAGACGCGTCGCGAGCGGCAGGTGCGCGCTGAGGCGCCCGGCGTAGTCGACGGAGCAGCGGGCGATCACGAGGCGCACGAGGGTCGAGTCTAGGTGCGGTCGTTCACGCCCACAGACCCGGGCGGCGCTCCTCGGCCACGCTGTTGCCGCCGTCGACGACGATGAGCTGCCCCGTGATGTAGCTCGCGCCGGGTGAGGCGAGCCACGCGATGGCGCTCGCGATCTCGTCGGGCCGGCCGCTGCGGCCGAGCGGCACGAGCCCGCCCTCGATCGCCTCCTGCTCCATCTGCGAGGCCGTCGCGATCCACCCAGGGGCGACCGCGTTCACCGTGATCCCGTGGCGGGCCTCATCGATCGCGAGCCCGCGCGTGAATCCGAGCACCCCGGCTTTGGCGGTCGCATACCCGAGGTCATCGCGCGCGGCCTGCACCGCGCCCGTCGTGCTCGCGACCGTGATGACGCGGCCCCACCCGCGCTCGCGCATCCGCCCGATGACGGCCCGCGTCACCAAGAACACGCTCGTGAGGTTCACGTCGACCGCGCTGCGCCACTCGTCGACGCTCATGCCGATGTCGCCGCGCGGCATCTCTTCGCCGACCGCGACCATGCCGGCGTTGTTGACGAGGATGTCCGGGTCGGCTCCCAGCGCCCGGATCGCGTCGATCGCGGCGTGCGCTGCACTCTCGGTCTCGAGCCGCGCGACGACGCCGGCGGCGTCGTGCCCCTCGTTCCGCAGCTCGTGCGCGCGCTGCTCGATGCGGTCGGTCGTCGCGGTCATGACGACGCGAGCGCCGCGGCGGGCGAGCTCGCGGGCCGTCGCGAAGCCGATGCCCTCGGCCGACCCGCAGCCCGTGACGAGGGCGGTGCGGCCGGTGAGGTCGATCGACGCGGGGAGGGCCGGGTGCTCGGCGCGGTGCGCGGCCTCCGCGGCGCGGGAGTCGAGGGTGCTCATGCCCTCATCCTGGCGCGCTGGCCCCGTGGAGTCCGACATGCAGGAGTCCGCGTGGCGCACGCCAGTCGCATGCCCCGTCTGTCGCGGCCCTGTGCTGCTGCGGCGGCTACGACTCCTGCACCCCGGACCCGAGGCGAACCCGGCGAGCCCCCCCTCGTCGGCCGCTTCTGCCACATGAAGGCAGCTGAGCGCCCGACGTGCCAGAGCAGGCCGGATGGCGGGGGCTTCCCTGCGCGAGTGCCTTCATGTGGCAAAGGGATGGAGGCGTAGCGCCGCAACCAAAGGCCCCGTGCGCGCTCCCGGGCCCGGTGGCGAGGTGCGCAACTCCGGAACCGCAGGGGCGGGATGCGGTGGCGATCGCGGGAAACGGTGGGCGGCTGCTACTGCGTTCCGGAGTTACGCATCGTCGCGAGCGTCTGCCCGGACGTCGGCGCCGGGGGCGGAGGCGGCAGCGGGAGCGGAGGGGACGCCGGGAGCGGACGAACCGGCGGACGAGGGAACTGACTCGCCGACGGGCGCCTCGCCGGCGGGCGCCTCGCCGGCGGGCGCCGCCGCACCGCGCGCGGCAGCCCCGCGCTCGCGCGCGGCCCCCGACGCGAGCGCCGCCACGAGGATCAGCACGAGCACGACCCAGAGCGCGTTGAGCAGCCCGACCTGCTCGCCGAGGAACCCGATCACCGGCGGCCCGACCAGGAAGGCGAAGTACCCGACCGTCGCGACCGCGGCAACAGACGCGGCGGCGCGGCGCGAGTCGTCGGCCGCGGCCGACATGCCGACGGGGAAGCCGAGCGACGATCCGAGCCCCCACGCGAAGATGCCGAGCGCCGCGATGACCGGCTGCTCGACGGTGATGACGACCGCGAGCCCGATGGCCGCGAGCACGGCCGACCCGCGCAGCACGGGAACGCGGCCGAAGCGGTCGAGCACCCACACGCCGGCGATGCGTCCGGTGGTCATGGCGACGGCGAAGATGCCGAACGCGAGAGCCCCGGTGGCCTCGTCGACGCCGCGCCCGTCGACGACGGCGAGGGCGAGCCAGTCGTTGGCCGAGCCCTCGGCGAAGGCCATTCCGAGAACGATGAGTCCGATGAAGAGGATGCGCGGCTCGCGCCAGATCGACAGTCGCTCGCGCCACGTGCTCTTCTCCGGGCCGGCTCCGTCATCGTCGAGACCGGGCAGCGCCTCGTCCCGCGGCAGCAGTCGCACGACCGCGAAGACCGCGACGATGAGCAGCGCCCCGGTGATCGACGCGTGCCAGTCGACGCCCACGCCGAGGTCGGCGACGGCCGCGGCGATGATCGCGCCGATGACGGTGCCGATGCTCCACGACGCGTGGAACCACGGCATGATCGAGCGGCCCTGCGCCTGCTCGACGCCCGCGCCCTCGACGTTCATGGCGACGTCGGTGATGCCGGCGCCCGCACCGAACACGACGAGCGAGGCGAAGACCACGCCGTAGAGCCCGAGCGTCTCGGCGCCGATGCCGAGCCCCATGAGCGCGAGAGACGTCGCGGTCACTCCGAGGAGGATGACCCGCCGCGTGCCGAGCCGGGCGATGATGTGGCTCGACGCGATGAGTCCGACGATCGAGCCCGCGGCCATGCCGAAGATGAGCAGCCCGAACTCGTCGGTGCGCACCTCGAGCGCGTCGCGAATGGCGGGCGTGCGCGCCACCCACGTCGCCATGGTGATGCCGCTGATGGCGAAGACCGCGAAGACGGCGAAGCGCCACGGGGCGAGGCGCGGCGTGGTGGTGGGCGTGCTCACGAGGGTTCCTTCGGGACGGCGTCGAGACAGAGGGGGCGATGGCGCAGCGGATGCGGCGGTGGCAGAGCGAGCGACGAGGCCGGGCAGACCGCCAATCGAATCGATTCGACAGGCGAATTCGACTACGCTAACAGCCGATGGCGACCCCGGCAAACCCTGCAGGCGACGGCGCGCGGGCGACGCTCGCGCAGGTCGCCGCGCGCGCCGGAGTGAGCGCCTCCACCGCCTCTCTCGCCTTCAGCGGCGCCGGCCCGGTCGCCGACGAGACGCGCGAGCGCGTGCTCGCCGCCGCTCGCGAGCTCGACTACGGCGGCCCCGACCCCCGCGCCCGCAGCCTGCGCACGGGCCGCAGCGGCATCATCGCCGTCGTCATGGAAGACCGCATCCGCGTCGCCTTCCGCGACCCCATGGTCGTCACTCTCCTCGACGGCATCGCCGACGAGATCGGTACGGCCGGCTACAGCCTCCTGCTGCTGACCGACAGCCTCGAGCGGGCCGAGGGTGGCTTGCGCGATGCGCCGATGGATGCCGCTCTCCTGCTCGGCTGCAGCACCGACCTTGACCCCGCCGTGCGGGTGCTGAGCCAGCGGCAGGTGCCGCTCATCGGCGTCGAGGCCGAGCCGCGCCCGGGCATGCACCTCGTCGACATCGACAACCGCGACGGCATGCGCGCCGGCGCCGAGCACCTGCACGATCTCGGCCACCGCCGCGTCGCCGTCATCACCCTGCCGATGGATCGAGAGCACACGCGCGGCCCGCTCACCGCTGAGTGGGCCGAATCGTCGGTCGCGTACACCGGGCTCGAGCGTCTCAAGGGCGTGCGCGACGTCTTCCCCGACGCTCCCGCCGTCGTCGCGGCCGGCAGCCTCATCGAGGAAGGCCTCGTCGCGGCCCGCGCCCTGCTCGACGCCCACTCCGACCTCACTGCGATCATCGGCCAGAGCGACCTGCTCGCCCTCGGCGCGATCCAGGCCGCAGAGGAGCGCGGGCTCACCGTGCCCGACGACCTCAGCGTGCTCGGCTTCGACGGCGCGCGCATCGATGGCCTCAGCCGTCACCGGCTCACCACCGTCGTGCAGCCGAGCGTCGAGAAGGGCCGGGCCGCCGCGCGGCTCGCGCTCGCGGCGCTCGCCGGCGAGCAGGTCGAGAGCGTCGCGTTCACGACCGAGCTGCGCCTGGGCGACACCACGGCCCCGCCTCGCGAGCGCTGACGCCGCGCTCAGCCGGCGCCGAGCATCCGCCAGCTCGATCGAACGGCGTGTGATCACGCTCGTTCACGTGCGTCAACCCCGTACCGTTCCGAGCCGTCGACTGCCAGCGTGGAGCCCGCAACAACGACGAAGGGAAGTGCACCGTGAACAACGAAGCGAACCACAAGTCGGAGGAGCTCGGCGGCAAGCTGAAGGAAGGCTTCGGCAAGCTGACCGACAACGAGCGCCTCGAGGCCGAGGGTCAGAACGACCAGACCAAGGCGAACCTCAAGCAGGCCGGCGACAACGTGAAGGACGCGTTCAAGTAGCCCCCGAACCCCCCACGCTGCAGTCGCCCCTCGACTGCAGCACCCCCCCGCGGGCGTCCGATCTCCAGGATCGGGCGCCCGTTCCCTGTATCGGGCGCGGCCGTACTGATCCGCTTCGGGCGTCATTTGACAACAGGCGACGTCGGAGTACGGTTGCGCGAGTGCGATCCGTCAGGGCGGCTGCACGCCGTCCGATTCGAGTGATCCGAGCAACGCCTCCTCAGGTGGTCGTCCTCGGATTCCTCGGTGCAATCCTCCTCGCGTCCGTCCTGCTGGCGATGCCCTTCGCGCAGGCGCCCGCGGCGAACGTGAGCCCTCTCGACGCCGCGTTCACTGCGGTCTCCGCCGTCGCCGTCACCGGGCACGTCGTGGTCGACACCGCCACAGTCTGGTCGGGCGCGGGCCTCGTGATCATTCTGCTGTTCATCCAGCTCGGCGGGCTCGGCGTCATGCTCGTCGCCTCGCTCATCGGAATGACGATCGTGCGGCGCTACTCGCTCCGTTCGCGCACGCTCGCGGGCACCGAGAACCGCGGCGTCACGACCGGCGACGTCGCGCGGCTCGCGAAGGGCATCCTGATCACCGCCCTCGCGATCGAAGCGGCCGTCGCCCTCGTGCTCACCCTCCGATTCCGGCTCCAGTACGACGACTCGTGGGGCGAGGCCATCGGGCACGGCGTCTTCCTCGCGATCTCGAGCTTCAACAACGCCGGCTTCGCGCCGTTCAGCGACAACATGATGGGCTTTGCGAGCGACCCCTTCGTGCTCCTGCCGATGTGCGTGGCGACCATCCTCGGCGGTCTCGGCTTCCCCGTCCTCCTGCAGCTGCGGCGCGAGTTCGGCCGGCCGCTGCACTGGACGATGAACACCAACATCGTGCTCGCGATGACGGCGCTGCTGCTCTTTCTGGGCACGGCATACATCGCCGTGCTCGAGTGGAGCAACCCCGAGACCCTCGGGTCGATGTCGGTCGCAGATCGCCTGCTGACGGCGTTTTTCCATGCCGTGCAGGTGCGCACCTCGGGTTTCAACAGCGTCGACATCGGGCAGCTCACGAGCGAGACGTGGCTTGGCATGGATGTGCTGATGTTCATCGGCGGCGGCCCGGCCGGCACCGCGGGCGGCATCAAGGTCACGACGTTCGCGGTTCTGCTCTTCATCATCCTCACCGAGCTGCGGGGCGAGGGCGCCGTCAATATCTTCGGCAAGCGACTCTCGCGCGCGGTCCACCGCGAGGCGATCACGATCTCGCTGCTGTCGCTCGGGGCCGTCATGACCGCGACGATCGCGCTCATGATGATCACGCACCTCGACCTCGACGTGCTTCTGTTCGAGGTGGTCTCTGCCTTCGGAACGGTCGGCCTCAGCACCGGCATCACGGCCGACCTGCCCGACGCGGGGAAGGTCATCCTCATGATCCTGATGTTCCTGGGCCGACTCGGCCCCCTCACGCTCGGCACCGCGCTCGTGCTGCGGCAACGCCGCGTGCTCTACGAACTCCCCAAGGAAAGGCCCGTCATTGGCTAACTCGCGCATGTTCAGCACTGGTCGCGCCGCCCGCATCGCCGAAGCGGACTCGGTCGCGGTCATCGGCCTCGGCCGATTCGGCCAAGCGCTGGCCCGCGAACTCATGGCGACCGGCACGGAGGTGCTCGGCATCGACACGAGCGAGGAGATCGTGCAGAGCCTCAACGGCGAGCTCACGCAGGTCGTCCGCGCCGACTCCACCAAGGAGGAGGCCCTCCGGCAGCTCGCCGTCGACGGCTTCGATCGCGTCGTCGTCGCCATCGGCACCGACATCCAGTCGAGCATCCTGACCGCGTCGCTCCTCCTGCGCATGGGCGTCCCCCAGATCTGGGCGAAAGCGGTCAGTGACGCGCACGGGCTGATCCTCAGTCAGCTCGGGGTGCAGCACGTCATCTACCCGGAGCACGACATGGGCCGTCGCGTCGCCCACCTGGTTCGCGGGTCCGCCCTCGACTACATCGAGGTCGACGCGGAGTACGCGATCGTGAAGATGCAGCCCAATTCGGTGCTGCTCGGCCGGCGCCTCGGTGACACCAATCTGCGCCAGGCGCACGGCGTCACCGTGATGGCCGTGCAGCGCGATGGCGATCCGTGGCGCAACGCCGATGCCGACACCGTCGTCCGCGAGGGCGACACCGTCCTCGTCGCGGGGCCGACCCGCAAGGCCGAGGGCTTCGGCCAGCTGCGGTAGCTACCGCGCAGCCCCCGTCACGATCCACGCATCGCCGCGCGCCCGCAGGCCGAGAGTCGCGGCCCGCGCGCCCAGGTACCCGAACGTGAACGCTGCGAGCAGGCCGGCCAGACCGAGCCCCGGAAGCAGCAGCAGCCCCAGGTAGACGAGCAGATTCAGGATGCCCGTGACGGCCAGGTACCGCCCGTCGCCAGCCCCGATCAGCACGCCGTCGAGCACGAACACGAGCCCGGCGAGCGGCAGGCCGAGCGCGAGGATCAGCAGGGCGCGCGGAAGGGCATCCCGCACCCCATCGTCAGAGGTGACGGCGATCGCGATCAGCGGCGTCAGCGCCACCACGACGACCGTGAGCGCCGCACCGACGGCGACGCCCCACGCGACGAGCCGACCCGTGATCGAGCGCACTCGGGCGACGTCGGCGGCTCCGAGGCCGTGACCGATGAGCGCCTGCCCCGCGATCGCGAGCGCATCCAGGGCGAGGGCGAGCAGGCTGTAGACGGCGAACCACACGTGGGTCGCCGCGAGCTCGACGGTGCCCAGCTGCGTCGCCGCGACGACCGTCACGACGAGCGCGATGCGCAGCGAGAGCGTGCGCAGCAGCAGCCACGAGCCGGCGGTGAGAGCCGAGCGCACGCCGAGCAGCCCCGGCCGCAGGGGGGCGCCGGCCGCGCGCGCCGCCCGCACCACGACCGCGACCAGCACCACCGCCATGCCCCACTGCGCGATCACCGTGCCGATCGCCGAGCCTGCGACGCCGAGCGAGAGCCCGTAGATGAGCACGGCGTTGACCACGATGTTCGCGCCGAAGCCCCACAGCGCGACGACGAGGGGAGTGCGGGCATCATGCAGCCCGCGCAGCACGCCCGTCGCGGCGAACACGAGCAGCATGCCCGGCACGCCCCACCACGCGATGGTCAGGTACTCGAGCGCCGCGGCCTCGACGCCCGCCGTCGCGCCGAACGCCCCGACGATCGCGGGCGACACGGGCAGCAGCGTCACGAGCAGCAGAACGCCGATGCCGAGCGCGAGCCACAGCCCGTCGACGCCGGCGGTGAGGGCGCCGGGCCGGTCGCCGGATCCCAGCCTGCGCGCGACGGCGGGGGTCGTCGCGTAGGCGAGGAAGATGAGCAGACCGATGGCGGTCTGGAGGATGGTCGAGGCGAGGCCCAACCCGGCGAGAGCATCCGCCCCCAGATGGCCGATCATCGCCGTGTCGGTGAGCACGAAGAGGGGCTCGGCGACGAGGGCTCCGAGCGACGGCACGGCGAGGCGCGCGATCTCGCGATCGATCGGGCGGAGGGCACGGAGCAGACGGCGCACCCTGCCACGGTAGGGGGTTGCCGACGAGAGGCAGCATCGCCGAACTCGAGGCAAAATCTCGACCTGCGACACGGCTCGCGCCGACGTAGCATCAGACCATGCT
>JAOASR010000057.1:10505-13553 GCA_030158585.1 Microcella sp.
TTCGTCGCTTCGCCGCGCTGTTCGCGTCGCAAGTGGCCTCGCTCGTCGGCACGGGCGTGCTCACCGTCGCGCTCGCGCTGCTCGCCGTGCGCATCGCCGGCGACGCGGCCGGGCAGATCATCGGCATCGCGCTGACGATCCGCATCGCCGCCTACGTCGTCGTCTCGCCGCTCGCAAGCGCCCTCCTGCACGGCCGGTCGAGCCGCGCCGTCATGATCACGGCCGACCTGGCGCGCGTCGTCGTCGCTGCGGGTCTCGTCTTCGCGACCGAAGCGTGGCACATCTACCTCGCGATCCTGCTGCTGCAGTCGGCGTCAGCAGTGTTCACGCCGACGTACCAGGCCGTCATTCCCGAGGTGCTGCCCGACGAGCGCGACTACACCGTCGCTCAATCGCTCTCGCGCCTGGCCTACGACCTCGAGTCGCTGCTGAGCCCCGTCATCGCGGCGCTGCTCGTGCTCGTGCTGCCGGCGAACGCGCTGTTCGCGGTCACGGCCGTCGGGTTCGTGCTGTCGGCGGTCGCGGTCGCGCTGTCGCGCGTGCGCGAGCGCACCGGCGCTCCCGACGAGTCGTTCGGCGCTCGCCTGACGCACGGTCTGCGACTCATGGGGCGCATCCCCTCGCTGCGGTTCGTCGCCCTGCTCGACGCGGTCATCGCTGCCGTCTACGCGACCGTGCTCGTCAACACGGTCGTCATCGTGCGCGTGCTCGGGGCCGAGCCGGCCGCGGGCCTCGCTTTCATGCTCGTCGCGTTCGGCGCCGGGTCGATCATCGTGGCGTTGCTGCTGCCCGACATCCTGCGACGGGTCGACGACCGCACCGTGATGGCGGCCGGCGCTGCGATCGTGCCCGTCGTGCTCGCGGCCGTCGCGACCCTTCTGGCGACCGGGGCGCTGACACTGTTCGCCATGGCCTCGCTCTGGGCCGTCCTCGGCGCGGCGACCTCGGCGATCAGCACGCCGAGTGCGCGCATCATCCGTCGCGACGTCGCTCACGACGAGCGGCCCGCGGTGTTCGCCGCCCGCTTCTCGAGCTCGCACGCCTGGTACGCGGTCACCTACCCGATCGCGGGCATCCTGGGCGCGGTGCACGGGGCGGAGGACCCGACGGCCGTTCTCGCCGTGGTCGCGCTCGTCGCCCTCGTCGCCGCCGTGCTGCTCTCGCGCGGCTGGACGGGCAGCCGCACGGGCGAGGCCGAGGCGCCGAGCCCCGGCGAGCCCGCCGCGGAGGTGGCTGAGCCGGAGCCCCGCGATCTGCGCGACGCCCACCCGCTGACGCACGCTGCGGTCGCGGCGAACCCGAAGGGTGCGCTCGACCCGCACTGATTAGGCTCGGCAGGGTGACTGACACCCTGAGCAGCGGCATCCTCTCCGACGACCTCGAGCCGGGCATCCGCCCTCAAGACGACCTCTACCGCCACGTCAATGCGCGCTGGCTCGACCGCACGTCGATCCCGGCCGACAAGGCGCGCTACGGCAGCTTCATGGTGCTCGCCGAAGAGGCCGAGAAGGCCGTGCGCGACATCATCGTCGAGGCGCAGGCGGCCGAGCCGGGCACGCTCGAGCGCAAGGTCGGCGACCTCTACGCGAGCTTCATGGACGAGGACCGCATCGAGGCCCTCGGCGCCAGCCCGCTGACCCCTCACCTCGCCGCCGTCGACGCGATCGATGATCGGGATGCCCTGCTCTCGACCATCGGACGCCTCGAGCGCGAGGGCGCCCGCGGCTTCGTCGGCCTCTTCGTCGATAACGACCCGGGAGACCCCGAGCGCTACCTCGTCTTCGTGGAGCAGGCCGGCCTCGGCCTCCCCGACGAGTCGTACTACCGCGACGACGCGCACGCCGCGACGCGCGACGCCTACCTCGCCCACCTCGAGCGGATGCTCGGCCTCGCCGGTCTCGACGCCCCCGCCGAGCGCGCCGCCCGCATCATGGCCCTCGAGACCCACCTCGCGAGCCACCACTGGGACAAGGTGCGCAACCGCGACAGCCAGGCGACCTACAACCTGCGCACGTGGGCCGAGTGGGAGTCGGAGGCGAAGGGGCTCGACCTCGCTCGCTGGCGCGACGCCTTCGGCATCACCGAGCAGCAGCTCGCCGAGGTGGTGCTGCGTCAGCCCTCGTTCCACGCCGGGCTCGCCGACGCGATCGCGAACCGCCCCCTCGACGAGTGGACCGACTGGCTGCGCTGGTCGGTCATCCGCTCGTTCGCGCCGTACCTGTCGAAGGACTTCGTCGACGCGACGTTCGACTTCTACGGGCGCACCCTCACCGGCACCCCCGAGCAGCGTGCCCGCTGGAAGCGCGGCGTGAGCTTCGTCGAGGGAGCCATGGGCGAGGCCGTCGGCGCCGTCTACGTCGAGCGGCACTACCCGCCGGAGGCGAAGGCCGCGATGGACGAGCTCATCGCCTCGCTCATCGAGGCGTACCGGCAGTCGATCACCGAGCTCGAGTGGATGACCGCCGAGACCCGCGAGCGGGCCCTCGACAAGCTGTCGAAGTTCACGCCGAAGATCGGGTACCCCGTGACGTGGCGCGACTACTCGACGCTGCCGGTCGTTCCGGAGGACCTGCTCGCGAACGTGCGCGCGGCGGGCGAGTTCGAGTTCCACCGCGAGCTCGGCAAGATCGGCCGGCCGATCGACCGCGACGAGTGGTTCATGACGCCGCAGACCGTCAACGCCTACTACAACCCCGGCTTCAACGAGATCGTGTTCCCGGCGGCGATCCTGCAGTTCCCCTTCTTCGATGCGGGGCGGGATGCTGCCGCCAACTACGGCGCGATCGGCGCGGTCATCGGCCACGAGATCGGGCACGGGTTCGACGACCAGGGCTCGCGCTACGACGGCGACGGCCGCCTGATCGACTGGTGGACGGAGGCCGACCGCGCCGCCTTCGAGGAGCGCACCGGCTCTCTCATCGCGCAGTACGACGCCCTCTCGCCGCGCGAGGCGCCCGACCACCACGTCAACGGCTCGCTCACGATCGGCGAGAACATCGGCGACCTCGGCGGGCTCGGCATCGCGTGGAAGGCGTACCTGCTCTCGCT
>JAOASR010000058.1 GCA_030158585.1 Microcella sp.
CCCGTGATGAGCGAGAGCCCGAAGAAGGCGTGGAAGGCCATCGTCGCGAGCAGGATCATGAGGCGCACCGGGTACGGCGGGCGGTACGGTGCGGGGTCGACGCCGATGAGCGCGTTGACGAAGAAGTAGCCGCTGAGCAGGAAGTGCAGGATCATCCACTGGTGGCCGAGGTGGTCGCTCACCGCCCACGAGAACAGCGGCGAGTAGTAGAAGACGAGCAGCGAGACCGCGAAGATCACCGAGGCGACGATCGGGTGGCCGACGATCGACGCGAAGCGCGAGTGCACGATCGCGAGGATCCACTCGCGCGGCCCGCTCGAGCCGTCCTTCCGCACGTGAATCGCGCGCGCCGCGAGCGTCACGGGCGCCGCGAGCACGAGCAGCACGGGGATGCCCATGCTGAGCATCATGTGCCCGAGCATGTGCACGCTGAACAGGTAGCGCTCGTACACGGCGATGCCGCTGCTCGTGACGACCACGAGCGCGACCATGCCCGCCACCCACAGGATCGACCGGTGCACGGGCCAGCGATCGCCGCGGCGGTGCAGGCGGAGCACGCCGGCGACGTAGAAGAACGTGCCGAACGCGGCGAGCAGCGCCCACAGCAGGTTGAGATCCCACTCCGTGAGCACGCGCCACGGCTCGAACGGCGGAGGAAGCGGCGCACCCGTGAGCCACTCCGCGGGCGACGGGTCGGCGAGTTGATCGACCGGCACCTCGGGAACCGGCGAGGGCGTGCGCGCGAGCGCCGTCGCGAGGCCGCTCGCGACGCCCATGACCGCGAGCTCGACCACCACGATCGCCCAGAAGGATGCCCGGGGCGCCTTCTCGCGCACGACCCGACCGATGAGAACGCGCCGGTACGCCGCCCCGAAGCCGCCGAGCGCGACGAGCGCGACGACTTTGCCGATGAGGATCGCGCCGTAGCCGGAGTCGAGGCCCACGAGGCTTCCGACCCGCAGCTGGGCGCTCACGATGCCCGAAGTCGAGACGACGATGAACGCGATGAGGGCGAGCGTCGAGTACCGGGCGAGCACGACGGGCAGTCGGTCGGCGAGCTCGCGCCGCAGCAGCACCAGAGCGATGAGGCCGCCCACCCAGACCGCGGCGAACACCGAGTGCAGGTAGACCGCGGTGACGGCGGCGTCGTGGTCGGCGGTGCCGCCCGCGTGGCCCTGCTGCGCGACGGGCCAGAGCGTCGCGACGGCGAGCAGCCCGACGAAGGCCAGCACGGCCTGCGATCGGGCCGCGAAGCAGAGCACGGTGACGGTAGCCGCCATGACGACCGTCCAGAGCCAGGCGCGGCCGATCTCCTGCTCACCGAAGAAGGCGGCGAGCAGCCGCCCGAACCGCTCGTCGAGCGCGACCGGCTCGACGAAGACGCTGAGGAAGGTGAGGAAGCCTGTCGTCGCGGCGGCCAAGGTCCAGACGCCGGCGGCCGCGGCGGCGATGTCGAGCGCGCGGTGATGCTCGGGGCGGCCGGGCGCGAGCGCGATGAGGGCGAGCAGCAGAGCGCCGATCGTCACCGCGGTCGCGATCGTCATGACGAGCTTCGCGATCGGGAGGCCGTAGCGGACGATCGGGCCGGGGTCGGCGACGAGCGGGGCGGCGGCTCCGCCGCCCAGGACGAGCGCGATCACGAGCGACAGCAGGGCGGTCGTGGCGAGCGCGATGAGGCCGACGAGGCCCCAGGGCGAACGGCCCGACGCCTCGCGCGCGGGCGCCGTCGAGCGGGGCGCCGGGCGGGTCGAGGTCACCCCTCCAGGGTAGGCGAGTCACCTGATGCCGCGGTGACGGCGGGAGGGGCATCCGCCGCCAGCATCACGGCCGCGCGCCGCGCCAGAACACGCAGACGGGGACGACCCCGAAGGATCGTCCCCGTCTGAAGACCGGAGTGCGGTCGAATTACTTGGCGGCAGCCTTGAGCTTGCTGCCGGCGCTGATCTTCACGCCGTTCGACGCGGCGATCTGGATCGTCTCGCCGGTCTGGGGGTTGCGGCCCTGGCGGGCGGCGCGAGCGGTGCGCTCGACCGAGATCCAGCCCGGGATCGAGACCTTGGTGCCCTTGCCCACGGCGTCGGACAGGACCGAGAACAGGCCGTCGACGACACGGTTGACGTCAGCCTGGCTCAGGCCCGACTCAGCGGCCACGGCAGCGACGAGATCGGAACGGTTCATGGGTGTCCTCCTCGGACGTCAAGTTCGGTGAAACGATTCGCGACCAGGGGATGGCCCCGAACCGCCTCGAAACTAGCACCAGTGCCGCGAGTTTCCGGGCTCATTCGCCGCTCATCGCGCCGAAAACGCGCCATTTTCGACGTTTTGCGCCCGAATGCGCGCTCCAGGGCGGGAAAACGCCGAAGGGCGCCCCGAGAACGGGACGCCCTTCGCTGCCGCGTGAGCGGCGGGTGAACTGGTTACCAGCTCGACTTCGTGATGCCGGGCAGCTCGCCGCGGTGCGCCATGTCGCGGAAGCGGACGCGCGAGATGCCGTACTGCTTGAGGTGACCACGGGGGCGGCCGTCGACCGCGTCGCGGTTGCGCACGCGCACGGGCGAGGCGTCGCGGGGCAGCTTCTGCAGACCCTTGCGCGCGGCCTCGCGCGACTCATCGGTGCCGTTGACGTCAACGAGCGCCTTCTTCAGCTCGAGACGCTTCGCGGCGTACCGCTCGACGATGACCTTGCGCTGCTCGTTGCGCGCGATCTTGCTCTTCTTCGCCATTCTTAGCGCTCCTCGCGGAATTCGACGTGCTTGCGGATGACCGGGTCGTACTTCTT
>JAOASR010000059.1 GCA_030158585.1 Microcella sp.
GTCATGCCCTCGAGGCCCTTCGTGACGTCCTCCGCGAGGGTGTAGACGTCGACCTGGGCGCGGCCGCACGAGGGGCACGAGACGATCTCGAGCTTGCGCTCGCGCAGGTTGAGGCTCTCGAGGATCTTGAGGCCGACCTTCACCTCTTCGGCGGGCGGCGCGGAGAGCGAGACACGGATCGTGTCGCCGATGCCCTCGCCCAGCAGGATGCCGAAGGCCGTCGCGCTCTTGATCGTGCCCTGGAAGGCGGGGCCGGCCTCGGTCACGCCGAGGTGCAGCGGCCAGTCGCCCCGCTCGGCGAGCTGGCGATAGGCCTTGACCATGACGATCGGGTCGTTGTGCTTGACCGAGATCTTGAAGTCGTGGAAGTCGTGCTCCTCGAACAGGCTCGCCTCCCACACGGCGCTCTCGACGAGGGCCTCGGCGGTCGGCTTGCCGTACTTCTGCAGCAGGCGCGGGTCAAGCGAGCCGGCGTTCACCCCGATGCGGATGCTCACCCCGGCGTCTTTCGCCCGCTTGGCGATCTCGGCCACCTGGTCGTCGAACTTGCGGATGTTGCCGGGGTTCACGCGCACCGCGGCGCAGCCCGCATCGATGGCCTGGTACACGTACTTCGGCTGGAAGTGGATGTCGGCGATGACCGGGATCTGGCTCTTCTTGGCGATGATGTGCAGCACATCGGCATCGTCTTGACTCGGCACGGCGACGCGCACGATGTCGCAGCCCGTCGCCGTGAGCTCGGCAATCTGCTGCAGGGTGCCATTGATGTCGGTCGTCGGCGTCGTCGTCATCGACTGAACGCTGACCTGGTGGTCGCTGCCCACCATGACCTTGCCGACCTTGATCTGGCGGGTCTTGCGGCGAGGGGCGAGCACCTCGGGAACCTTGGGCATTCCGAGATTGACAGCAGGCACGGGCGACTCGACTTTCGGGTGGAGCACGGGCGCGCACTGCGCCCCTCAGGGACACCGCCAGACTAGGGCACCCCGCTGGACAGACGCTCGGTCAGAACAGCGAGACGGGCTTCACGATGTCGGCGTAGATGAGCAACGCGCTCATCGCGCCGAGCACGACGACGACCGCGAGAGTGAACGGCACGAGCTTCGCCGTGTCGATCGGCCCGGGCTCGGGGCGACCGGCGAGTCTGGCGAACGCTCGACGCAGCCCCTCCCAGAGCGCGCCGGCGATGTGGCCGCCGTCGAGGGGCATGAGCGGGATCAGGTTGAAGACGAACAGTGCCACGTTGAGTGAGGCGAGCAGACCGATCAGACTCGCGACGCGCTCGGCGACGGGAGCCGTGTCGAGGCTCGCGATCTCGCCCGCGATGCGGCCGACGCCCACGACGCTGATGGGGCCGTTCGGGTCGCGCTCGTCGGGACCGAACGCCGCCTCGGCGACGTCGATCATGCGCTGCGGCAGGTTCAGGATGATGCCCACGACGGCGGAGACGTTGTCGCCGACGGCCGGCAGGACCGCGTCCACCGGCTGCTGCACCGTCTCATAGGCGGGAGCGATGCCGACGAAGCCGACCTCCTCGGTGAGGAGCTCGCCGTCGGGACCCTCCACGACCTCGCCCTCGGCGTCGATCGCGTAGCGCTCTGTCAGCAGGGGGGTGATCGACAGGGTGCGCTCGTCGCCGTCGCGCTCGATCGTCACGGGCAGGGCCTCGCCGGCGGCGGGGCGCACAGTGGAGGTGACATCGGACCACTGCGTGATCGGCTCGCCGTCGATCGCGACGATGCGGTCGCCCGGCAGCAGACCCGCTTCGGCACCGGGCGCGGCCGGATCGCCCGGGGCGCACTCCTGGCGCTCGCTCGTCGCCGGCAGCACGCACTCCGAGACGCTGCCCAGAGTCGTCGACGGCTGCGGGATGCCGAAGCCGACCAGCAGCACGGCGTAGAGCACGATGGCGATGACGAGGTTCATGAGCGGGCCGCCGAGCATCACGATGACGCGCTGCCAGACCGGGAGCCGATAGAAGGTGCGATGCTCCTCGCCCTCGACGATCGTGTCGGCGGAGGCGGATCGCGCGTCCTGCACGAGGGTCTGGAAGAAGCCCGTCGAGGCCGTGCGCGCACGGCCACCGGTCTCGACGGGCGGGTACATGCCCGCCATCGAGATGTAGCCGCCGAGTGGGATCCACTTGAATCCGTACTCGGTCTCGCCTCGACGCACCGACCAGATCGTGCGACCGAAGCCGATCATGAACTGGCCGACGCGCACCCCGAAGAGCTTCGCCGGCACGAAGTGCCCGAGCTCGTGCAGAGCGATCGACACGACGAGGCCGACGACGACCACGAGCACCCCGAGGATGTACAGCAGAACCGGCTCCACGGCGCCACTGTAGCGCCGCCGGGAACGCCCTCCGCTGTGGACGGCTGGGGTCTCGCTCTGACGGCGACGAGAGCACCGGAGTAGCATTGCCCCCCGTGACGGGGGTAGAACAGGTCGACCAGGTCGAGCAGCCGACTGACGCACGCGTCGGCACGCTCGTCGCCGACCGCTATCGCGTCGATCGCCTCATCGGCCGCGGAGGCATGGCGAGCGTGTACGAAGCCGCAGACCAGCAGATCCCTCGCCGTGTCGCGCTCAAGATCTTCAAGCCCGAGCTCGCCGATGGCGACGACATGCGTCGCCACGAGGCCGAGGTCGCGCTGCTCGCCTCGCTCAACCACCCCGGGCTCGTGACTCTGTACGACGCCTCGACGACCGACGACGGGGGCGCCGTGCTGGTGCTCGAGCTCGTCGACGGCGACGATCTGCGTCTGACGATGGATCGCGGCACTCTGCCGGGCGAAGAGGTCGCGGTGATCGGCGCAGCCGTCGCCGACGCCCTCTCGTACAGCCACGACCGGGGCATCGTGCACCGTGACGTCAAGCCGGGCAACATCCTCGTGCCGTCCCATGACGGCACCGACACCGCACCGCGCGCGAAGCTCGCCGACTTCGGCATTGCTCGACTCGTCGACGAGACGCGCGTGACGGCCACCGGCGCCGTGCTCGGCACGGCCCACTATCTCAGCCCCGAGCAGGCGATCGGCGGCACCGTCGGCCCCGCGAGCGACGTCTACTCGCTCGGCCTCGTGCTGCTCGAGGCGCTCACGGGCGAGCGCACCTTCCCCGGCACCGGTGTCGAGTCGGCGGCGGCCCGGCTGGCCCGAGACCCGTTCCTCCCGCCCGACATGTCGCCGGAGTGGTCGGGTCTCATCCGGTCGATGACGGCGCGCGAGCCCGACGACCGGCCGACGGCCCGCGACACCTCGGAGCGCCTGCGGTCGATCGCCTCCATCCCGGCCTTCCGGCCCGTCGACGAGAACCTCGAGGCGACGCGCGTGCTGCCGGCCCTCACGACAGCGACCACGGAGGCGATCGGGGGCGGAGCTCGACCGGACTCCGCCGAGATCCCCACCGCCGCGATGAGCGCTGAGCCTGCCCGCTCGGCGCCGTCCCCCAGTCTGCTGGGTCGTGCTCGCGACACGGTCAGCGCGCGTCGCCATGCCGACGGCAGACGGTCGCCGCGCCGCGGAGGCGTGCTGCGTGAGCATCCGCTGCCGGTGATCGCGACGCTCGGGGCCGCGATCGTCCTCCTCGTCGCCGGAGTCGCCCTTGTCGCGGCGCTCGGCGGCGCAGCGGGCGAGCCGAGCCCGACCGGACCGGCCTACCCGGTGGTCGAGGGAACGCTGGGCGAGCATCTCGACCAGCTGCAGAGGAGCGTCGAGCCGTGAGCAGACACCGTCGCAGAGCACTCATCGGGGTGGCCATCGCTGCGGCGCTCCTCGCCGGATGCGCGCAGGCGCCCGCCTATGAGAGCGAGACCGCCGAGCGCCTGCAGTCGCACGTGCTCGCCGTCAGCACGTCGACAGCCGAGGGCGACTGGGCGGGAGCATCCACGCGCCTCATGGAGCTCGAGGCGACCGCCACGACGGCCCTCGCGCGCGGCGAGATCACTCAGGAACGCTACGACGCCATCATGGCGGCGCTGCAGCTCGTGCGCACCGACGTCGATGCGGCGATCCTGGCCATCGAGGCGGAAGCGGAGCGCCAGCGCCTCGCCGACGAAGAAGCGGCCCGTCAACAGGCCGAGCAGGCCGAGCAGGCGAAGCAGAACGACGACAAGGGCAAGGGCGACGACAAGAAGAAAGACGACGAGAAGGACGACGACTAGGCGCCTCTCGCGGCCCTTGTACACGTCGCGCTGAGCCAAAGCAATCCCCTGCCCTCGATGCGACGCCTGGCGCCACGCGGGCTACCGTGAGGGCGATGACGATCGAGGCGATTCACGGCGGCGCTCTCGACCCCCGGGTCGGGAGCCTGCTCGGCGAGCGCTATCGCATCGAGCGGGTGATCGGCCGTGGCGGCATGTCGATCGTCTACGCCGCCACCGACACCGCGCTCGGTCGCCTCGTCGCGCTGAAGGTCTTCGCGGGCGACCACGCCGCGCGCAGCGACTTCGACCGGCAGAGCGCCGAGATCGGCGTGCTCGCCGGGCTCACGCACCCCGGACTCGTCACTCTCTACGACGCGTTCGAGGGCACCGGCGGCGAGGGCGTGCTCGTGCTCGAGTTCGTCGACGGTCCCGATCTGCGCGAGCGACTGCGCGAAGGCGCGCTGGCGCCCGAAGCGGTTCGACTGCTCGGCCGATCGATCGCGGATGCTCTTGCCTACGTCCACGCGCATGGCATCGTGCACCGCGATGTGACGCCCGCCAACATCCTCCTGCCCGGCGAGCGCGCGAGCGGCAGCCTTCCCGTGGCCAAGCTCACCGACTTCGGCATCGCGCGAGTGCTCGAGAGCACTCGGCAGACGAGCGAGGGATCGGTCATCGGCACGGCCAACTACCTGAGCCCCGAGCAGGCCATCGGAGCCGCCGTCGGTCCCGAGAGCGACGTGTACGCGCTGGGTCTCGTGCTGCTGGAGTGCCACACCGGTCGCCGGGCGTTCCCCGGCACGGGCATCGAGGCTCTCGCCGCGCGCCTTCACCGTTCACCCGAGATTCCCGCGACCCTCTCACCGGCCTGGCGCGAGCTCCTCACCGCGTGCGTCGCGCGCGAGCCGGCCGACCGACCGACCGCCGACGAGGTCGTGCGACGGCTCCGGCGATTGGGCCGCGCGCCGTCGCTCGGCACCACGGGGGCGACAGCGTCGATCGCCGCTGTCGACGAACCCACCGAGGCGATGACCGTGTCGTCATCCTCGACTCCGGCCTCCCCTCCCGTCGAGAGCCTGACGATCGAGCACGCTCTCGCCGTCGATCCCGTCGTCGCCACGGCGCAGTCCCGCCGCGTCCGGTTGCGGGGCGACGACTACGTCGGCTCGCCCCCGAGCGGCCGCCGGGCGCTCATCTCGTCGCTCGTCATCGGCGTGCTCGTTGCACTCGTCGCGATCGGCGTCCCGCTGCTGGGCAGCTTCGCGCCGCCGGCCGAGGTCGAGGTCGTCGAACCCGACTACCCGACCGTAGACGGCCCGCTCGGCGAGCACCTGCTGCTGTTGCAGAAGCTGGTGTCGAAGTGATCGCGCGCCCTGCCGTCGCCCTGGTTCTCGCGGGCACACTGGGGCTCGGCCTGGGAGGGTGCGCCGCCGACGCGCAGCGCAGCACCTTCGAACCGACCGCCGCGAGCCAGCTGCAGTCGGCCGTGCTCGCCGTCACCGAGGCGTCGAGCGAAGGAGACCTCGCCGCCGCCGCGGGCGAGCTCGACGAGCTCGAGGCCGCCGCCATCGCCGCCTATGCGCGCGGCGACATGAGCGACACGCGGTTCGACGCGATCATGGTCGCGATCGGGCTCGTGCGCAACGACCTGCAGGCTGCGCTCGCCGCGAGCGCCGAGCAGACTCCCGAGCCTGTGGCGCCGGTCAACCCCGAAGCGCCGTCGAGCGACTCAGGAGCGACGGGCGGTGATGGCACCGAGGGAGCTGGCACGAGCAGCGGCTCGACCGACCCGGCTCCGCCCGATCAGGATTCGAGCAACGGACGGGGCAACCCCGGCGTGCCCGGACCGCCCGACGACAAAGGCAAGAAGGACTAGCGACCCGAGCCGCGAGGCGCATCAGCCGGAGGTGACGCCTCCGTCGATGAGCCGGTCGGCCTCGGCGCGCGCCCAGCGCTCGGCCTCGAGCACCCCGTCGAGCGTCATGGGCTGCGGTTCGTGACGGTCGACGACCTCGCGCACCACGTCGAGGATGCCGAGGTAGCTCACCGCGCCGTCGTGGAAGGCGTGCACGGCCTGCTCGTTCGCGGCGTTGAACACCGCCGGGTAGGTCGCGCCCGCCGTGCCGACCTGCTTCGCGAGCGCGACGGCGGGAAAGGCCTGCTCGTCGAGCGGCTCGAACGTCCACTGGCTCGCGGTCGTCCAGTCGAGCGGGGCGCCGACGCCGGCGACGCGACGCGGCCAGTCGAGCCCGAGCGAGATGGGCAGGCGCATGTCGGGCGGTGAGCACTGCGCGATCGTCGACCCGTCGACGAACTCGACCATCGAGTGCACGATCGACTGCGGGTGCACGGTGACGTCGATGCGGTCGTAGGGCACGTCGAACAGCAGGTGCGCCTCGATGACCTCGAGACCCTTGTTGACGAGGGTCGACGAGTTCGTCGTGATGACGCGACCCATGTCCCAGGTGGGATGCGCGAGGGCCTCGGCCGGCGTGACACCCTCGAGCGACGCGCGCGACCGCCCGCGGAAGGGGCCGCCGCTCGCCGTCAGCACGAGCCGACGCACCTCGTGCGCCTCCCCCGAGCGCAGCGCCTGCGCGATCGCGGAGTGCTCGCTGTCGACGGGCACGATCTGGCCCGGCGCGGCGAGCGAGGTCACGAGCGACCCGCCGACGATGAGGCTCTCCTTGTTGGCGAGGGCGAGGATGCGCCCCGCCTGCAGCGCCGCGAGCGTGGGCGCGAGACCGACCGACCCAGTGATGCCGTTGAGAACCACGTCGCACGCGACATCCCGCACGAGCTCGGCCGCCGCCTCGGCGCCGAGGGCGACGTGCTCGACGGAGTGGGCTCGCGCCTGCGCCTCGACAAGCTCACGATTGCGGCCCGCCGCGAGCCCGACCACGCGGAACCGATCGGGGTTCGCCGCGATGACCTCGAGCGCCTGCACGCCGATCGAGCCGGTGGAGCCGAGGATGATGACGTCGCGCATGCTGATCATCCTGCCCCACGCGCGCCGAGCATCCGACGCCCCCGCCCGGACGCCGTCAGCGGGCCGGGGCGAGAACGCGCACGAAGACTACGAGGTCGCCAGGATGTCGACGACGAAGACGATCGTGTCCTCCGCGCCGATCGAGCCGTCGGGCGTGCCGCCCTGCGGGCCGTAGCCGAGCTCGGGGGGGATGATCGCGATGACCTGCGAGCCGACCAGCTGGCCGACGAGCGCGTCGCGGAAACCGGGGATCACGCCGCTCGTCGGGAACGACGCGGGCTGGCCGCGCTCCCAGCTGGAGTCGAAGATCTCGCCGGTGTTCCAGTTGATGCCGGTGTAGTGCACGGTCACGGTGTCGTCGGCGCCGACCTCCTCGCCGTCGCCCTGAATGAGCGTCGCGAGCTGGAACTCGGCCGGCGGCTCCTCGTCGGGGATGGTGATCGTCGGCTCGCCGTTCTCGCCGAGCTCGACGGTCGGGAAGCCCTCGGGCGCCTCTTCGGCCGAGCCCTCGGCGCGCTCGAGCGGCTGCGGGGCGATCGATACGATCTCGGCCACGAAGACGAGCGACTGGTCGGCCTCGAGGCCGAACTGCGGCTGGCCCTCGGCGCCGAACGCGTCGGCGGGCGGGATGACGGCGGCGACGCGCGAGCCCTCGGGGGCGCACAGCAGCGACTTCGAGAGGCCCGCGAGCAGCTCGGAGTCGGAGTCGACGAGCACCTGCACGGTCTCGCCTGCCTCCCACGTCGTCTCGATCTGCTCGGCCGTGCCGCCGTTGAGGATCGTGTAGCTCACGTTGACCGTGTCACCCTCGGAGACCTCGGCACCCTCGCCCTCGATGACGATGGTGCGCTGGGTCTCCTCCGCGTCGAGCGGGCCGGTGAACGAGATCTCGGGCTGGGCGTCGATGTCGCCGGCGACCGTGATCGACTCCGATGCGGCACCCGAGGGCGTCGGCTCACAGGCCTCGCTCGCGCGGTCGGCGTCGCCCTGGCCATCGGCGGCCGGAGCGCAGGCCGCGAGCGAGGCGGCGAGGCCGAGAGAGAGCAGAAGAGCGGAGGTGCGGCGCACGAGTGAGTCCTTTGCTTCAGCGGGCACGAAGTCCCTATCCTCGCACGGCCGGCCTTGGCGCGCGCTCCGAGGCCCGCCAAGCTGCCTACGCGTCGGCGAGGCGGATGCTCACCTCGTGATGCACGGGGAAGCTCACCGAGTTCGCGATGAAGCACAGCTCGCTCGCCCTCTCGTGGAGCGCGCCTGCCCGGTCCGCATCCGCCGCCGTGTGGTGCGCAGCGAGCGTCACGATCGGCCGCAGCGTCGCCTCGGTCAGCCGCCCGCCGTCGCCGATGGTCTCGAGCGTGCCGGTGGCGTCGTCGGTGTAGTCGACGACGACGAGTCCGTTCGCCGACGCGACGTGCAGGTAGCTGAGCATGTGGCACTGCGAGAGCGCGGCGATGACGAGCTCTTCGGGGTTCCAGCGCTCGGCGTCGCCGTGGAAGGTGCGATCGCTCGACCCGTCGATCGCGTGGTTCTTGCCGTCGGCGAGGATGCGGTGGTCGCGCCCGTAGGCGCGGTACGAGGCCGTGCCCTCGCCTCGGTTGCCCGTCCACTCGATGCGGACGGAGTAGCCGTGATGCGCGCCCATCGTGCTCGTCCTTTCCGGCCCGGATCCAGAGCCCGGGAGTACACTCATCCCACCATGACTGACACCCTCTCCGCGCCTGTTTCCGCCGCGTTCGGCGACCGCGAGGTCGCCCAGGAGCGCCGCATCGTCACCGCCGTACCCGGCCCGAAGTCGCAGGCTCTGCACGAGCGCCGGCTCGCCGTCGTGTCGGGCGGCGTGGGCACGACTCTGCCGGTCTACATCGACCGGGCCCACGACGCGATCGTCGTAGACGTCGACGGCAACCACTTCATCGACCTCGGCGGCGGCATCGGCGTCATGGGCGTCGGCCACACCAACGACGCGGTCGTCGCGGCCGTGCAGGAGCAGGTCGCGAAGGTCACCCACACGCTCTTCACCGTGACCCCGTACGAGCCGTACGTACGGGTGGCCGAGCTGCTCGCGCAGCACACGCCGGGCGACCACGCCAAGAAGGTCGTGCTCGTCAACTCGGGCGCCGAGGCGCTCGAGAACGCGGTCAAGATCGCGCGCAAGCACACCGGCCGCAACGGCGTCGCCGTGCTCGACCACGGCTACCACGGCCGCACCAACCTCACGATGGCCATGAACTTCAAGGCCATGCCGTACAACCTGGGCTTCGGCCCGTTCGCGGGCGACGTCTACCACGCGCCCAACTCGTACCCCTTCCACGACGGACTCTCGGGCGCCGAGGCGGCCAAGCGCACGATCTCGTACCTCGAAAAGCGCGTCGGGGCCGCCGACCTCGCGTGCCTCGTCGCCGAGCCGATCCAGGGCGAGGGCGGTTTCATCGTTCCCGCCGAGGGCTACCTGCTCGCGCTGCAGGAGTGGTGCACCGCCAACGGCATCGTCTTCGTCGCCGACGAGGTGCAGTCGGGCGTCGCCCGCACGGGCGCCTGGTACGCGAGCGAGCACTTCGGCCTCGTGCCCGACATGATCACGACCGCCAAGGGCATCGCGGGCGGCATGGTGCTCGCGGGCGTCGTCGGTCGTGCCGAGATCATGGATTCCGCGCACGCGGGCGGGCTCGGCGGCACCTACGGCGGCAACCCCGTCGCGTGCGCCGCCGCGATCGCCGTGTTCGAGCAGATCGAGAGCCGCGGCCTGCTCGCCGAGGCGAAGCGCATCGAGGGCACGCTCGTGCCGCTGCTGCGCGAGCTGCAGGCCAAGCACCCCGTCATCGGCGAGGTGCGCGGCATCGGCGCCATGATCGCGATCGAGCTCGTCGACCCCGAGACGCACGAGCCCGACGCCGCGACCGTCGCGCGCGTCGCCGCCGTGGCCGCTCAGCACGGCGTGCTCGTGCTCACCGCCGGCACGTACGGCAACGTCATCCGCTTCCTGCCGCCGCTCGTCATCAGCGACGAGCTGCTGCGCGACGCGGTCTCGGTGCTCGACGCCGCGCTCTCGGAGGCGTGAGCAGCGCAGACCGGGCGCTCGGCTCCGCCGAGGCGGACGCGCGCGACGTCGGCGCGCTCTCTGCGGGCGGCGCTGTCGAGCTCGCGGTCATCGAGCGCTCGGGGATGATCGAATCGCGCCATCTCGGCGCCGCGGCGGTCGTCGATGCCGAGGGCCGCATCCTGCGCGCCGTCGGCGACGTGCACGCGCTCGTGTACCCGCGCTCGACGCTCAAGCCGCTGCAGAGCCTCGCGGTGCTCGGCACCGGGGCACGCTTCGCCGACGATGAACTCGTGCTCGCGACGGCGTCGCACTGCGGCTCGCCCGCGCACCTCGCGGTCGTCGAGCGGATGCTCGCGGACGACGGGCGCGACGCCTCCGCCCTGCAGTGCCCGGCTCAGTGGCCCCTCGGCGCCCGCGAGCGCGCCGAGCGCCGCGCCGCCGGCCTCGGCCCCTCGCGCGTGACGATGAACTGCTCGGGCAAGCACGCGGGATTCCTGCGCGGCAGCGATGCGCTCGGGGCCGATCCGTCGAGCTACCTCTCCCCCGAGCATCCGCTGCAGCAGCGCATCGCCGCGACGATCGAGGAGTGGACCGGCGAGCCCGTGCGGCACTCGAGCATCGACGGCTGCGGCGCCCCGCTGCACGCGACCTCGCTCGCGGGACTCGCCCGCGGCATCGCCCGCGTCGCCCGGGGCGAGACGCCCGACGCCGCGCGGCTGATGAGCGCGATCGCGTCGGAGCCGTGGGCCATCGACGGGCCGGGTCGCGCCAACACCGTCGCGATCGAGCGGCTCGGCGTCATCGCCACGATCGGGGCCGAAGGGCTCGTCGTCATCGGGCACCCCTCGGGGGTGGCCGTCGCGGTCAAGATCCTCGACGGATCGATGCGGGCCACGACGCCGGTGGCGCTCGCGCTGCTCGTCGGCGAGGGCCTCATCGACGCCGCGGCCGCCGACGAGGTGCTGAGCGGACTCGTCGAGCCCGTGCTCGGCGGCGACGAGGTCGGCGGCGGGCTGCACGTCACCCTGCGCTGACACGAACGGCGCGCGACCTCGAGAGGACGCGCGCCGTTCGACGATCAGCTGCTACGTCGTCTTCGCGAGCCGGCGGCGCTTGGCCGCGGCCGAGAACTGCGCGATCAGCACGAGGGCGATCGCGAGCAGGAACACGCCCGAGGCGATGACGTTCGCCTCGGCCGGGATCCCGCGCGCGGCCGCCGTGTAGATGTACGACGGGAACGTGACATCGGCACCGCGGTTGAAGTTGGTGATGATGAAGTCGTCGAAGCTCAGTGCGAACGAGAGCAGAGCTGCCGCGATGATGCCGGGAAGCAGCAGCGGGAACGTGATGCGCCAGAACACCTCGCGCGGCGAGCCGTAGAGATCGCGTCCTGCCTCCTCGAGCGCCGGATCGAGGCTCGAGACACGGGCCCGCACGGTGACCACGACGAAGCTGATGCAGAACATCGTGTGCGCGAGGATGATCGTGCCGATGCCCTTGCCGATGCCCGCCTGGAGGAACTGCGCCGCCAGACCCGCGCCGAGCACGACCTCAGGAGTCGCCATCGGCAGGAACAGCAGGAGCGTCGTCGCCGAGCGGAACCGGAACCGGTAGCGCACGAGGGCGATCGCGATCATCGTGCCGAGCGTCGTGGCGAGCACTGTCGCGACGACGCCGATGAGGATGCTGTTGGCGAAGGCCTGGCACACCCCCTGCGCCTCGCAGACGTTGAGCCAGTTGTCGAGAGTGAACCCCCGCCAGACGATGTTGGTGCGCCGCGAGTCGTTGAACGAGAACACGATCGTGTAGATGATCGGGATCATCAGGAACACGAGCGCCATGGCCGAGTAGACCCAGATGGCGTACTTGCCGAAGCCTCTCACAGGAGGTCCTCCGTTCCGCTGCGCTTCACGTAGACGCTCACGAGCACCAGGATCACGGCCATGAGCACGAGCGACAGCGCCGCGGCCGCCGGGAAGTTCTGCAGCACGAGGAAGTTGGCCTCGATGACGTTGCCGATCATCGCCGTGTCGGTCGAGCCGAGGAACTCGCGGCTGGCGTTGATGTAGTCGCCCGAGGCGGGGATGAACGTCAGGAGCGTTCCCGACATGATGCCGGGTGCCGCGAGGGGCAGGGTCACTCGGAAGAACGTCGATCGGGGGCTCGCGTACAGGTCGCCACCGGCCTCGACGTACCGCAGGTCGAGTCGCTCGAGCGAGGTGTAGATCGGCAGCGTCATGAACGGGATGAAGTTGTACGTCAGACCGAAGACGACCGCGAACGCCGAACCCGTGATCGCCGCATCGCCCGGCAGGATCGCGAGCGCCTGCAGGAAGCCGACGATCGGGCCCTCATCCGAGAACAGCTGCTTCCACGCGATCGTGCGGAGCAGGAACGAGATGAAGAACGGCGCGATGACGAGCACGAGCGCGAGCGCCTGCAGCAGCGGCCAGCGGCGCAGAGTGATGCCGATGAAGTACGCCAGCGGGAATCCGATCAGCAGGGCGAACAGCGTCGCGAGAGCCGCATAGCCGAACGAGCGGATGGCCTGCGGCCAGTACTGCTCGAGGACCGTGACGTAGTTCTCCCAGCGGAACGCATTCTGGAACTGCCCGAAGATGACCGGATCGGGCTCTTGCACGCTCGTGATGACGAGCGAGAAGAGCGGGACGAGGAAGAAGAGACCGAGATAGAAGAGACCGGGCAGCAGCAGAAGAAGAGCGACGGGGCTCTTCTTGCGCGCTGCCGGCTCGACGACCGCCGTGGAGGTCGCGAAAGCGCCGAAGGCCATGACTCAGGCCCCCTCCAGCTCCGCCTCGAGCTGCTCGCGACGCTGGGTCGCGATCATGCTCGTGTCGGTGTCGTCGGCGAACCGGAGCGCCGGCACGGTCGAGGGCTCGTCCGCGAGGCCGAAGGTGTGCCCGACGTCCCAGCTCATCCAGACCTCGTCGCCGTCGTGGTGCATGCGCGAGATGCTCGTGTTCTGCGCGAAGACGGTGAAGATGCCGAACACGGGCGACGTGACTTCGTACTGCGTGCTCACGCCGCTGAACGACACGTCGGTGATGCGGCCGGGGCCGACGAGGTTGCGGCC
>JAOASR010000060.1 GCA_030158585.1 Microcella sp.
CCCTCGAAGTTGCGGTTGCTCGTCGAGGCGCAGCGCTGGCCGGGCTCGAGCTGGTCGGGGTTCATCCCCAAGCACATCGAGCATCCGGCGAATCGCCACTCGGCGCCGAAGGCCTCGACGATCTTGTCGATGCCCTCCGCCTCGGCCTCGAGACGCACGCGCGCAGAGCCGGGCACGACGATCACCTGCACACCATCGGCCTTCTTCTGACCCGTGATGATCGACGCGAAGGCGCGCAGGTCGTCGAGGCGGCTGTTCGTGCACGAGCCCATGAAGACGACGTCGACGGGGATCTGCTTCATCGGTGTGCCGGGCACCAGATCCATGTACTCGAGCGCGCGCTCGGCGGCGGCCCGCTCGTTGGCGTCGATGATCGTCGAGGGGTCGGGCACCGACTGGCTGAGCGAGATGCCCTGGCCGGGGTTGGTACCCCACGTGACGAAGGGCTCGAGCTCGTTCGCGTCGAGGAACACCTCGGCGTCGAAGATCGCGTCGTCGTCGGTCGCGAGGGTGCTCCAGTACGCCACCGCTGCGTCCCACTCGACGCCTTCGGGCGCGTGAGCGCGACCCTTCAGGTAGGCGTAGGTCGTCTCGTCGGGGGCGACCATGCCGGCCCGCGCACCCGCCTCGATCGACATGTTGCAGATCGTCATGCGGCCATCCATCGACAGCGCTCTGATCGCCGAGCCGCGGTATTCGAGCACGTAGCCCTGGCCGCCGCCCGTGCCGATCTTCGCGATGACGGCGAGGATGATGTCTTTCGCGGTCACGCCGGGGCGCAGCGTGCCCTCGACCGTGATCGCCATCGTCTTGAAGGGCTTGAGCGGCAGGGTCTGCGTGGCGAGCACGTGCTCGACCTCGCTCGTGCCGATGCCCATCGCGAGGGCGCCGAACGCGCCGTGGGTCGAGGTGTGCGAGTCGCCGCAGACGACCGTGATGCCAGGCATCGTGAGGCCGAGCTGCGGGCCGACGACGTGCACGATGCCCTGCTCGACGTCGCCGAGCGAGTGCAGGCGCACGCCGAACTCGGCGCAGTTCTTGCGCAGCGTCTCGATCTGGATGCGGCTCGTCGGCTCGGCGATCGGCTTGTCGATGTCGAGAGTCGGGGTGTTGTGGTCTTCCGTGGCGATCGTCAGATCGGGGCGGCGGACGGGGCGGCCGGCGAGACGGAGGCCGTCGAAGGCCTGCGGGCTCGTGACCTCGTGCACGAGGTGCAGGTCGATGTAGAGCAGGTCGGGCTCGCCGTTCTCGCCCTTCGCGACGAGGTGGTCGTCCCAGACCTTCTCGGCCAGGGTGCGGGGGCGGGAGGCTGCGGAGTCAGCGGTCATGACGCGTGCGTTCCTTCTTCGTTCAGGGGTTCCGGCCGATGACGGACTCCGCGACGAGAGTGGCCTGGAGGATCAGGACTCGCCGCGGCGACGAAGGAGGAGTCGACCGGGAAGCATCAGCCCAGACTACCACCGGGGTCTCGGGGCCCTGGCCGTCCGCAGGCCCGTCGAGAGGCCCTGCCGTGGCCCTCGAGCGCGCGAGCCTGGCGGTCTACACTCGCCGCATGAACCGCATGAGCCGCGTCTTCCAGACCGCCGTCAGCGAGATCTATCCCCTGTATGTGACGAAGGTCGAGCGCAAGGGCCGCACGCGGGAAGAGCTCCACGAGGTCATCACCTGGCTCACGGGCTTCGACGAGGCGGCGCTCGCCCGCCACCTCGAATCGGGGTCGACGTTCGAGCAGTTCTTCGCCGACGCCGAGCTCAACCCCGGTGCTGAGCTCATCACGGGCGTCATCTGCGGCGTTCGCGTCGAAGAGATCGAGGATCCGCTCGCGCGGCGCATCCGGTACCTCGACAAGC
The DNA here is from genome assembly GCA_030158585.1 of Microcella sp. Lineage (GTDB taxonomy): Bacteria > Actinomycetota > Actinomycetes > Actinomycetales > Microbacteriaceae > Microcella. The sequence goes on from JAOASR010000060.1 coordinate 1,851, forward strand.
TCGTCGACGAGCTCGCGCGCGGCAAGGCGATGCAGAAGGTGCTGCGGGCCTGAACCGGCTCAGCGGCCGCTCGGTCCCGCGGTCGCGTCAGCGGTCGCGCGACTCGTGCGCCTCGGCGACGGGCGCCTCGCCCTCGGCGGTCGCCTCGACCACGGCAGGAGCGTCGTCGTCGCTCGGGCCCGTCAGGCTCGGGATGTACCGGTGCTCGCGACGCAGCTTGATCAGGCTCGCCGCGACCGAGACGGCCATCGCGAGGATGATCACGATGAGCGAGGTCCACGTGTCGATCTCGGGCACGGGCAGCGGCTCGCCGCCGTTGATGAACGGCACCTCGTTCTCGTGCAGGGCGTGCAGCACGAGCTTCACGCCGATGAAGGCCAGGATGAACGCGATGCCGTACTTGAGGTACTCGAGCTTGTCGACGAGGTGCCCCAGCAGGAAGTAGAGCTGGCGCAGGCCCATGAGGGCGAAGACGTTCGCGGTGAAGACGATGAACGGGCTCTGCGTGATGCCGAAGATCGCCGGGATCGAGTCGAGCGCGAAGATCAGGTCGGTCGTGCCGATCGCGATGAAGACGATGAGCAGCGGCGTGAAGAAGGTCTGGCCGTCGATGCGCGTGCGGATCTTCATGCCGTGGAACTCGTCGGTGATCGCGATGCGCTTGCGCAGGAACCCGATGAGCTTCGACTCGCGCTCCTCGTCGTCTTCGCGACCCGAGAAGGCCTGCTGCGCGGCCGTGACGAGCAGGAACGCGCCGAAGATGTAGAACACCCAGCTGAAGTTCTCGATGAGAGTCGCGCCCAGCAGGATGAACACGCCGCGGAACAGCAGCGCGAGGATGATGCCCACCATGAGCACCTCCTGCTGCATCTTCTTGGGCACCGCGAACTGGGCCATGATGATG
>JAOASR010000061.1 GCA_030158585.1 Microcella sp.
AGATCGGCGTGAACTTCGCCAACGACTACTCCGACGGCGTGCGCGGCACCGATGCCCAGCGCGTCGGCCCCCGCCGTCTCACGGGCTCGGGCGCCGCGCCGGCCCGCACCGTGCGCACGGTCGCGCTCGTCTTCTTCGGCCTCGGCGCACTCGCGGGCCTCATCGACGTCGTGCTGAGCGGCCAGTACTGGCTGCTGCTCGTCGGCGTCGCGGCGCTCGCCGCCGCCTGGTTCTACACCGGAGGACGCCGCCCGTACGGCTACTCGGGCCTCGGCGAGCTCGTCGCGTTCCTCTTCTTCGGCCCCATTGCGGTCGCCGGCACGACGCTCGTGCAGCTCGGAGAGGTGCCGCTCGACGCGTGGCTCGCGGGCGTGCTCGCCGGCCTGTTCGCGGCGGCCGTCATGCTCGTCAACAACATCCGTGACCGGGCGCAGGATGCCGTGGCCGGCAAGCGCACGATCGCCGTCCGGCTGGGCGATCGGGGGGCTCGCATCCTCTTCGCGGTGCTGCTCGTCGGTGCCTACGTGGTGCTCGCGTACTTCGCGGCGCTCTACGTGTGGGCGCCGTACGTCTTCTTCACGCTGCTGATCAGCGCGCCCGTCGTGCTCATCGTGCTGCTCGCGCGCACGGCCGGCGAGCTCATCCTCGCGCTCAAGCTGACGTCGCTCGCGGCGCTGCTGACCGGGCTCGCGCTCGCGGCGGCGATCGCCTTCTAGCCCGAGACGAGCAGCGTCAGAGGCGGGTTCGCGAGCGGCAGAGCGACTCGCCGGAACCCTGCGGGAACGTCATGCACGACGTCGCCCGCGCTGAAGCGGCTCGAGCTGCTGACGAGCACGCCGTCGTGCGGGTTGAGCAGCAGCGCCGGCCCTCCGGCCAGCCGCAGCAGCGGCAGCAGCTCGCGCTCGAGGTCGCTGACCCGGATGTCGCAGCCCGTGACGCCGACCGCCCGGCCATGCACCTCGCTGCGCACCGTCATCGTGACGATGTACTCCTCGACCCCGAGGTAGTCGATGTAGGGGCCGGTGAGCCAGGGGCGGCCGCTGCTGACCGACACCGTGAACCACTCGAGCTTCTCGTAGTCGTAGAACCGCTGCCCGAGCGGGTTGACGCCGAACTGGTAGCGGGTCATGCCGTCGGCGCCGTCGCGCACCCACCACTCGGTGACGCCCTTGCCTTCGCCGCGCGCCGAGCGCGAGAAGATCAGGCCGGCGCCGTTGATGCGCGGATGCTCGCGCAGGAAGACGCGCACGCGCTCCGTGAATCCGTCCCGGCCCGCCTTCGCGAGCCGAGCCACGTCGTCGTCGACGCCGGTGGCCTCTTCGAGCAGCTGGCAGAAGTCGCGGTTCATCGCGTCGAGCTCGGCGAAGGCCCGCGTGAACCACGCGGTGATCGGCTCGAGGGCCGCGGTGGACTCGTCGTGGGTGGTCATCTGACTCCTTGGGAGCGCCGGGTCGTGCTCACAGGTCTGGGTCGATCGAGAGCTTGGCGTCCATCATGCGAACGCCGTCGTGCTGGAGGTGCTCGCTCATGGCGAGCGAGGCGCGACCGCCGTCCTCCTCCATGACGGCGCGGATGACATCGTGGTGGTCGGAGGCGACGATGGTCTGGGTCTGCTCGAAGTCGGAGAACGTCCAGTGCAGCGGGGCGATCTCGCTCTGGATCCTGATCTCGGAGCGCAGGAGCCGGGGCGACTGCGCGAGCACGGCGAGCTCGATATGGAACCGGCTGTCGGCGCTCGCGGCCTCGGCGGGGGTCCGCGCGGCACTGACGCGCGCCGCGAGCTCCTCGAGCCGGACGATCGATCCGCCCCACACGCGTGTGGCGGCGAGGCGCGCGATGGCCGAGCCGACGGCCACGTGCTCATCGCGCAGATCGCGCAGGTCGACGAGGCTCGTGTCGCGCAGCCGCTCCCGCACCTCCTCCGGCGACGGGAACGGGGCCTTTACGATGAACGTGCCTCCGGTGCGCCCCCGCCGCGTGACCACGATCTCTCGATCGCGCAGCTCGGCGAGGCCCTTCCGCAGCGTGTTGACGGCGACACCGAACTGCTGAGCGAGCTCGATCTCGGTGGGCAGTCGCTCTCCGACGGAGAGCAGTCCGAGCGAGATGGACGAGGCGATGCGGTCGGCGACGGCCGCGCCGCTCGCGCTGCCGCTCGCCTCTTCAGCGAAGGGCAGCGGTGCTCCGCCCTGCGCCGCGTCGCTCACCGTGGGCATGACGTCGATCGTACCGACGCCGCTCAGTCGCCCGGCTGGATGCCGCCCTCGGCCCAGGGGTAGCCGGTCGCGAGGGGAGCCCCGTCGTCGTGCTGCGCGAGCCACGCGACGGCGGCCGCGTGGTAGCGGTGGAAGCCCTTGTAGTCGACGAGTTCCGGATCGAGCGACGCGAGCGCGCGGTGGATGCGCTTGGCCCAGTCGGGCGCGTGCTCGACGAGCTCGGCCAGGCTCACGAGGTAGGTGCGCACCGGGAAGACGATCGCGTTCGAGCGCGGCAGGCGGTGCAGCGGCTGCAGCTCGATGCGCAGGTACACGCGCTCGCCGGCGTTCTCGGCGTCGACGGTAGCGCGATCCGGCGCCCACTCGGGCAGCGTCTCGACCGAGGTCTCGAGCCGCGGGTTCACCGTGAGGCTCCAGTTGACGCGGCGCACGGGGTGGCCGGGCTTCATGCGCAGCAGGAACTTCAGTGCGCGATCGAGGATGCCCATCTCGTGCAGCTTCGGAACCGGACCGTGGAACTCGAAGAAGCGCATCCCGAGGTTGAAGCGCAGCGAGTAGTCGGCGCGCTGCGTGGTCATGCCGGCGCCGATGACGAGGTCGTTGTCGCGCTCCTCGAGCACGACGAACTCGCCCTGCGCCTGCCGGGTCGCGTACTCCATCGGCTCGAGCGGCAGAGTCGTCGGGTCGCCGAAGGTGAAGGTGTCGTCGATGCCGAGCAGGCGATTCTGCCAGTGCCACTCGTTGCCGGTCTTGGTCAGCGTGAAGTGCTCGGGGTAGTCGCGCGCGTACGACTCGAAGATGAGCTCGAGCAGATCCCACTGCGCCTCCATCATGTGCGGCAGCGCGAGGTAGTGAACGCCCGGCATCGCCTCGAGCATCTGCGCCCGGTGGTGGCACTCCGAGATGTAGTGCTCGTCGATGTCGAACGCGGCGCGCATGGCGCCGTCGCCGGCGGGAACGTGCGGCTCGAGGTTCATCGAGTACATGTACTCGTCGTCGGGGAAGGGGAACGGCAGTCGACGCACGCCCTCGCGGGAGTTGCGGAAGGTGTACGCGCCTTCCGGCGTGTACGTCTCGTCCGTGGTGAAGGCGGTCGGTTCGGCGGTCGGTGTCATGGCGGTCTCCTAGGCGTTGATGACGAGTCGAGTGCACGAGGCGCGCGAGACGCAGGGCATGATGATGGCGTTCGAGGCGCGGTCGCGCTCCGACAGCCAGTCGTCGCGGTGGTCGAGAGTGCCGTCGAGCTCGAGCACCTCGGTCTCGCACTCGCCGCAGGCGCCGCCGCGGCAGAGGTAGGGCAGCTTGAAGCCGCTCTCCTCGACGGCTTCGAGCAGCGACTGGTCGGGCGAGACCTCGATGGTCGCCCCCGACTTCGCGAGCGTCACCGTGAAGGGCTCGCCGGTCGAGCCGGCGTCCTCGAAGCGCTCGAAGTGGATGTTCGCGTCGGTCCAGCCCTGGCGGTGGGCCTGATCGATGACGTCGTCGATCATCCTGGCCGGCCCGCACACGTAGACGTGGGTGCCGAGCGGGCGGTCGGCGAGCACGGCGGCGATATCGAGTCGAGTCGCGTCCTCGTCGCCGTAGACCGACACGCGGTCGCCGTAGCGTTCGCGCAGCTCACGGCCGAGCGTCGCGTGCTCCGGTCCGCGCACCGCGAGGTGCACCTCGAACGAGCCGTTCTTCATGCTCAGCTCCTCGAGCTGCGCGAAGATCGGCGTGACGCCCACGCCCCCCGCGATGAACACGTGGTGACGGGCGTGCTTCGACAGGGGGAAGAGATTGGCGGGGATCGTGACGGGCACGACGTCGCCCTCGTGCACGCGGCCGTGCATCGCGACCGATCCGCCCTTGCCGTCCTCGACCCGGCGCACAGCGATCTGGTACTGGCTCGCATCGTAGGGCGAGCTCATGAGCGAGTACGCGTTGCGGCGAGTACCGGTCTCGGTGTCGATGAGCACGGTCACGTGGCTGCCTCCCGAGAACGGGGGGAGCCAGGATCCATCGCTCGCGGTGAGGGTGTACCGGTTGATCTCCGGGGTCACCGCCTCGATGCGCTCGACCTTCAGCTGCAGCGCTCCATGGTGTGCCGTCGTCATGTGTCCAACTCCTCGATCTCGGGCAGCTCTCCGGGAACCTCGCCGTCGGCCTTCACTCCCTGGAACGCCGCGAGGCGGCTGGAGTAGTGGTCGCGCACGACGAGGTCGAGCCCGCATCCGGGGCAGCGGAAGATGCGCTGCGTCACGTTCTCGGTGTAGGCGTTGCAGTGGGCGCACCAGACGCGTCGCACGAACGAGCCGGCGTGCTCGCGCAGGATCTCGTCGCGATCGAGCCCGTACTCGGTGGCCCGCTGCATGGCGGTGCCGATGAAGCCCTCCGAGCCGGCGAGATACAGGCGTGTGCCCATCTTGGCGGTCGACAGCAGGTCGTCGAGAACCTGCAGCGCCTCAACATTGCTCGCGCAGAGGCGCAGGTCGATGCCGTCAACAGCGCGCAATTCGGCCTCATAAGAGTTGCCGGTGAAGGATTCTGAGGAGTACACGACTGTCGCCACGCCGCGCTGCGCGGGCGTCATGTCTGCCAGCAGCCGTAGCATCGGTTGACCGCCCGAGCCCTGCGCTATCGCTAGATGTCGCAGTCCGCTTGCCATCGGAGCAAGTCGGTCGTACACAGGCCGACTCTTGATTCCGGTGATCAGCATCGATCCCCCTTTCCCTGTCCGTCTGATGCATAATAATGCTTGTCTGCATGTTTTTCGCAAGCAGGCCGGCGCACCCCGTTCAACGACGATCGAAAGGCAGCCATGTCCCCCACCCCTACGCAGCCCACCTCCCTGGGCGACGGCGAGCACCTCGCGGTTCTCGGATACGAGGACACGTTCCACCGCTCCATGAGCCTCTGGGCCAACTTCGCCCTGGGCTTCACCTACCTCTCTCCCATCGTGGGCGTGTACTCGCTCTTCGCCCTCTCGCTGAGCGTGGGCGGCGCGCCCTCCTTCTGGTGGATCCTGATCGTCGGCGCGGGTCAGATGCTCGTCGCCCTCGTCTTCGGTGAAGTGGTCTCCCAGTACCCGATCCACGGCGGCATCTACCCGTGGGCGAGGCGACTGTGGGGCAGGCGCTACGCCTGGATGGCCGGCTGGGTCTACATCTGGGCCATGATCGTGACGGTCACGGCGGTGGCCGAGTACGGCGCCGGGTTCGCGGCCAGCCTCATCGGCGTCGAGGCCACGCCGACGGTCGCGCTCCTGCTCACGCTCGCGCTGCTGGTCCTCGCGCTCGTCATCAACTTCTCGGGCACCAAGTGGCTCGCCCGTGTCGCGCGCATCGGTCTCGCCGCTGAGCTCATCGGCGTCATCGGCCTGGGCCTCTACCTGCTGATCTTCCAGCGTCGCAACGAGTTCAGCGTCTTCTTCGACTCGATGGGCGTCGAGGGCACGGGCTCGTACACCGCAGCGTTCTTCGGCGCCGCGCTCGCCGGTCTCTTCCTCTTCTACGGCTTCGAGGCGTGCGGCGATGTCGCCGAAGAGGTCGAGCAGCCCGCCCGTCGCATCCCGCTCGCGATGATCCTGACGATCCTCGTCGGCGGCGTCTCGGCGCTCTTCTCCTTCAGCGGCTACGTCCTCGCGGCACCCAACCTCCAGGAGATCGTGTCGGGCGCGAACGCCGACCCGATTCCGAGCATCCTCGACGCGACACTCGGCCCGATCGGCGCGAAGATCTTCCTCGCGATCGTCGTGACGGCGTTCATCTCGTGCGTGCTGAGCCTGCAGGCGGCCGCCAGCCGTCTGCTCTTCGCGTTCGGTCGTGACGGGATGCTCCCGGGCCACCGCTGGCTCGCGAAGGTGTCTCCGCGCAGCAAGGTCCCGACCAACGCGCTCATCGTCGCCTGCACGATCCCGGCGATCATCGCCGTGCTGGTCTGGATCAACGCCGACCTGCTCGTTCCCGTCACGGCCTTCGCGGTGCTCGGCATCTACGTCTCATTCCAGATGGTCGTGCTCGCATCGCTCCGTCAGCGGCTGCGCGGCTGGCGCCCGGCTGGCCCGTTCTCGCTCGGTCGTGCGGGTTTCGTGGTGAACATCGCGGCGCTCGCGTACGGCATCTTCGCCATCTACCTGCTCGCTCAGCCGGGCGCGTCGGGCGACTTCTTCACCGACTGGGTCGTGCTCATCGGCCTCGCTGTCGTGGCCATCACGGGTCTCGCGTACCTGTTCATCGCGCGTCCTGAGCGCGAATCCACGGCGCCCGAGGGTGACGCGGTCGCGGTGGCCGACGAGATCCGACGCCGCACGGGAGCGGTCACCACCGTTCGCGCCGACTGAGTCGAGCGGGCCGACGAGCCCTCTCCGCGACGGCCGACGGCCGCGCGGGGAGGGCTCTTCTCGTCTAGCGCTGCGCGTCCTCCGCGGCGGCGTCCTCGGCCGCGGCATCCGGATCGGCGACAGGCTTCCTGCGTCGCTCGGCGAGATCGATGGCGACCCTGTCGCGCAGTGCGCCGAAGAAGATGTACGAGACCGTGAGGGCGATGACCGCCGCGACGACGGCGGCGATCACGATGACCGCGAGCCCGACGACGCCGATCGACTCGAGCGGAGCAGGCAGCAGCAGGTAGAGCACCGCGAAGGCGGCGCCGAAGATGCCGAGGCGCACGAGGCTGTACTGGATCCACGGGTTCACGGCCCCAGTCTAGAAGCGGCCGCGCAGCCGTTTGGTCTCCGGGGGCTGCCTCTTCGACTCCTCCCGGTGGGGCCCCAGCGGCCCGGCGTACACTCGCCCTATGCCCAGGTTGCTCGTCGTTCTCGCGGTGGTCGCAGTCGCGTTCACCATCTACACGCTCGTCGACGTGCTGCTCACCGATCGCTCGCGCGTGCGCGGTCTGCAGAAGCCCCTCTGGGCGATCCTGGTCGTGCTGCTGCCGGTCATCGGCGGCGTCCTGTGGCTCATCATCGGCAAGGCCCGCCGCACCTCCGGCGGCTCGCGCGTGATCGCTCCCGATGACGACCCCGACTTCCTCGGCTCGATCAATCGCGAAGACGTCGCCCGCCGCGCCGAGCAGGAGGAGCGCCTCCGCCGGCTCGAGCAAGAGCTCGCCGACCTCGACGATGACACCCGCGACGACACCGCCCGCTGAGCCGGAGTCGCCCGCCCAGGCGGCCGCGACGGCTCTTGTCGCCGGGCTCATCGCGCACGGAGTCCGCGACGTCGTCCTGAGCCCCGGCTCCCGCTCGCAGGCGCTCGCGCTGGCCGCCGCCGCGGCCGCTCGGGCCGGCGCGATCGACCTCCACGTGCGCATCGACGAGCGCGTCGCCGGCTTCACCGCCCTCGGCCTCGCCGCCGAGTCGGGCCTGCCCGTGCCGATCATCTGCACCTCGGGCACCGCCGTCGCGAACCTGCACCCGGCCGTGCTCGAGGCGCACCACTCGGGCGTCGGCATCATCGTGCTCTCGGCCGACCGCCCGATGGAGCTGCGGGGCATCGGCAGCAATCAGACGACCGTGCAGCCGGGCATCTTCGGCGACCTGGTGCGTGCTGACTGGGATGTCACGGCTCCCGTCGGCGCCGCGCACGAGGTCGACGACGCACGCGACCTGGCCGAGCTCGCCGTCCGCGCCGCGGCCGAGGGCCCGGTGCACGTGAACCTGGCCTACCGCGAGCCGCTCAGCGGAGCCGTGCAGCTGCCCGCCGACCTCGGCCCGGTCGAGCATCCCGCCGCCCGTGATGATGTCGACGACGCCGACCCGCGTGTGCGCGCCGACGCCGCCCGCATCGTGCTCGATCTCGAGCCCGACGACGCGACCGTCGTCATCGCCGGCACCGGGGCGGGTCCCCTCGCGGCCGAGCTCGCCGAGCAGCTCGGAGCTCCGCTCGTCGCCGAGGTCGCGAGCGAGGCGCGCTTCGGCCGCCACGTCGTCGCCGCCTACCGGGATGTTCTGCGCGGGCCGCACGGAGACGCGGTCGCTCGCGCGATCGTCGTCGGCCACCCGACGCTGAGCCGAGAGGTGCCGGCGCTGCTGCAGCGCTCCGACGTCGAGGCGATCGTGATCCGCACGCCGGGCGTCGAGCCGTACAACCCGGGCCACCGTGCGCGCATCGTCGATGGCGTGCGCGTGCACGGCGCCCCCGACCCCGCCGCCGTGCGCCGCTGGGTCGGCGGATGGGTCGCGATGTCGCGCGCCATCCTCGAGTCGGAGGCCCCCGACGACCCGGCTCCCGACATCGCCGCCTCGCAGTCGGACGAGCCGAGTGTGCGCTCGGCCTTCGCCCGCGCCGAGATGGCGATCCTGCGCGCCCCCGTCGACCGGCGGATGCTCGCTCGCGCGCTCTGGGCATCCACCTGGCCGCACGATCGCCTCGTGCTCGGGGCGTCGCGCCTCATCCGCGAGGCCGACCGCATCGTGCCCGGCAAGCGCATCCCGGTGCACGCCAATCGCGGGCTCGCCGGCATCGACGGCACCATCTCGACCGCCGCGGGCATCGCCCTCGCCGCCCGACGCTCGGAGCGCCGCGGCGTGGTGCGCGTGCTGCTCGGCGACCTCGCGGCCGTCCACGACGCGGGAGCCCTCCTCGCCCCGCTGCCCGACGACATCGCCCTGCACGTCTTCGTCGGCGACGACGGCGGAGGCACGATCTTCGACTCGCTCGAGGTCGCCGCGACGGCCGACCCCGACGACTTCGCGCGCGTCATGCGCACGCCCGTCGCAGTCGACTTCGCGGCGCTCGCCGCAGCCGGAGGATGGGCGTATCGCCGCGTCACGACGCGCGCCGAGCTCGACGATGCGCTCACCGCGCGCGAGCGGCTGCTGCTCGTGCACGTGCCCCTCGAGCCGTAGTCGGGCGCCGGTTCGCTGCCGTCGGCCATCCGCCCCGCCGCATCTGGCCGCTGGCCCGCCCCGCCCGCCGCACATGTCGGCCCGCCCGCCCCGCCCGCCGCACCTGTCTGCGCCCCCTGCCCTCTGGCTTCGCTCGGCCCCCTTCCGTTGTTGAGGAGTGTCGTAATCGGTTTTCGTCACTCCTCAACAACGGAAGGAACCGGAAGGCGCAGCCGACACCCGTGCGCGCCGCGGCTGCGCTCACGGTGCAGAGGAGTGTCGGAATCCCGTTACGTCACTCCTCTGCATCGTGAGCGTCTGCACTCGGCGGGCCACGCCCCGGTCACGGTGCGTCGCACCGCACCGCACCGCACCTCACCGCACGCTGCGCCGGGGACAGCCCTCGACTCCCGACGAGCACCCCGGGTACCGTCACCGCATGGACGACCTTCTGCGGGCCGGCGCCGGCGTGCGCCTCGCCGACATCGACACGCGATCGACTCCGGGCTTCGAGGGCGACAAGGCCGCCGGCGAGGAGGCCCTGAAGACCGGCGCCGACGAGCTCGAGTCGCTGCAGGAGAGGCTCTTCGCCGCGAGCCGCGCCGGCGACGAGCGCCGCATCCTCCTCGTCCTCCAGGCCATGGACACCGCCGGCAAGGGCGGCATCCTCCGCCACGTGGTCGGCGCGGTCGACCCGCAGGGCGTCGCCCTCGCCGCCTTCAAGAAGCCGACTGACGACGAGCGCGCCGAGCACTTCCTCGCCCGCATCGAGCGCCGCCTTCCCGGCCCCGGCATGATCGGCGTCTTCGACCGCTCCCACTATGAGGACGTGCTCATCGCCCGCGTGCGCGAGCTCGCCCCGGCCGACGAGATCGAGGGCCGCTACGGCGAGATCCGCGACTTCGAGCAGCGCGTCGTCGACAGTGGCACGCGCATCATCAAGGTCATGCTCCACATCTCACCCGACGAGCAGAAGCAGCGCCTGCAGGAGCGCCTCGACCGCGCAGACAAGCACTGGAAGTACAACCCCGGCGACGTCGATGAGCGGATGCTCTGGCCCCAGTACATGCAGGCGTACGAGCGCGCCATCGCCGAGACCGACGCCGACCACGCGCCCTGGTTCGTCGTGCCCGCCGACCGCAAGTGGTTCGCGCGCCTTGCAGTGCAGCACCTGCTGCTGCGCGAGCTGCGAGCCCTCGACCCGCAGTGGCCCGCCGCCGACTTCGACGTCGAGCACGAGAAGGCCCGCCTCGCGGCGAGCTAGACGAGACCGGCGAGCGAGACGCGGTCGGCCCGCGAGACGCGAGCCCGCGCGCGACTAGCGCAGAGCATCCGCGATCGGGCGGAACTTCATGCGCGTCTCGGCGAGCTCCGACTCGGGGTCGCTGTCGGCGACGATGCCGGCCCCCGCGTAGGCGGTCACGGTGCCGTCGTCGTCGATGCGCGCGCAGCGCAGGGCGATGACCCACTCGCCGTCGCCGTCCTGGTCGATCCAGCCGACCGGGCCCGCGTAGCGGCCGCGGTCGAAGGGCTCGAGCGCGGCGATGAGCTCGAGTGCAGCATCCGTCGGCGAACCCGCGACCGCGGCCGTCGGGTGCAGTGCCGCCACGAGGTCGAGGCCCGACGCGTCCTCCGAGAGCTCGACCTCGACGTCGGTCGCGAGGTGCCAGAGGTTCGCGAGCTTGAGGGTGAAGGGCGTGTCGCTCGCCTCGACGGCGAGCGCGTGGGGCCGCAGTGCGCGCAGCACCGACTGCACGGCGAAGGCGTGCTCGTCGAGATCCTTCGTGCTCGTCGCCAGGGCGGTCGCGGCAGCGGCGTCGTCGGCGGCACCCGAGCCGCGGGCACGAGACCCGGCGAGCACGCGCGCGTGCGCCTCGCGGGCGTGCACGCTCACGAGCGTCTCGGGGCTCGCGCCGACGAGCCCGTCGACGGCGAAGGTCAGCGTGTCGGGGTAGGCCTCGCTGAGCGCGAGCAGCAGCGCCCGGCGGTCGGCATCGGCGGGGATGCTCGCCCGAGCATCGCGCGCCATGACGACCTTTTCGACCTCGCCCGCGGAGATGCGCGCCACGACGTCGCGCACGAGCGCCACGTACTCCTCGCGCGTGAGCGAGGCCGCCGCGAGCGTCGCCCGCGGGCGCGCCCCGATCGCGGAGCGCTCGGGCAGCGTCAGCTCGAGGTCGCGCGCCCCCGCGTCGTCCGCCGTGATGCGCGTCACCCAGCTCACGCCGTCGCGTCGCCCGACGACGAGCTCGGGCACGATGAGCACGCTCTCCGCGGCCGACGAGTCGGCGAAGGCGAAGGCGCCGAACGCCACGAGCCCCGACCCCGGCTGGTGCACGGCATCCTCTACGCGCGCCGCGGCGGCCAGCGAACGCCAGGCCGCGGCGGCCCGCGCGAGCCGGTCGGCCCCCGTGAAGGTCAGTCGCGCGACTTCGCCGATACCGACGATGCCGTCGCCGCGGCGCAGCGCGACGAGGGGTCGGGCGGCGGAGGCGTACTCGAGCAGGGCGGCCGCGTCGTCGACGGGCTCGGAGACCGCTCGCAGGGCGACTCCCGTCGAGGCGGGGGTGAGCACGGTGTCAGCGTACCGCCGGCACCCCGGGCGCCCAGCCCGCTCGCGGGCAACGTGCAGTGACCACTCACTAGACTGACTCGTGTGACGAGGGCCGACCTGAACAAGAAGTCGCGCGATGTCGCGGCCATGTTCGACGGGGTCGCTCGCGGCTACGACCGCACCAACGCGGTGCTCTCCGTCGGCAATGCCGCGCTGTGGCGTCTGCACACGGTGCGCGCGATCGACCCGCAGCCGGGCGAGCGCATCCTCGACATCGCCGCGGGCACGGGCACGAGTTCGGCCGCGATCGCGAAGTCGGGTGCGACGGTCATCGCCTTCGACTTCTCGGCCGGCATGATCGACGAGGGGCGCAAGCGCCACCCCGACCTCGAGTTCGTGCAGGGCGACGCGCAGCAGCTGCCCTTCGGTGACGACGAGTTCGACGCCGTGACGATCAGCTTCGGCCTGCGCAACGTCGAAGACCCGAAGCTCGCCCTGAGCGAGATGTACCGAGTGCTCAAGCCCGGCGGTCGCCTCGTCATCTGCGAGTTCTCGCGCCCGCCCGTGACTCTCATCCGCAAGGGCTACTTCGCCTACCTGCAGAAGGTCATGCCCGTCATCGCGGGCGCCGCGAGCACGAACCCCGACGCGTACACCTATCTCTTCGAGTCGATCGCCGATTGGCCCGAGCAGGGCGTGCTGTGCCAGTGGCTGCGCGCCGCGGGCTTCACGCGCGTCGCCTACCGCAACCTCACGGTGGGAGTCGTGGCCCTGCACCGCGGTCGCAAGCCGCTCGATGCCGCGATCCGGGCATCCGTCGCCCAGAAGCGCGTCGCCCGCCGGCGCTCCACCTCGTCGGCCGCGGCCGAGTGACCCTCTGACAGATCGGCACATCGTGACCTGGAGCACTCCCCTCGCGCGGCGCAGCAAGACGCTGAGCTCGTCGCTCGGGCTCGGCGAGAAGCTCTTCGCCTCGAGCGAGGAGCGCCGCTTCGCCGACGCCATCGAGTCGGGGCTCGAGACGGTCGAGGCCGGCTTGCTCACCGAGGTCGAGTTCGCCGACGACATGGCGGATGTCACGTCCCGCTACCTGCTCGAGGCGGGCGGCAAGCGCATCCGCCCCGTGCTCACGCTGCTCACCGCGCAGCTCGGCGACGGAGCCACTCCCGCCGTCATCACGGCCGCGCAGGCCATCGAGATCACGCACCTCGCCTCGCTGTACCACGACGACGTCATGGACGAGGCCGAGCTGCGCCGCGGGGTTCCGACCGCGCAGCACGTGTGGGGCAACTCGGTCGCGATCCTCACGGGCGACCTGCTGTTCGCGCGCGCGTCGAAGCTCGTCGCGAGCCTCGGCGAGGGCGCCATCAAGCTGCAGGCCGACACGTTCGAGCGCCTCTGCCTGGGCCAGCTGCACGAGACCATCGGCCCGCGGCCGGGCGACGACCCGATCGAGCACTACCTGCAGGTGCTCGCCGACAAGACCGGCTCGCTC
>JAOASR010000062.1 GCA_030158585.1 Microcella sp.
ACTGGAAGATGAACCTCGACCACCTGCAGTCGATCGCGTTCGTGCAGAAGCTCGCGTGGGCTCTGCGCGACGCGAAGCACTCGTTCGCTGACGTCGAGGTGGCCGTGTTCCCGCCCTTCACCGACCTGCGCAGCGTGCAGACGCTCATCGCGGCCGACAAGCTCGAGCTCGCGCACGGCGGCCAGGACGTCTCGATGCACGACAGCGGCGCCTACACCGGCGAGATCTCGGGGGCGTTCCTCTCGGCCCTCGCCTGCCGCTACGTGATCATCGGGCACTCCGAGCGTCGTCAGTACCACCACGAGGACGACGAGATCGTCGCGAAGAAGACCGTCGCGGCGCTCCGTCACGGTCTCTCGCCGGTCGTGTGCGTCGGCGAGACGGCGGAGGACCTCGAGGCCCACGGGCCGTCGGCCGTGCCGGTCGCGCAGCTGCGCGTCGTGCTCGACGCGATCACCGCCGACGCCGACCTCGTCGTCGCGTACGAGCCCGTGTGGGCCATCGGCTCCGGTCAGGCGGCGACGCCCGAGCAGGCCCAGCAGGTCTGCAGCGCCCTGCGCGCGACGATCGCCGAGGTGCTCGGGGACGACGCAGCCGCCCGCACGCGCATCCTCTACGGCGGCAGCGTGAAGTCGGGCAACATCGCCGGGTTCATGAACCAGAAGGACGTCGACGGCGCCCTCGTCGGCGGCGCGAGCCTCGACGTGGACGAGTTCGCGGCGATCGCGCGCTTCCGGCAGCACGTCGGCACCGTCTGATCCCGCCCCGCCGCTCCAGCCCGCCCCTCAAGGTGGGTTAGAGTAGGACGCTGTTCACACCCCGAGAGGCTTCATCCCGTGGAAATCCTTCAGGTCGTGCTCCAGGTCATTCTGGGCATCACCAGCCTGCTGCTCACCCTCATGATCCTGCTCCACCGCGGTCGCGGTGGTGGGCTCTCCGACATGTTCGGCGGCGGCGTCACCAGCAACCTCGGCGCCTCCGGCGTGGCCGAGCGCAACCTCAACCGCATCACGATCATCCTCGCCCTCACCTGGGTGACGAGCATCGTGATCCTCGGTCTCATCACCCGCTTCGACGCGGTCTAGGGCAGGAGCACTCATGGTTTCCGGTGGCAGCGCCATCCGCGGCTCGCGCGTGGGCTCCGGCCCGATGGGCGAGCAGGACCGCGGCGTCCACGCCGACCGCATCGCCGTCTCGTACTGGGATGCGCACGGCAACGAGACGGTCCGTCACTTCGCGGCCAACCTCCCTGACGAGGAGATTCCCGCGGTGATCGATTCGCCGACGTCGGGTCTTCCGGCCGGTCGCGACAAGGAGAATCCTCCGCAGCTCGCCAAGAACGAGCCGTACAAGACGCACCTCGCCTACGTGAAGGAGCGCCGTACCGAGGACGAAGCGAAGCAGATCCTCGAGGATGCTCTCGTCAAGCTGCGCGAGCGCCGCGGCACCTCAGCCTGACGCCGACCCGCACCCCGACACCACGAAGGGCCCCGATGCTACATCGGGGCCCTTCGTCGTGCGGCCGCGCAGCCTGAGCGCGCGGCTGATTACGCGGCTCAGTTGCCGGAGGGCATCCAGTCGCTCGAATCCATCGCGCTCGTCCAGTACGAGGTCGGCATGATGAGGGATTCCGGAACCTCGGCCGAGGCGGCCTGATCGATGAAGAAGACGGTGCGCTTGCGGCCGAGCACGCCTGCCACGGGCACGTCGGCGCGGGAGGCGCCCGCGAGTGCGAGGCCGATCGCCGGGGCCTTGTCGCCGCCCGCGAGGACGACCCAGATGCGCTCGGAGGTGTTGATGAGTGGCAGGGTCAGGCTCAGTCGCTGCGGCGGCGGCTTGGGGGAGTCGTGCACGGCGATGACGCCGGCGACATCGACGCTCGGGCCCTCGCGCTCCGGGAAGAGCGAGGCGATGTGCCCGTCGGGCCCGACGCCGAGGAAGGTGATCGCGAAGCGCGGGAACTCCTCGCCCTCACGTGCCGCGGATCGCAGCTCGTCCTGGTAGGCCGCCGCGGCCTCCTCGAGCGAGAGCCCGTCGTCGCTCGCGGGGAAGGGGTGCACCTTCGCCTCATCGACGGGCACGTGGTCGAGCAGCGCCTCGCGCGCCTGCTTGTCGTTGCGCTCGTCGTCACCGCGCGGCAGCCACCGCTCGTCGCCCCACCAGACGTGAACCTGCGACCAGTCGATGCTGTTGCGCGCGGGCGACGCGGCGATCGCGGCAAGCACCTCGATGCCGACCGAGCCGCCCGTGAGCACGACGTGCGCCTCGCCCTCGTCTTCGATGAGGTCGATGACCTTGGTGAGGAAGCGCGCAGCGACCGAGGCGGCGAGAGCCGACCGGTCGGGGTGGACGAGGACACGACGATCGGTGGTCACGGTGGAACCTTTCGGGTGGAGCGGCGGAGCTGACCGAAGTCGGTCAGACCCGGGCGTCGAGCCCCGAGCGGAGCACGTCGCCATAGACGTCATCGGGGTCGAGCCTACGCAGTTCCTCGGCGAGGCACTCGCGCAGCCCACGGCGGGGGAGCGAGAGCTCGTGCGTCGGCTGCCCGTTCTGGGAGAGCTGCGCGACCGCCGGCTGCACGCGCTCGAGGCGCACGGGCCCGGTCTCGCGGCGCAGCACCACGCGGTGGATGCCCGAGGTCGGGTTGCCGTCGGCGACGTCGACCGACACGGGCACCTGCAGCTGACGTCGCAGCCAGGCGGCGAGCAGCAGGGTCGAGGGGGAGTCGGGCGCGCCGGCGACCTCGGCGCTCGTGATCGGCGCGTACGGCGGCTGGTCGAGCGCGGCGGCCAGCTGCGCGCGCCACAGCGTGAGGCGTGTCCAGGCGAAGTCGGTGTCGCCGGGCTCGTAGTTCCGCGCGAGTCGGTCGAGCATCCCGACCGGGTCGGCGGAGGCACCGCTGTCGGTGATGCGACGCTGGGCGATCCGGCCGAGCGGGGTGTCGCACGCGCGCTCGTCGGGGCACTCGCCTGGCCACCACGTGACGACCGGGGCGTCGGGCAGCAGCAGCCCCGTGACGAGCCCCTGCTGGTCGCGCGCCGTGTCGCCGTGGGCGCGCAGCACGATGACCTCGCTCGCGCCGGCGTCGCCGCCGACGCGGATCTCGGCGTCGAGGCGCGGCTTCTCGCCGGCTCCGTTGGTCGAGACGACGATGATGCGCATGGGATGCTCGCGCGAGGCCTCGTTGGCGGCCTCGATGGCCTCCTCCTCGGCCCCGATCGCGGTGGCGATGACGAGCGTGAGCACGCGGCCGAGGGCCACCGCGCCGCCCTCCTCGCGGATGGTGACGAGCTTCTTCGACACCTTGCTCGTCGTGGTGTCGGGCAGGTCGATGATCACGGGCGCCTCCAGACGCGGCCGTCGCGGGCGAGCAGGTCGTCCGCGGACTTCGGGCCCCATGTGCCGGGGGCGTACTGCTCGGGCTGGCCCTGGGTCGCCCAGAACTCCTCGATCGGGTCGAGGATCTTCCAGCTGAGCTCGACCTCCTCGTGGCGGGGGAAGAGCGGCGGCTCGCCGAGCAGCACGTCGAGGATGAGCCGCTCGTAGGCCTCGGGGCTCTGCTCGGTGAAGGCGTGGCCGTAGCCGAAGTCCATCGTGACGTCGCGCACCTGCATGCCCGCGCCGGGTACCTTCGAGCCGAACCGCATCGTGACGCCCTCGTCGGGCTGCACTCGGATCACGAGTGCGTTCTGCCCGAGGGCCGAGGTCTGGCTCTCGGCGAAGAGGTACTGCGGCGCACGCTTGAACACCACCGCGATCTCGGTGACGCGGCGCCCGAGACGCTTGCCGGCCCGCAGGTAGAACGGCACGCCCGCCCAGCGGCGCGTCGAGATGTCGAGACGCATGGCCGCGTAGGTCTCGGTGACCGACTGCGGGTTCATGCCGTCCTCCTCGAGGAAGCCCGGCACGAGCTCACCGCCCTGCCACCCGCTCGCGTACTGGCCGCGCGCGGTCGCTGTCGACAGGTCTTTCGGCAGGCGCACCGCCGAGAGCACCTTCTCCTTCTCGGCGCGCAGGTCGGCGGCGTCGAATGACACCGGCTCCTCCATGGCCGTGAGGGCGAGCAGCTGCAGGAGGTGGTTCTGGATGACGTCGCGCGCCGCCCCGATGCCGTCGTAGTACCCGGCGCGGCCGCCGACGCCGATGTCCTCCGCCATGGTGATCTGCACGTGGTCGACGTAGTTCGCGTTCCAGATCGGCTCGTACATCATGTTGGCGAAGCGCAGCGCCAGGATGTTCTGCACGGTCTCTTTGCCGAGGTAGTGGTCGATGCGGAACACCGAGTCGGGCGGGAAGACCGACTCGACGACGGCGTTGAGCTCGCGCGCGGTCGTGAGGTCGCTGCCGAAGGGCTTCTCGATGACGACGCGCCGCCACTCGCCCTCCTTGGCCTCGGCGAGCCCGCTGCGCCGCAGCTGCTCGGTGACCTGCGGGAACGACTTCGGCGGGATCGACAGGTAGAAGGCGTGATTGCCCATCGTGCCGCGCTCACGATCGAGCTCGGCGATCGTCTCCGACAGGCGCTCGAAGGCGCCGTCATCGTCGAAATCGCCCGACACGAAGCGGATGCCCGCCGAGAGCTGCTTCCAGGTGGCCTCGTCGAACGGGGTGCGCGCGTACTGCTTCACGGCGTCGTGCACGACCTGCTCGAAGTCCTGGTCCTCCCAGTCGCGGCGCGCGAAGCCCACGAGTGCGAAGCCCGGGGGGAGCAGCCCGCGATTGGCGAGGTCGTACACCGCGGGCATGAGCTTCTTGCGCGACAGGTCGCCCGTCACACCGAAGATGATGAGCCCGCTGGGCCCGGCGATGCGGTTGAGCCTGCGATCCTCGACAGAGCGCAGCGGGTTGTTCTCCGGCGAGATCTCGACCGGTGCCATGGTTCTCCTCTGGCCGTCTGCTGGTCAGTCGATCGCGGCGATGAGCGCCGCGATCGCGTCCTCGTCGGCGACCGAGAGGGTCACGACGGGGCGGCCGTGCTCGGCGAGCACGCGGGCGTCGCCCGCGGCCTGCGCCGCGATGAGCTGACCGAAGGTGAAGGGCCGCTCGGGGATCTCGAGATCGTGCGCCGAGGCGCCGACGATCTGCAGGAACACCCCGTGCGCGGGCCCGCCCTTGTGGTACTGGCCGGTCGAGTGGAGGAAGCGGGGGCCCCAGCCGAACGTCACCGGTCGCCCGCTCGCGCTCGCGAGCCGGTGGCGGATCGCCTCGAGCTCGGGGTGCGCGGTGCGGTCGAGGTACGCCTGCACGGCGATGTAGCCATCCGCCGGCACGGCGTCGCGCAGACGAGCGACGGCCTCGGCGGCGGTTGTGGCGCCCGCGAGCAGGTCGGCCGGGCCGGTGACGGCGATGCCGCCGTCGACGAACTCGGGCGCGACGGGCTCGGGACGAGCATCCAGCAGGCCTCGCGCAGCGATCTTGGCCGACTCGACGTCGGGCTGATCGAAGGGGTTGATGCCGAGCAGGATGCCCGCGATCGCGGTCGCGTACTCCCACGTCATGAGCAGGCCGCCGAGCGACCCCGAGAGCTCGATCTCGCCGGGCGCGACCTCTTCAGTGGCCCGGGCGCTGCCGACGAGACGCACGACCTGCACGTCATCGGCGACCGAGGCGAGCTCGGGAGCGTCGACGCCGACGACGACCGGCAGGATGCCCGTGCCGTTCTTGCCCGTCGACTCGGCGATGAGCTGCTCGATCCAGTCGCCGAGGCCCACGACGTGCGTGCCGTCGGCGACGATGACGAGCTTGTCGCGACGCGGCTCGGTGCCGGCGATCGCGGCGCCGAGCTGCAGGCCGGGGTTGGAGGCGCTGTCGATGGCGAGGGGCAGCAGCGCCGCCTCGGCCTCGTCGAGGATCTCCTCGATGTCGGCACCGGCGAGACCCGACGGCACGAGACCGAAGGCCGTGAGCGCCGAGTAGCGGCCGCCCACGGTCGGGTCGGCGCGGAAGACGCGGTAGCCGGCGGCGAGCGAGGCCTGCTCGAGCGGGGAGCCCGGGTCGGTGACGATGACCATGCGCTCGGCCGGATCGATGCCGGCGGCACGGAAGGCGGCCTCGAAGGCGCGCTTCTGGCTGTCGGTCTCGACGGTCGAGCCCGACTTCGACGAGACGACGACGACGGTCTCGGCGAGGCGGTGCTCGAGCACACCGCGCACCTGCTGCGGGTCGGTCGAGTCGAGCACGACGAGGTCGGCGCCGACGGTGCGCGTGATGACCTCGGGCGCGAGCGACGAGCCGCCCATGCCGCAGAGCACGACGCGCGTGACGCCGCGCTGGGCGAGCTCGCCGCGCAGAGCGACGATGTCGGCGACGAGCGGGCGCGAGACCGAGACGGCCTGCGTCCAGCCGAGACGCTGCGAGGCCTCGGGCTCGGCGTCGGGCCCCCAGAGGGTCGCATCGCCGTTCGTGATGCGGCTCGCGACGAGCTGCTCGACGAGCGCCGGCACGTGGCGCTCGATCGCCTCGGCTGCGGCGCCGCGGGCTCCGACGGTCGCCGTCATCGGGCGGCCTCGAGCGCGGCGGTCACGGTGTCGAGCAGTTCGTTCCAGCTGACGATGAACTTCTCGACGCCCTCCTTCTCGAGGAGGGCCGTGACCTCGGCGATCGAGATGCCGAGCTCCTCGAGCGCCGCGAGCACCTCGCGCGAGGCGTCGTAGCTGCCGGTCACGAGGTCGCCCGTGATGACTCCGTGGTCGAACGTCGCCTCGAGCGTCTTCTCGGGCATCGTGTTGACCGTGTGGCCGACCGCGAGCTCGGTGACGTAGAGGGTGTCGGGCAGGGCCGGGTCCTTGACGCCGGTCGAGGCCCACAGCGGGCGCTGCACGTTCGCGCCCGCGGCGAGGAGCGCCTGAGCGCGCTCGCTCGCGAACTCCTGCTCGAACAGCTCGTAGGCGAGGCGAGCGTTGGCGATGCCGGCCTTGCTCTTGAGGGCGAGCGCCTCGGGCGTGCCGAGGGCGACGAGACGCTTGTCGATCTCGGTGTCGACGCGCGAGACGAAGAACGACGCGACCGAGTGGATCGTGGCGAGGTCGATGCCCGCGTCGCGCGCCTTCTCGAGGCCCGCGAGGTACGCCTCGATGACCGCGCGGTGGCGCTCGAGGCTGAAGATGAGCGTGACGTTGACGCTGATGCCCGCACCGATCGTCTCCGTGATGGCCTCGAGGCCCTCGACCGTCGCGGGGATCTTGATCATCGCGTTCGGGCGGTTGACCTTCGCCCACAGCTGGCGGGCCTGCTCGATCGTGCCCGCGGCGTCGTGAGCGAGGCCGGGTTCGACCTCGATCGACACGCGGCCGTCCTGACCGGCGGTGCTCGCGTAGATGGGCGCGAAGATGTCGCACGCCGCGGCGACGTCGTCGGTCGTGACCTCGAACACGGCGCTCGTGACGTCGACGCCGGCCGTGGCCAGGTCGCGGATCTGCGCGTCGTACGTCGTGCCGGTCGCGAGGGCGGCGGCGAAGATCGTCGGGTTCGTCGTGACGCCGACGACGTCGCGGTTCTCGATGAGCGACGCGAGGGCGCCCGAGGTGATGCGGTCGCGCGACAGGTCGTCGAGCCAGATGCTGACGCCGCGCGCGCTGAGCTGGGCGGTGGGGGTGGAGCTCATGGTGGTCCTCTTCAATCTCGGTGCCCGTGCGCGAGTCGCGTGCGGGCGGCGGATCCGGTGGTGGCGGGGGAGGGGAAGGGTGTCGCCTAGGCGGCGATCGACTCGAGAGCGGCGGCGACCGCGGCCTCGGCCGTGATGCCGAACTCGCGGAAGAGCGTCTGGTAGTCGGCGGAGGCACCGAAGTGCTCGATCGACACGGCGCGGCCGCGCGATCCGAGGTAGCGGTGCCACGAGAGGGCGACGCCCGCCTCGATCGAGACGCGCGCGGTGACCGAGCTCGGCAGCACCGACTCGCGGTACTCCGCGCTCTGCTCCTCGAACCACTCGAGGCACGGGGCCGACACGACGCGAGCGTGCACGCCCTGGGCCGCGAGCTGCTCACGCGCGGCGAGAGCGACCTGCACCTCGGAGCCGGTGGCGATGAAGACCACGTCGGGGGTGCCGTTCGCAACGTCGGCGAGCACGTAGGCGCCACGCGCGACGTGGTGCGCGGCGGCCAGAACGTCGCCGGAGGCGGCGTCATCCCCTCGCTCGAACACCGGGATGTTCTGACGGGTCAGGGCGATGCCCGTGGGTCGGTCGTTGCGCTCGAGGATCGTCTTCCAGGCCCACGCCGTCTCGTTGGCGTCGGCGGGGCGCACGATGTCGAGGCCCGGGATCGCGCGGAGCGAAGCGAGCTGCTCGATCGGCTGGTGCGTCGGGCCGTCTTCGCCGAGGGCGACCGAGTCGTGGGTCCAGACGTACGTGACCGGCACGCGCATGAGGGCCGCGAGACGCACCGAGGGGCGCATGTAGTCGCTGAAGATGAGGAACGTGCCGCCGAAGACGCGCGTGCGGCCGTGCAGCGCGATGCCGTTGAGGATCGCGCCCATCGCGTGCTCGCGGATGCCGAAGTGCAGGATGCGCCCGTACGGGTTCGCCTGCCACTCGTGCGTCGAGTGCTCGGCGGGAGCGAACGAGCCCCCGCCGGCGATGGTCGTGAGGTTCGACTCGGCGAGGTCGGCCGAGCCGCCCCAGAACTCGGGCAGCACGCCGGCGATCGCGTTGATGACCTTGCCGCTCGCGGCGCGGGTCGACACGCTCGTGCCGCCCTCGAAGACGGGGAGCGCGGCGTCGAGGCCCGCGGGCAGCTCGCCCGCGAGCATCCGGTCGAGGAGCGCCTTGCGCTCGGGGTTCGCGGCGGCCCACGCGTCGAAGCGCGACTGCCAGGCGGCGTGGCGCTCGCCTCCGCGCTCGACGGCGCCGCGCGTGTGCGCGATGACCTCGTCGGCGACCACGAACGACTGCTCGGGGTCGAACCCCATGACGGCCTTCGTCGCGGCGAGCTCGTCGGCGCCGAGCGCCGAGCCGTGGATCTTGCCCGTGTTCTGCTTCGTGGGGGCGGGCCAGCCGATGATCGTCTTGAGGATGATGATGCTGGGCTTGTCGGTCGCGGCCTTCGCGGCCTCGATCGCCGAGTGCAGCGCGTGCACGTCTTCGACGTACTCGCCCGTCTTCTTCCAGTCGACCGTCTGCACGTGCCAGCCGTACGCCTCGTAGCGCGCTGCCACGTCTTCGGTGAACGCGATGTCGGTGTCGTCCTCGATCGAGATCTGGTTCGAGTCGTAGATGACGACGAGGTTGCCGAGCTGCTGGTGACCGGCGAGCGAACCGGCCTCGCTCGTGACGCCCTCCTGCAGGTCGCCGTCGCCGGCGATCACGTAGATGTGGTGGTCGAACGGGCTCTCGCCGGCCGGGGTCTCGGGGTCGAGCAGTCCGCGCTCGAAACGCGCCGCGTAGGCGAAGCCGACGGCCGAGGCGAGGCCCTGGCCGAGCGGGCCCGTCGTGATCTCGACGCCGTCCGTGTGGCCGTACTCGGGGTGACCGGGAGTCTTCGAGCCCCACGTGCGCAGCGCTTTGAGATCGTCGAGCTCGAGGCCGTAGCCACCCAGGTAGAGCTGCACGTACTGCGTCAGCGAGCTGTGGCCGGCCGAGAGGATGAAACGGTCGCGGCCGAGCCAGTGCGGGTCGCTCGGGTCATGCTGCATGACCTTCTGGTGCAGCAGGTACGCCACGGGGGCGAGGCTCATGGCGGTTCCCGGATGCCCGTTCCCCACCTTCTCGACGGCATCGGCCGCCAGCAGTCGTGCGGTGTCAACCGCGGCGGAGTCGATCTCGTCCCAGGTGAGGTCGGTCATACGGGGGTACAGCCCTTTCTCGAATCGAGCCCGTGCGTGCACGGGCAGAAGACTCTTGCCCAGATCACCCTTGATCGAGACCGCGGCCTGCTCGGGCTCCCGCGCTCCGAAGAGCAGAAGGGGTGCCCCCGTTTCGAGAGACGGACGTGGCGGCGGACAAGCCTCTCCAGTATAAGAGTGCGCTGGGAACCGGGGGACCAGGAGCCCCTCTCCCGGCCAGTGACGGCGGGTGCCTCGCGTAGACTGGACTGGCAACGCCCACTGAAGAGGAGTCATGGACACAGCGCTGGATCAGCCCATCGTCGCCCGGCGCCCGACCCTCCGTCGCACTCTCGCCGCGTACGTCGCGCTCATGAAGCTCCGTGTCGTCGAGCTCCTCCTCGTGACCACCGCGCCCGTCATGGTGCTCGCCCAGAACGGCCTGCCCGACCCGTGGCTCGTCGTCGCGACCCTCATCGGCGGCACGCTCTCGGCCGGCAGCGCGAACGCGTTCAACATGTATCTCGATCGCGACATCGATCGCCTCATGAACCGCACGCGCAAGCGCCCGCTCGTGACGGGCGAGCTCACCGACCGCCAGGCCCTCGCGTTCGCGTACGGCTCGGGCCTCTTCTCGATCGTCTGG
This sequence comes from Microcella sp., assembly GCA_030158585.1. Lineage (GTDB taxonomy): Bacteria > Actinomycetota > Actinomycetes > Actinomycetales > Microbacteriaceae > Microcella. Next base: position 10,409 of record JAOASR010000062.1, read on the forward strand.
CTCGGCGTCTTCGCGAACTGGCTCGCCGCCTCGCTCTCGCTCGCCGCGATCCTGTTCTACGTCATCCTCTACACGATGGTGCTCAAGCGCCGCACCGAGCAGAACATCATCTGGGGCGGCATCGCCGGGTGCTTCCCCGTGCTCATCGGCTGGAGCGCCGTCACGGGCTCGCTCGACTGGGCCCCGGTCATCCTCTTTCTCGTCGTCTTCCTCTGGACGCCGCCGCACTACTGGCCGCTCTCGATGCGCTACCGCGACGACTACGCCTCAGCCCACGTGCCGATGCTCGCCGTCGTGCGCGGCGGCACGGTCGTCGGCGTGCAGATCATCCTCTACGCGTGGGCGACCGTCGCGATGTCGCTCATCCTCATCCCCGTCGCGGGCATGGGCCTCGTCTACACGCTTGCGGCGATCGGCGCGGGCGCGTGGTTCATCATCGAGAGCCACCAGCTCTACGGGCGCCTGCTGCGCGACGAGACAGCAGCCCCGATGCGCGTGTTCCACGCGAGCATCAGCTACCTCACGCTGCTGTTCGTCGCGGTCGGTATCGACCCGCTGCTGCCCTTCTAGGCGGCATCCGCGGCACGCCTCCGCGTCACCCCTCCGCGATGCGACGAGCGCCGTCGACTCGACAGCTCCTTCTCCATGGGGGCGAGGCGACCGTGCCCGTCACGTCGACCATCACGGCACCTGCGGGTCCGCAAGCTCCGCGCCTGAGGGCCGGCGCCACCCCGCTGACTCAACCGAGTGAAGGAAGGGGATGCCTCGCTGACGGCGTGTCGCAGCGACACGCCGTCGCCAGGGGCGCGCCTTCCTTCACTTCGCATGGCGCGAGCGCAGCGGGCTCGACAGGAGCGCCGCTCCGGTCAGGCTCCGATCAGGCGGCGGATGCCCGTCAGACGCTGACGGCGTCGCGAGCGACGGGCGCGTCGTCGGCCGCGATCGCGGCGCGCGGTGCCCGCAGGCTCAGCAGCACGAGCGTCATGACCGCGACGAGCACGCACGCGAGCACCATGTGCACGCCGACGAGGATGACCGGCAGCCCGAGCCGCGCCTGCGCGAGCCCGACCCCGATCTGCACGAGCTCGACCGCGACGAGCGCGATGGTCGCGCGGCGCATGAGACGCATACCGACCTGGCGGGCGATGATCGCGAGCAGCAGGGCCCCCGCGAACGAGGCGTAGGCGGGCCACGAGTGGAAGTGCTGCCAGAGCTCGGAGTCGAGGCCGTTGCGAGCGGCGCCACCGTCGCCGGCGTGCGGACCCGAGCCGGTCACGACGATGCCGACGAGCACGGTGATCCACACGACGACCGCGGTCGCCAGCGCTATCGGGCGCACCAAGGACGGCAGCGCGACGAGCGGCCCCGCCTGCCCGCGGTAGACGCGCACGACGAAGACGGTCGCGAGAGCGACGAGCACGGCCGAGACGACGAAGTGGAAGCCGACGACCCACGGGTTCAGGTTCGTCAGCACCGTGATGCCGCCGATGATCGCCTGGGCGGGGATACCGAGCCCCAGCGCGATCGAGAGCCGGAGCAGCTCGGGGCGCTCGCGCCGCATCCGCACCACGAAGGCGAACGCGATGATCGCGATGATGACGAGCACGAACGTCAGCAGGCGGTTGCCGAACTCGACGATGCCGTGGATGCCCATCTCGGGCGTCGCGACGAACGACTCCGGCGTGCAGCGCGGCCAGGTGGGGCAGCCGAGCCCCGAACCGGTGAGACGCACGGCGCCGCCGGTGCCGACGATGAGCGTCTGGCTGACGAGCGAGGCCCACGCGATCACGCGCACGCGGCGATCAACCGTCGTCGGCAGCCAGCCGACGATGCCGCGTCCGACTCCAGCGATCTTCTGCCACAGGCGATTCACGGCGGGCACCTCTCGTATTCAGCGGGGGCGCGGTAGACTTTCAGCGCTCACCATCAGTGTCGATCACGGGCGTCGATGCGGCGGCATTCGCCGGTCGGCCCGTCCGTGGCCAGTCTACGTCTGGCTCCTTGGAGCAAACCCCTGACGAAAGGCCCTACATGGCCGTCCGGGGGAGTGCGCGGGGGAATCATCGACCACTCCGAGCGGTTGGGTTCGGCAAGAGAGAGGAATCGCATGTCTGACGTGCTCATCGACCGACCCGAGCTGGAGGGCCTGGGCCAGTACGAGTTCGGCTGGGCCGACTCCGACACGGCCGGCGCGACGGCCCGACGCGGCATCTCCGCCGAGGTCGTCACCGACATCTCGAACCTCAAGAACGAGCCCGAATGGATGCTCAAGCGCCGCCTTCGTGGCTACGACCTCTTCGGCAAGAAGCCCATGCCGCTGTGGGGCGCCGACCTGTCGGGCATCGACTTCGACAACATCAAGTACTTCGTGCGCTCGACCGAGAAGCAGGCGACCTCGTGGGAGGAGCTGCCCGACGACATCAAGGCGACGTACGAGAAGCTCGGCATCCCCGAGGCCGAGCGTCAGCGCCTCGTTGCCGGCGTCGCCGCTCAGTACGAGTCGGAGGTCGTGTACCACCAGATCCGTGAAGACCTCGAGCAGCAGGGCGTCATCTTCATGGACACCGACACCGCTCTCAAGGAGCACCCCGAGTTCTTCGAGGAGTACTTCGGCACGGTCATCCCGGCCG
>JAOASR010000063.1 GCA_030158585.1 Microcella sp.
GAGCCCGCCTCGGCCATCTCGGTCGCCGGTCTGCTCGAGCGCGCCGAGGCCGGCGTGATCCCGCGCGGCGCCCGCGTCGTGCTCACGGTCACGGGTCACGGCCTGAAAGACCCGCAGTGGGCGCTCAAGCGCGCCGACGGCAGCGAGGTCTCGCCCACGGTCGTCGGCGTCGACACCGCCGAGATCGCGAGCGTTCTCGGTCTCGTGAAGGCCGCGGTCTGATGGCCGTCGACCCTCGCCTCGTCGGGCGCCGCGTGCACGTGAAGGTGCCCGCGACGACCGCGAACCTCGGTCCAGGCTTCGACACGCTCGGCCTTGCGCTCTCGGTCTACGACGAGCTCGACGTGGCCGTGCGCGACGAGCCCGGCGCGACGGTGACGGTGCAGGGCGTGGGCGAGGGCGAGGTGCCGACCGACGCGTCGAACCTGATCGTGCGCTCGATGAAGCACACGTTCGATCACTACGGCGTCGAGATGCCGGGCATCGACATGGTCGCCCACAACGTGATCCCGCACGGTCGGGGCATGGGCTCGTCGGGCGCGGCGATCGTCGGCGGCATCATGGCGGCCAAGGGCCTGCTCGAGGGCATCGTCGACATCGACGCCAACGGGCTTCTCGCGCGCGCGACCGAGCTCGAGGGTCACCCCGACAACGTCGCCCCCGCGCTCTTCGGCGGTCTCACGATCGCGTGGATGACGCCCGAGGGCCCGCAGCACAAGCGCCTCACGGTGCACCGCGGCGTCTCGCTCCTGGTGTGCGTGCCCGAGTCGACCACGATGTCGACCGCGCTCGCGCGCTCTCTGCAGCCCGCCTCGGTGCCGCATGAAGACGCGATCTTCAACGTCTCGCGCTCCGCGCTGCTGATCGCCGCCCTCATCCAGAGCCCCGAGCTGCTGTTCGCGGCAACGGAGGACAAGCTGCATCAGAACTACCGGGCGAGCGCCATGCCCGAGACGGATGCCCTCATTCAGGCTCTCCGCGCGCACGGCTTCGCGGCCGTCGTCTCGGGCGCGGGGCCCTCCGTGCTCGTGCTCTGCGGCGACCCCGCGCAGCGCCTTGACGCCGCCGAGGTGGTCACCCAGAACGCCGCCACACCGTGGACTTCGCACATGCTGGCCGTCGATTTCAAGGGTGCTACAGTGGTGGCGCATCCGGTCGAGGCCGTGGCTTAGGCCACCTCCCCGGGCATCCCCAAGCAGCTATCGCTTTTTCACCGGCTCGTACCGCGGCTGTCGCGTTGCGCCCGTTCACCCGGTTTCATCATCCCGCCTCTCGTGCGGTCGGTCCGAAGCGATCAGCATCCTCCGTGGCACCATGCCCGGAGTCGAAAGGACACCACCTCTGTGACTGACACCACCGATCGCGCCGCGAGCGCGACCACCCCCACCGACCTGACCGGGCTCAAGCTCCCGCAGCTGCAGCAGCTCGCGACCGAGCTCGGCATCTCGGGCGTCTCGAAGCTCCGCAAGGGCGACCTGCTCGCCGCGATCGTCGCGAGCCAGGGCGGCGCCGATGCCGCCTCCGCCGACGCGGCCGCCGTGACGGATGACGCCGACGCCATCGTCGAGGCGTCGGCCGAGGCTCCCGCGGCTCCCGCCGCCGAGCCCGCCCTCGACCTCCCCGCCGCGCGCACCGAGGCGCCTGCACGACGCGGCTCGCGCCGCGTGACCAGCGGCAGCGTCGTCACCGCCCTGCCGACGCAGGAAGACTCCGCCCCGGCCGACGAGGCGCCCGCCTCGACCGACGAGGCCGCTCCGCAGGGCCGTCGCTCCGCTCGCCAGCACGCCGCCGGCGCCGCTGCGGGCGTCGAGGTCGCGCCCGCGCAGGGCGACGACGAGCGCGCGGCGAGCGACGCCGCCGATGGCTCCGATAATTCCGACGACGACGGTGAGAACGGCAGCGGTCGCGGCCGCAACCGCAACCGCAACCGCCGCAATCGCGACCGCAACCAGAACGGCCAGAACGACCAGCAGGGCCAGAGCGGCCGGCAGTCGCAGAACGGCCAGCAGGCGCAGGGCGACAAGCCGGAGCAGGGCGATGCCGCTCCTGCGCGCCAGGGCCGCGGCCAGCAGAACCAGAACAGCCAGCAGAACCCGCCGGGCGGCCCGCAGAGCGAGCGCGCCGATCAGGATGCCGACGGTCGCGGCCGCGGCCGTGGTCGCGACCGCAAGCGCGGCCGCGGACCGGCCGGCGACGACTTCGAGCCCGAGATCGGCGACGACGACGTGCTCATCCCCGTCGCGGGCATCCTCGACGTTCTCGACAACTACGCCTTCGTGCGCACGACCGGCTACCTGCCCGGACCGAGCGACGTCTACGTCTCGCTCGGCCAGGTGAAGAAGTACCACCTGCGCAAGGGCGACGCCGTGGTCGGCGCCATCCGTCAGCCTCGCGAGGGCGAGGGTCAGGGGCGCCAGAAGTACAACGCTCTCGTGTCGATCGACTCGATCAACGGTCAGACCGTCGAGGAGGCCGCCGCGCGCGTCGAGTTCGGCAAGCTCACGCCGCTCTACCCGCAGGAGCGCTTGCGCCTCGAGACCGAGCCGCAGAAGCTCTCGACGCGCATCATCGACCTCGTCGCCCCCATCGGCAAGGGTCAGCGCGGCCTCATCGTCTCGCCGCCGAAGGCCGGCAAGACGCTCGTGCTGCAGGCCATCGCCAACGCGATCGCGAAGAACAACCCCGAGGTGCACCTCATGGTCGTGCTCGTCGACGA
>JAOASR010000064.1 GCA_030158585.1 Microcella sp.
TCGCGTACATCATCAAGGCGCGCGTGCAGCTGCTGCGCGACATCGGCGCCGCCGTTTCGCCCGACAACGCCTTCGCCCTCATCCAGGGCATCGAGACGCTGAGCCTGCGCATCGAGCGTCACGTGCAGAACGCCCAGGCGGTCGCGCGCTGGCTCGAGGCCCACCCCGACGTCGCCACGGTCTCGTACTCGGGGCTCGAGTCGAGCCCCTGGTACGGCCACGCGCAGAAGTACGCCCCCCGCGGCGTCGGCGCGGTGCTCTCGTTCGAGCTCAAGGGCGGCGTCGACGCGGGCCGCACGCTCGTCGACTCGGTCGAGCTGTTCAGCCACGTCGCCAACATCGGCGACGTGCGCAGCCTCATCATCCACCCCGCCTCGACGACGCACTCGCAGCTGACCCCCGAGCAGCAGCTCACGGCGGGCGTCACGCCTGGTCTCGTGCGCCTCTCGGTGGGCCTCGAGAACATCGACGACATCATCGCCGACCTCGAGCACGGCTTCGAGGCCGCCCGCGCCGTCGTCGCAGCGAACCGCGAGGACTGACGCCGAGCATCCGCTCTCGATCGGGCCCTCGCCACCTCGTGGCGGGGGCCCGTCGCCGTCTGCGCCAGAATGAGAGGCGACATGGACTGGCAGACCTCCGAAGACACGGTGCCCTCGGCGTTCATCACCGAGGCGAACCGTCGCGCGCTGCGCGGCACGCCGCCCGTCACGGGAGCCTGGCGCGAGGGCGATGAGCCCGGCGCCCGCCAGTTCGCCAACCTCGGCCCGCTCGAGCTCGAATCGGGCGCGCGACTGCCGCACGTGCGGCTCGCCTACGAGACGTGGGGCGAGCTGAACGCCGACGCGAGCAACGCCGTTCTCGTCTGCCACGCGCTCACGGGCGACAGCCACCTCGCGGGCAAGCCCGGCCCCGGGCATCCGACCTCGGGCTGGTGGAGCGGCATCGTCGGCCCCGGCCTCGCGATCGACACCGACCGCTTCTTCGTCATCGCGCCGAACATGCTCGGCGGCTGCCAGGGCTCGACGGGGCCCGCGTCGTTCTCGCCCGACGGCGTCGAGTGGGGCTCGCGCTTCCCGTACGTGACGGTGCGCGACCAGGTCGCGGCGCAGCGACTGCTCGTCGACCGGCTCGGCATCGACCGGTTCTTCGCCGTCATCGGCGGCTCGATGGGCGGGATGCACGCGCTCGAGTGGGCCGTCACCCACCCCGAGCGGGTCGAGCGCCTCGCGGTGCTCGCGGCGCCGGCGATCTCGAGCGCCGACCAGATCGCGCTCAACTCGGTGCAGCTCGAGGCGATCCGCATGGATCCGGCCTTCCGCGGCGGCGACTACTACGACGAGGCCGAGGGCCCCTACCGCGGGCTCGCGCTCGCTCGGCGCATGGCGCTGCTCAACTACCGTTCACCCGACGAGCTCAACGAGCGCTTCGAGCGCTCGTGGCAGGGCGTGCTCGACCCGCTCGGCGGCGGCGGGCGCTTCGCGGTCGAGAGCTACCTCGACTTCCACGGCAACAAGTTCACGCGGCGCTTCGACGCCAACAGCTACGTGCGCCTCGTCGAGGCGATGAACTCGCACGACGTGACGCGCGGGCGCGGCTCGCTCGCCGAGGCGCTCTCAGTCGTGACGGCGCGGTCTCTCGTGCTCGGCATCGACACCGACCGGCTCTTCCCCGTCGAGCAGCAGCAGGCGATCGCCGCGCACCTGCCCTCGACGATCCACGGCGCCGAGGCCGTCGTGATCTCCTCCCCCTTCGGCCACGACGCGTTCCTCATCGAGAACGACCTCGTCGGGCCGCACCTCGCGGCGCTGCTCGCGAGCTGACGGTCATGATCGCGCGCGCCTCCGCCCCGCGGAGTCGAACGCGCGCGGCTGGCGCTCTCGCCGTCGTCGTCGCATCTCTGCTGACCGCGTGCGCGACACCGGCCGAGTCGAGCGGCGATCCCGTGCCCTCGTCGACCCTCCCCGCGAGCATCGACGCGGTCGAGGTCACCGCCGACGTCTTCCGCACGCGCATCGACCCCTCGCGCGGCAGCATCCAGCTCTCGGTGCGCAATGACGGGGATGCCCCGCTCGCGCTCGCCGGCGCCCGACTCGCCTCGCCCCTCCTCGCCGCCGACGCCGAGCGCGTCGACGAGGCGCTCATTCCTCCCGGCGCGCAGCGGGATCTGCCCCTGCCCCTCCCCGCCCCCGTCTGCCCCGCCGACCTCGGCGAGCTGCCCGCCGACGGCGAGCCCGTCGAGCCCCCGACGGGCGTGCTGCTCGTGCCTCTCGGCGACGGCACGACCGTCGAGCTGCGCGTGCCGACGACGGATCGGCTCGGGCAGTGGGCGGCGTGGTACTCGGCGTCGTGCATCGCGCAGGCCGTCGAGGCGCGCGTCGCCCTCTCGGTGCGCATCGCCGGTCCGCCGAGCCCGGGGGTCATCGGGGTCGAGCTCATCGTCGACCCGCGGCCCGGCTCCGGTGCGGCGGAGGGCGCAGGAGCGGGCCTCGACGGGGCGGAGCTCGAGCTCGAGCGCGTGGCCGGCACGGTGCTGCTCGGGGCGCTTGCTGCCGACGGGCAGCCGGCTGAGAGCATCCGCCTCGATCTCGCGCTGGGCACCCGCGACGAGGCTGGCGAGACGATCGTGGTGCCGCTGAGCTTCCGGCCGAATCGGTGCGATGCGCACGCGATCGCCGACGACAAGCAGGGCACGCTCTTCCGCGTCGCCGTGACCATCGGCGGCCGGCCCGGCACCGTCACGGTCATCGCCGATGCGGGCACGAAGGACGCAATATACGCAAACGTCACCTCTGCCTGCGCCACCGGATGACTGAAGCTGAGTGCAGGTGACAGACTGTCCTGTGGAGCGACCCGAACGCTCCTGACGGAGAACCATGGACCTGATCGCGAAGGAGCGCCGCGCGCTGCTTCAGCGTGCCGCTCGCGCCTTCGGCCTCGCCGGCGTGGCCCTCACGGCCCTGTGCGTCGCGCTGCCCGGCATCGTCGACCCCGACGTGCTGCCCTCGGTGCTCATCGTGCTCGCCGGCCAGGCCGCCTCGCTCGTCATGGTCGGCCGCTCGGCCAATGTCGGCTGGGTGATCCTGACGATCGTGCTCGGCTGCGGCGCCCTCGCGCTCGCGCAGCTGCCGTGGGGCGAGTCGGCGAACGTCGCCCTGCCGATCTCGCTCGCGCCGCTCGGCGCCGCGGGCCTCGGCGCGGTCGGCATGGTCCTGAGCGAGGGCACGGGCCGCTGGATCCTCTGGGCTCTCGGCGCCCTCGGCTCGAGCGTGCTCGTGGCGACCGCCGGACCGACGCGCGAGCTCATCTCGGTCGCCGCGATCGCCACGCTCGCCGGCTGGGTCATCACCGTCATCATCGGCATCTGGGTCACCGCAGGAGTGCAGCGCGCCATGCGGCGCATCGAGCAGATCGGCCGATCGCACCAGGCAGAGCGGCACGCGAGCGAGCTCGAGGCGCAGCGTCGCCAGGGCGCGCGACTGCTGCACGACACGGTGCTCGCGACCCTCACCCTGCTCGCGCACTCGGGTGTCGGTGTGAGCGAGGATGCTCTGCGCCAGCAGGCGGAGGAAGACGCTCGCCTCCTGCGCCAGCTGCGGCTCGGCTCGACGCCGATGCCGAGGTTCTCGGGCTCGTACAGCCTCGAGCCCGTCGGTGAGACGACGCTCGGCACGACCCTCGAGTCGGTCAAGCAGCGCTTCCTGCGCATGGGGCTCACGGTGCGCTGGCACGGCACAGGCCACGTCATGCTGCCCAACGACGTGCTCGACGCGTTCCTGCTCGCTCTCGCCGAGTGCCTCGAGAACGTGCGCCGCCACGCGGGCGTGGACGAGGCCGACGTGACCATCACCGAGAGCGACGACATCGTGCGCGCCGTCGTCACCGACGCGGGCGTCGGCTTCTCGCCCGAGTCGATCCCGTCGGATCGCCTGGGCTTCCGCGAGTCGGTCGTCGCGCGGCTCGGCAACGTCGGCGGGAGCGCTCGCGTCTTCTCGACTCCGGGCGCCGGCACGACCGTGATGCTGGAGGTGCCGCGCCGATGAGTGCGAACGGCCCCCAGACCTCGTCGCGCTACACGCTGCCCGAGGAGAGCACCCTCGGCGGGAGCATCCGCCCCGCCGGCGCTCGCTCGTCGGTGCGCCGCGGCTCGGCGACCTCGACGCACGCCTCGGCGCTCGGCTCGGGATTCTTGGGGCTCGGCATGGCGATCATCGCCGGCCTGCAGTCGATCCTCGGCGTCGGGCTGTTCTTCCTGCGCGCCGAGGAGTACCCCTCCCTGCTGCCGGGCCTCGGTGCGTGGCTGCTGCTGCTCGTGACCTTCCTCGGCCTCATCGTGACCATCTCAGCCACGGGCGAGCGCCTGCCCGACTGGCTGTACGGGTTCTTCCTCGCCGCCCTCGCCGCCGTCGTGTGGCTCGACTTCATGACGATCGCGCCCCTCGGCGACATCGGCCGCTACGCGACCGCCTCGGTCAGCGCCGGCTTCGTGCTGCTCATCGTGGTCACGCTCAGAGCCGGGTGGGAGGTGCTCGTCGCGACCGCCGCGCTCGGCACCGCCTTCTTCGTCGCCATGATCCTCACGACGCCGCTCACGCCCGTGACGATCCCGAGCCAGCTCGTCACGCTCGCCCTCGCGGTCGCGCCCGGCATCACGGGCGTGCTGCTCGTCGCGGGCTTCGAGCGCATGCTCAAGCGCGAGCTCGACCGCACGCTCGTGCAGTCGACCGTGACCGCGCCGCGTCTCGCGGTCGGCATGCTCGCCTCGGAGGAGCTCGCGCGCCTCGACCTCGCCGCCGAAGAGCTGCTCGACGCCGTCGCGATCGGCGGCACTCCCCTGCCGCTGCCGCCCGAGATGTCGTCGCGCGCGGCGACGCTCGCGACCGAGCTGCGCCTGCACCTGCTCGAGGGCCGCCGCGAGACCTGGCTCTTCCACGCCGTCGCCGAATCGGAGCAGCTCGGCCGCCGCGTCACCATCAGCGACCCGGGCACGCTCGCGGGGCTGCTCGACGACGCGCAGCGCGATGCGCTGCTCGCGGCGCTGTGGATGCTGGGGGCCGATCCGCTCGGATCAGCGCCTGCCGAGTCGGTCACCGTCGCACTCGGACCGATGACGACCGGCCGCGTCGACCCCGACGGCCGCACGATCGTGCCCATCATCCTCGAGGTCACGGGCCTGCGCCGGAATCGTGTCGACCCGGGTGTGTGGGAGGCTCTCGACCGGGTCGGCCGCTACAGTGACAGCACGGCATCGAGCGTCGTCCGCATCGAGGTCGACTGCCCGGTCGAGAATCCTGTCGACCAGGGCCGCACGACCTAGAGGCTGGCCGCCCGCGCACCCGAAGCGCGCCAGGCCGCAGAGGCACCGCAGCACCTGCTCACCGAGTCAAAGGACCCGACACATGGCACCTGGAAGCGACCCCATCCGTCTGGCGCTCGTCGACGATCACCGGATGCTGCTGGGGGCCCTCACCGAGTGGATTCGCCAGGCCGCCGACGACATCGAGATGGTCGCCGCTGTGGCGAGCTGGCCCGAGCTGCTCGCGCACCCCGCCTTCCCCGTCGAGGTCGTGCTGCTCGACCTCGATCTCAAAGACAACATCCCCGTCTCGCTGAAGATCCAGACTCTGCGCGCCACGGGCGTCGCGGTCGTGCTGATGAGCACCTACTCCGAGCCGAACGTCGTGCGCGAGGCGCTCAACGCCGGCGCGCTCGGCTACCTCGTCAAGAGTGAAGATGCCGGCATGATCGTCGAGGCGATCCGCGCGGCGAAGGCCGGCGAATCGTTCATCTCGGCCGAGCTCGACCTCGCCCTCAACGCCGCCGACGTCGGCGGCTCGCCGCGCCTGAGCGCGCAGGAGCGCCGCGTCATGGCCCTCTACGGAGCGGGTGAGCCGGTCAAGGCCGTCGCCTACCAGCTCGGCATCTCGGAGGAGACCGCCAAGAGCTACCTCAAGCGCATCCGCGAGAAGTACCGCATCGCGGGCATCGACGTCGGAACCAAGGTCGGTCTGCGCAAGCAGGCCATCTCCGACGGCATCCTCGTCGACGCGCCGGGCACCTTCCAGGCCTAGCCCAGCGCCTGGCGCCTTCCAGGCCTAGCGCAGCAACTGGCGCTTTCCCTGGCTAGCGCAGCGACTGGCGCCGTTCGAGCGTCACGCTCGCGATGGCGAGCAGCACGCCGCCGACGGCGAGCACGAGACCGACCCACGCGGGCGCCTGGTAGCCGAACCCTGCCGCGACGACGAGCCCGCCGAGGAACGCCCCGCTCGCGTTGCCCAGATTGAGCGACGCGTGGTTGAGAGCGGCGGCGAGCGTCTGCGACCGACCCGCGACATCCATGAGGCGCGTCTGGATGATCGGGCTCACGGCGGCGGCCGACAGCCCCACGAGGAACGTCGCGACGAAGAGCCCGACGACCGTGCCGCCCGCGAGACCGAGCAGCAGCAGCGACCCGATGAGGGCTGCGAAGCCCTGGAAGATCGCGCGCACGGTGCCCCGGTCGGCGAGGCGCCCGCCGATCAGGTTGCCGATCGTCATGGCGATGCCCGTCGTGATGAGGATGACCGGCACGAGGCTCGCAGACAGCCCGACGAGCTCGGTCACCATCGGCGCGATGTAGGTGTACATCGCGAAGAATCCGCCGAAGCCGATTGCTCCGACGCCGAGGGCGAGCCAGACCTGGGGCCGCGCGAGCGCACTGAGCTCGGAGCGGATCGTCGAGCTCGCATCGCCCGGCTGCCACGGCACGAGCAGGCGCACGGCGACGAAGGTCGCAGCGAAGAGGCCCGCGACGAGCAGGTAGGCGGGCCGCCAGCCGGCGCTCTGGCCGACCCACGTGATGACGGGAACCCCGATGACGGTCGCGATCGTGAGCCCCGAGAGCACGAGCGCCACGCCCTGCCCGCGCTTGCCCGGACCCATGAGGTCGGCGGCCACGAGCGCGGCGACGCCGAAGTAGGCGCCGTGCGGCAGTGCCGCGACGAACCGCGCTGCCATGACCGTCTCGAACGTCGGCAGCATCGCCGAGGCGAGCGTCGCGAGCGTGAACGCCGCGGCGAGCCAGAGCAGCAGGGTGCGGCGGGGCAGGCGGGCGGCGAACGCCGCGATCACGGGAGCGCCGACGACGACGCCGAGCGCGTAGGCGGTGATGAGCCCGCCGCCCTGCGCGATCGCGAGGTCGGGGTTCTGAGCGTGGATGCCCGGCAGCAGGTCGATCGCGAGCTCGGGCAGCAGCCCCATCGCCACGAACTCGGTCGAGCCGATGCCGAACCCGCCGAGACTCAGCGCGAGCAGCGCGGCGATGACGCGGCGGCGGCTGAGCGGGTGGCCGTGCCGGTCGCGCGCGACGAAGCTCTCAGCGCCGGGCTCGATGACGGGAACGGGGGCGGTGGGAAAGCTCACGGAACCTCTTCGACGATCGGGAAGGCTCCGAGTCTATCGAAACGATTCGACCGGGCGTCGCCGCGTGAATCGGCGGGGCTGCGTGCATCGGCGGGGCCGCGAGGCGTCAGTGCTCGAAGCGGTACCAGTGGCGCACGTGCTCGCGATCGGGGCGCGCCTGCCAGAACTCGATCTCGGTGGGGCTGAGCGCCCACGCGGCCCAGTCGGGGTTCGACTCCCCCGTGCTCGCGGGGCGGGCGCGCCAGTCGGCGGCGGCGACGTCGCTCGGCAGCTCTTCGACCTCGCCCGTGACGCGCACCTGACGGCCGCGGCTTGGCCAGTAGAAGGTCAGCGCGGCGGACGGGTTGGCGGCGAGGTCGACGCCCTTGCGGGTCGAGCGGGCCCCGGCGAAGACCCAGAGGCCGTCGACGAGGTCTTTGAGGATGAGCGTGCGCGCCGTCACGTGCCCGGTCGGGCCGGCGGTCGACAGCGTGCACGCGTGCGGCTGCAGCACGCCGTGGTCGAGGGCGTCGTCGAGCCAGGCCACGAAGAGCTGCTGCGGATCGGCGGGCGCGCTCGCGGGATCGAAGGTGGGGAGCTCGGCGGGGAAGTCGGGCAGTGCTCGCAGGCGGTCGCGCTGAGACTCGATCATGGCGTCAGCGTAGACCGGGCCGTCGAGGGAATCGAGAGCGCACGCGCGCACAGCGCGATCTGCGTCGCGTCGTGGCCGAGACGACTGCTGGCGCGACAGGAGAGGAGCGCTACGCGCTCTTCTCGCGGCGCACGGGGCGGCGCGGCACGATCGTCGGCGCCGCGTTCTCGAGCACCGTCTCGCGCGTGACGACGACGCGCGCGACGTCGTCGCTCGAGGGCACCTCGAACATGATGGGGCCGAGCACCTCTTCGAGGATGGCCCGCAGGCCACGAGCGCCGGTCTGGCGCAGCACGGCGAGGTCGGCGATCGAGTCGAGCGCGTCCTGCTCGAACTCGAGCTCGACGCCGTCGATCTCGAACATGCGCTGGTACTGGCGCACAAGCGCGTTGCGGGGCGTCGTGAGGATGTCGATGAGCGCCGTGCGGTCGAGCGGCGACACGGTCGTGACGACCGGGAGGCGGCCGATGAACTCGGGGATGAGCCCGAACTTGTGCAGGTCTTCGGGCAGCACCTCGCTGAAGAGGTTCTTCTCGAGGCTCTTGTCGTGGAGCGGGGCGCCGAAGCCGATGCCGCGCTTGCCCGCGCGCTGGCTGATGATGTCTTCGAGGCCCGCGAACGCGCCGGCGACGATGAACAGCACGTTCGTCGTGTCGATCTGGATGAACTCCTGATGCGGGTGCTTGCGGCCGCCCTGCGGGGGAACGCTCGCGACCGTGCCCTCGAGGATCTTCAGCAGCGCCTGCTGCACGCCCTCGCCCGAGACGTCGCGCGTGATCGACGGGTTCTCGGCCTTGCGGGCGATCTTGTCGACCTCGTCGATGTAGATGATGCCCGTCTCAGCGCGCTTGACGTCGTAGTCGGCGGCCTGGATGAGCTTGAGGAGGATGTTCTCGACGTCTTCACCGACATAGCCGGCCTCGGTGAGCGCGGTCGCGTCGGCGACGGCGAAGGGCACGTTGAGGCGCTTGGCGAGGGTCTGCGCGAGGTAGGTCTTGCCGCAGCCGGTCGGGCCGATGAGCAGGATGTTGCTCTTGGCGATCTCGACGTCGTCGGCGAGCTGGTCGGCCGCGGTGAGGGTCTGGCGGGCGCGGATGCGCTTGTAGTGGTTGTAGACGGCGACCGAGAGCGACTTCTTCGCCGCGACCTGGCCGATCACGTACTCCTCGAGGAAGGCGTAGATCTCTTTCGGCTTCGGCAGGTCGAACTCGGCGGTGGTCTGCTCGTTCGACTCGGCGAGGCGCTCTTCGATGATCTCGTTGCAGAGCTCGACGCACTCGTCGCAGATGTAGACGCCGGGGCCGGCGATGAGCTGCTGAACCTGCTTCTGGCTCTTGCCGCAGAACGAGCACTTGAGCAGGTCGGCGCTTTCTCCGATGCGGGCCATGGCGCCCTCCTCCCTGGTTGCCCACGAGCCTAGCCCGCCGCACCGACGTTCGTGACACGCCGCACTGCGGGGTGTCGAGCAGACCTCCGGCGACGACTCGGGGCGCTCTCAGCCACCGGCTGAGGCGGCGGCTCCGAACACAGCTCGACCCGTGACTGACGGGCGTACCCTGGAAGGGACATGAGGATGCACGCCGACCTGGCCGCCCGACGCTCGCGCGTCGCCGCTGCGTGGCTCGTCGCCGTCGTCGTCACCCTCATCGCCGGCACCGCGCACACCGCGGCCGGGGGTGCCGCTCCGCACGTGACGGCGCTCGTCGCCGGCGCACTCGTCTCCGGGTTCCTCGGCATGGCGGCGCTCTCGGCGCTGCGCACCGGCCGCCTCTCACGCCTCGGGCTCGCGGGTGTCGTCGCCCTCGACCAGGCCGTGCAGCACGTCGCGTTCTCGCTGCTCGGTCCCGCGACGGGCTCCGCCGTCGCCACGGGGGCGGATGCTGCGGCCGGGCACGCGGCGCACGGCGCGCTCGATGCGACGACCGCTGCGATCGCGGCCGCAGGCATCCCGTCGGCGACCGCCGCGCCCGCCCTCATGACGGCGCACCACGCTCTCGCGGCCCTCGCGTCGTATCTGCTCCTGCGGCACGCCGCCGCCGCGATCGCGCGCGCCCTGCAGTCGCTCGCTCTCGCCGTCGCGCGCGTGCTCGAGCCGCTCGCATCCCCGGCGCTGCCGGTCGTCGTGCGCGCTCCGCTCGAGAGCGCCGCTCTCGTCATTCCCTCCGCCGTGGTCGTGCTCGGTGGAGCCGGGCGGCGCGGGCCGCCCGCGGTCGCGCTCGCGCGCTAGTCGCGCCGAGCATCCGCCGACCGCATCTCTCACCGCGCAAGCCGCGGCGCCGCACGGCGCCCTGCGCACCTCAGACGAAAAGAGCACGACCATGACCGCTTCCGCCTTCCGCACCTCCTCCCCCGCCGCTCCCGCCGCCCGCGCCCGACGAGGCCGCGCCGGGGCCGCCGCCCTGACCCTCGCCGCGGGCGTCGCGCTCGCGCTCGCCGCGCCGACCGCCGCGTCGGCGCACGTGAGCGCGTCGAGCGACTCGACGGCCCCCGGCGGCCGCGCGCTCGTCACCTTCTCGATGTCGCACGGCTGCGAGGGCTCGGCGACGACCGTCGTCACGATCGACATCCCCGAGAGCATCGCGACGGTCGCCCCCACCGTCTACGCGGGCTGGAGCGTCGAGAAGGTCATGGTGCCGCTCGACGAGCCGATCGAGACCGAGTACGAGACGCTCACCGAGCGCGTCGGGCAGGTCGTCTACACCGCGACCGACGCGCCTCTCGAGGACGGCTACCGCGCGGCCTTCGACCTGCAGCTCACGCTGCCCGAGGGCGAGGCGGGCGAGCGCATCGAGTTCCCGACGACGCAGACGTGCGAGGTCGGCACGGCGACATGGGCGGGTGAGGATGCGCCGGTCGTCACCCTCACCGATGCCGTGGCGGATGACGGGCACGGCTCTGCCGACGCCGCGGGCGCCGGCCACGACGACGCCGCGTCGACCGAGCTCGCGGGCTCGACCACGACCGGCGCCGCGGGTGACGACCTCATCGCGCGCATCCTCGGCGGGCTCGGGCTCGTCGCCGGCACGGCCGCGCTGACCCTCGCGCTCGTGCGTCGTCGCGGAGCGGCCTCGTGAGCGGCCTGCTGAGCGGCCTGCTGAGCGGCCTCGTGAGCGGCTCGACGAGCCGCCGACCTCGCGCGCGCGGCGGTAGCGCGTCGCGATGGGCCGCCGCGATCGGCATGGGAGCGAGCGCCGGCGCGGCTCTCGTGCTGGGCGTCGCGGGCCCGGCGAGCGCCCACGACTACGTCGTCGACTCGACCCCCGCCGACGGCGCGACGATCACCGAGCTGCCCGACGCCTGGACGGTCACGGCCAATGCTCCGCTGCTCGCGCTCGAGGGCAACACGAACGCCTTCGCGATCGTCATCACCGATGCCGAGGGCCTCTACTACGGCGACGGCTGCGTCGAGGTGACGGGGCCCACGATGGCGGCACCCGCCGCGCTCGGCGAGCCGGGCGAGTACGCCATGACGTTCCAGTACGTCTCGAGCGACGGCCACACGCTCTCGGAGACGTACGCGTTCAGCTACGCGCCGGTCGGCGATGAGCCGGTGACCGAGGGATCGCCCGAGGCTCCCGAGTGCGGGGGCGGCGGCACTGCAGGTGCGACCGGCAACGGCGAGTCCGGTGCGGCCGCCGACGACGAGGGTGCCGCGGTGCTCGCGGGCGTCGCGTGGATCGGCGGCGGGCTGCTCGTGGCAGCCGTCATCGCGACGATCATCGTGCTCGTGAATAGGCGCCGCCCCGCCGACGACTGATCGGGCGGGAACGACGCGGGCCCCGCATCCTGGATCGGATGCGGGGCCTGCGGTCGTTCGACGGTCGTCAGCTCGCGGTGAGCGCCGGGAGCGTCTTGCGGCTCGTGAGGACCTGGTCGATGAGGCCGTACTCGAGGGCCTCGGACGCGATGAGGATCTTGTCGCGATCGATGTCCTTGTTGACCTGCTCGACGGTGCGGTTCGAGTGCTTCGACAGCGTGTGCTCGAGCCACTCGCGCAGTCGGGCGATCTCCTTGGCCTGGATCTCGATGTCGGACGCCTGGCCGCGGCCCGCGTCACCCGTCGCCGGCTGGTGGATGAGCACGCGCGCGTTCGGCAGCGCGAGGCGCTTGCCGGGCGAGCCCGCCGCCAGCAGCACCGCGGCGGCCGAGGCCGCCTGGCCGAGCACGACCGTCTGGATCTGCGGGCGGATGTACTGCATCGTGTCGTAGATCGCCGTCATGGCCGTGAACGAGCCGCCGGGGCTGTTGATGTACATGACGATGTCGCGGTCAGGGTCCTGCGACTCGAGGACGAGCAGCTGGGCCATGACGTCGTCGGCCGACGCGTCGTCGACCTGCACGCCGAGGAAGATGATGCGGTCCTCGAAGAGCTTCGCGTACGGGTCCTGGCGCTTGTAGCCGTAGGCCGTGCGCTCCTCGAAGCTGGGCAGGATGTAGCGGCTGCTCGGCATCGCGAGCGGGGTGCCGCCGAGGTTCGGGGTCTCCATGGGGGTCTCTCTCTCGTACTCGCGGATGCCTAGGCCTGGGTTCCGCCGCCGCCGACGATGTCGGTGGCCGAGGAGCGGATGTGGTCGACGAAGCCGTACGCGAGGGCTTCCTCGGCGTTGAACCAGCGGTCGCGGTCGCCATCGGCGTTGACCTGCTCGACCGACTTGCCCGTCGCCTCGGCGGTGATCGCCGCGAGACGGTGCTTCATGTCGGAGATCAACTGGGCCTGCGTCTGGATGTCGCTCGCCGTGCCGCCGAAGCCGCCGTGCGGCTGGTGCAGCAGCACGCGCGCGTTGGGCGTGATGTAGCGCTTGCCCTTCGTGCCGGCCGTCAGCAGCAGCTGGCCCATCGACGCCGCCATGCCGATGCCGACTGTGACGATGTCGTTCGGCACGAACTGCATGGTGTCGTAGATCGCCATGCCGGCCGTGATCGAGCCGCCGGGCGAGTTGATGTA
>JAOASR010000065.1 GCA_030158585.1 Microcella sp.
GTCGGGCTGACAGGATTTGAACCTGCGACCCCTTGACCCCCAGTCAAGTGCGCTACCAAGCTGCGCCACAGCCCGTGGCTGGCCCTCCGCGAGGGCGGGCCGTAGGAGAGTCTAGCGGAGTGCGGGAGGGGGTGAGCGCACCCGCCCGCCCTTCGTGCGAGGCTGGGCGCATGACGACACAGCGCGTGCTGGTGACCGGGTTCGAGGCGTTCGCGGGGGCTGTGTCCAACCCCAGCGGCGAGGTCGTGCGGCGGCTTGTCAGCGTGCCGCAGCCTGAGCTCGTCGAGCGCGGCATCGAGGTCAGTGGGGTTGTTCTGCCCGTCTCGTATCGGGGGGCTGGCGATGCCCTTCGGGCCGCCATCTCCTCGCACCAGCCAGAACTTGTCATTGCGATCGGGCTTGCCGAGGGGCGGGGCGGTATCACGCCCGAGCGCGTCGCGATCAACCTCGATGACGCGCGCATCGCCGACAACGATGGGGCGCAGCCCATTGACGAGGCCATCGAGGAGGGCGGGCCCGCGGCTCGGTTCTCGACGCTGCCGGTCAAGGCGATCGTGGGGGCGCTCGGCGCGGCGGGGCTGCCGGCGAGCGTGTCGCTCACGGCGGGCAGCTTCGTGTGCAACCACGTGGCCTACGTGCTCGGCGGGGAGGTCGAGCGGAATCCGGGGCTGCGGGGCGGGTTCATCCACGTGCCCGCGACGCCCGACCTCGTGCCGGCCGGGTCGAGCGTGCCGACGATGACGCTCGACGAGCTCGAGCGGGGCATCCGCATCGCCATCATGACGGCGGTGCAGACGACGACCGATGAGAAAGTCGCCGGGGGCAGCCTCCACTGACCCGATCAGCGGGCAGGCCCCCGGCGACGCCTGGGCGTCAGCGGGCGGTGTAGCCGCCGTCGACGACGAGCTCGGCGCCGGTCATGAACGACGCGTCGTCGCTCACGAGGAAGGCGATCGCCGCGGCGAGCTCCTCCGGCTGGGCGATGCGACCCATGGGGGTCGTCTGGGCCAGCATCGATCGGTCGGTCTCGCCCAGGATCGGCGTGTCGACGAAGCCCGGGTGGATCGAGTTGACGCGCACGCCCTCGGTCGCCCAGCCGAGCGCGACCGACTTGGTGAGGGTGCGCACGGCGCCCTTCGCGGCCGCGTAGCCGGGCGAGGTGCCGAAGCCGCCGACGATGCCGAACATCGACGAGACGTTCACGACGGCCCCGTTGCCGCTCGCCTTGAGGGCCTCGGCGGCGGCCTTGAGGCCGAAGTAGACGCTGTCCTGCGTCACCGACACAACCGTGCGGTACTCGTCGGTCGTGCTCTGCTCGATCGGCACGGTGTCGCCGATGCCGGCGTTGTTGACGAGGATGTCGAGGCCTCCGAAGGCCTCGGTCGTCGCGGCGACGGCGGATGCCCAGCTCGCCTCATCGGTGACATCGAGGTGCACGGCGCTCGCGCGGCCCCCGGCCTGCTCGATCTCGGCGACGACGGTGGCGGCCTTGTCGTCCTGCAGGTCGGCGACGACCACGGCGGCACCCTCGCTCGCGAGGCGGAGCGCGGTGGCACGGCCGATGCCGCTCGCGGCTCCCGTGACGAGGGCGGTGCGGTTCTCGAGGCGGTTCATGATGGTTCCCTTCGATCGGCCGGGCTGGCGATCTGGTCTCGCGCCTCCGGCAGCGGCATCGCCCCAAGTAGACGACACCTGTCGGATACTTGTAACCTACGCCGGCCGCCCGCTATTCCCCGACAGTCGGCGGATACGATGTGCGGATGACGAACCCCGCCGCGACGGCCACCTCCGCCCCGCCGGTCGGGGCAGACCCGCGCTGGGTGCGCTCGCGCGAGCGCCTGCACGCCGCGGTGCTGCAGCTCGCCCGCGCGCAGCCCGCCGCGACCATCACCGGAGCCGCCCTCTCGCGCGCCGCCGAGGTGCACCGCTCGACGATCTACGAGCACGGCAGCGACCCCGTCGACGTGCTGCGCAGCGCCCTGCGCGCCGAACTCGACGAGATCCGCGAACGCGTCATCGAGCCCGCCACCCCCGAGACCATTGTCACGGCGATCGCCGACTCGGCGAACGACGTCTTCACGCACGTCGAGCGCCACGCGCCCATCTACGCGCGCGAGCTCGCGGCCGGCACCGCGGGTCTCGCCGCCATGCTCGCCGATCACTTCGCCCACTCGATCACGCTGCTCATCGACCACGGTGCGGTCACTCCCCCGCCGATCGCCGACGACGCCCCCGCCCGGTTCGCCGAGACCGTCGCCTCCGCCCTCGCCGCGACCACGGTCGCCGTCATCACCGACTGGCTGCGCGACCCGGAGCCCCGCGACCAGGCGCTGCTGCTGCGCCGCTGGCGGGCCGTACAGCCGCCGTGGTGGCCCGCGGCGTGAGGCCGGTCATCCACGTCTCGGCGGCGCTCGTTGTCGACGACGCCGGCCGCCTGCTCGTCGTGCGCAAGCGCGGCACGACCGTCTACATGCAGCCCGGCGGCAAGCCCGAGCCTGGCGAGAGCCCCGCCGAGACCCTCAGCCGCGAGCTGCTCGAAGAGCTCGGCGTCACCGTGCCGGTCAGCGCCCTCGAACCGCTCGGGCGCTTCACGACCGCCGCCGCCAACGAGGCCGCCACGACGCTCGTCGCCGACGTCTTCCGCGCGACGATCACCGAGCCGTGCGTCGCCGCCGCCGAGATCGACGACGTGCGCTGGATGCACCCCGACGAGTTCGCGACCACCGCCGTCGCGCCGCTCATCACCGAGCACATGCTGCCGCTGATCGCCCCGCACGCCGGCGATGTGGGAGGCACGATCGAGGATCTGTCGCCTTAACGACGCCTCTGATCGCGAAGGGTGGTTCACTGTGGGCATGAACGACGGCACCCCTACCGCGCCCACCCGCTTCGTCCCGAACCCCGGCGGCATGCTCGGACTCGGAATCGTCATGCTCGTCATCGCCATCGGACTGACGCTGATGGAGTCGACGCGTACGGTCGGCTTCAGCTTCCTCGCCATCGGAACAAGCTTCATCGCGATCGGCGCGGCACTGCGGGCTCGGCATGGCACCGCGCGCGATGACGACGGCGCGGAAGGCCCTGCACCCGATCAGTGACCCCTAGCCCGACGCCCGTGTCAGGTCTAACCTCGCCCGCATGACGATCGAGGTCACCCCCGCTCAGCAGGTTCCGTGGTCGCACGTCGAGGCGGTGCTCGGCACGACCGGCGATGGGCCGACCTGCTGGTGCCGCTGGTTCCTCGACACGAACGCCGAGTTCTCGCGCGCCTCGGTCGACGAGAAGCACTCGGCGCTGCAGGCCGACATCGCGGCGGATGCTCCCCGCGGCCTCATCGCGACCGTCGACGGCGCCCCCGCCGGGTGGGTGGCGGTGGCTCCTCGCCCCGAGTACCGGCGCCTCGCCCGCACGCGCGCTCTCGCCGCGGCTCTTCCCACCGAGGACTGGGCCGACGACAGCGTCTGGAGCGTTGTCTGCTTCGTGATCCGCGCCGAGCATCGCGGCGCCGGCCTCAGTGCGGCGCTGCTCGATGCCGCGGTCGACGCGGCCCGCGACGGCGGAGCCACCGTCGTCGAGGGCTACCCGGTCGTCACCGATGGCCACCGCAACGCGCGCGGGCTCTTCGTCGGCGTCGCGTCGGTGTTCGAGCGCGCCCGCTTCGAGACGGTGGGCGAGATTGCCGGCACGGCGTCGCGGCCGACGCGCCGGGTCATGCGGCTGTCGCTCGCGGGGGCCTAAGCGGCGGGCAGCCGCCCGCGGAGGGCGGGCCACGAGCTCGCGAATCCGGGGTGCAGGGGCAGAGCATCCACCGCATCGAGCGCGACCCAGCGCAGCTCGAGGCTCTCGAGATCGGTGACGACGGGAGCGAACAGCTCGTCGACGCGCACGACGACCGTCGTGTACGACCAGAATCCGAGGTCGACGACGCTCTCGAAGAGCACGCTCACGGCGTCGAGCGGAACCCCAGCCTCTTCGTTCGACTCGCGCAGAGCCGCGTCGGCCGCGCTCTCGCCGAGCTTGCGCGCCCCGCCCGGGATGCCCCACGTGCCGCCATGGTGCGACCATTCGGCGCGGTGCTGCAGCAGGATGCCCGCCTCGGGGTGCCACGCGAGCAGACCCGCGGCACCGAAGCGGCCCCAGAAGCGCTGGCCGTCGGGGCCCTCGACCCACGCGTCGCCCGGGTCGCGCAGGTTCGGCGGCGGCAGAGGCGGCGGGACGCGGCTCGCGGCACCCGTCGGCACGCCGCTGTCGGGCGCGGTGGCGGGCGGCGGCGTGGTCATGATGGTGTCAGGCTACGGGGCGATTCCTGCGAAACGGCGGCGATTCTGCGGGGTCGCCGGCCGACGCCGTGCGCTCACGGAACGAACGCGCGGAACCCGTGCGTGCGATAGGGCAGGTGGATGCTCCCGGCCGCATCGGCGACGCGCTCGCCCAGCAGGTGCACCGCTTCGAGCACGCGCCCGCGCTCCTCGTTGTCGAGGGCGATGACGTAGCTGCGCGAGGCGGCGAGGTCGACGAGGCCGTCGACGGTGAGGGTCGAGGTCCACTGCCAGGTGGCGTGCTCGAGCGCCGTGAACGGCGCGGCGACCTGCGGGGGGCCCGCGGCGAGCATCCCCTCGGCGGCACTGCTCTGCATGATCGCGCTGAGCTCAGCGACCCACTCCATCGACTCGTCGCGGATGTTCCAGAACAGACCCAGCCGCCCGCCCGGACGCAGCACGCGCGCGGCCTCGTGTGAGGCGAGCACCGGGTCGACCCAGTGCCACGACTGACCGAAGGTGACGGCGTCGACGGCGAGGTCGTCGATGGGCAGGTCTTCGGCCGAGCCGACGGCGGTCGCGACGGCCGGCAGTCGCCGCGAGAGCACCGCGAGCATCGCCGGGTCGGGGTCGACGGCGAGCACGACGTGGCCGGCGCGCGAGAGCTGCGCCGAGAGCTTGCCCGTACCGGCGCCGACGTCGAGCACCTTCGAGCCCGAGCCGGGCAGCAGCCACTCGATCGCCGCCGCCGGATACCCGGGTCGGGCGCGTTCGTACGCGCCCACAGCGGTGCCGAACGAGGTCGCGATGTCCATTGTCGTGACGCTACTGCGCGCGGCGATCTGCGCGCAGGGGCTTGCGCTCGGGTTCGCGGAGCATGATGAATCTGTGTCCGCTCCCGCCCCGCCGCCCGCGTCGCCCGCGTCGCTCGCGCCGCCGCTGCCGGGCCGCGCGGTGATCCGCCAGCGCTGGAGCGACTTCCTCTTCCTGCACTGGCGCGTCGACCCCGCGCTCGTCGCGCCGTACTGCCCGCCCGGCACGCGCCCCGACGTGTTCGACGGCAGCGCGTGGGTGGGGCTCATCCCGTTCGTGCTCGGTCGCCACCAGTTCCTGCCGCTGCCGCCCGTCCCCGGGCTCGGAACCTTCATCGAGATCAACGTGCGCACCTACGCCGTCGACGATCACGGCAACCGCGGCGTCGTCTTCCGCTCGCTTGAGGCGCAGCACCTGCCGCCGGTGCTCGCGGCGCGCGCGCTCTTCGGGCTGCCGTACCAGTGGGCGGATGCTGCGCTCGAGGTCTCCGGAGACGAACTCGAGTACCGCAGCCGCCGTCACCGCCTCGCCGGCGGGGCCGCGCACCCTCGGCTTTCGCGGCCGACGACGCGCATCCGGGCCCGGGTGTCTGAGACGGGCGTG
Organism: Microcella sp.; assembly: GCA_030158585.1. GTDB lineage: Bacteria > Actinomycetota > Actinomycetes > Actinomycetales > Microbacteriaceae > Microcella. The sequence goes on from JAOASR010000065.1 coordinate 5,676, forward strand.
GATACGCCGCTCAGCCGCTTCCTCACCGACCGGTGGGGCTTTCACGAGCGGCACCTCGGCCGCACGATCTGGGCGCGCAACGCGCACGAGCCGTGGCCGCTCGTGTCGGCGTCGCTGCTGTCGCTCGACGATCAGCTGCTCGAGGCGGCGGGCTTTGCTGGCCTGGCCGGGCGCGGGCCCGACTCGGTGCTCGCGACGCCGCCGGGCCGCGGCATCATGACCGAGTTCGCGGCGGCCAGCCGCATCTGACCGCGTTCGCGGCGGCCAGCCGCATCTGACCGCTGGCGTCGGTGTCGCGCGCCGACGAGCTGCCCCGACTTTCGGCCCCTCACGATGTGGAGGAGTGTCGAAAACGCATTACGTCACTCCTCCACATCGTGAGTCTGCTGACTCGAGGAGGCGCAAGCCTGGGGAGCGAGCGGGATCCGCAGTCTCACCCGCCCGCGACTACTTGCGCTGGCGCTTCTCGCGCACCCGCATATTCACCTGGATGGGCGAGCCCTCGAAGCCCCACACCTCGCGCAGGCGGCGGGTGATGAAGCGGCGGTACTGCGGGTCGAGGAATCCGGTCGTGAAGAGCACGAACGTCGGCGGGCGCGTCGACGCCTGCGTCGCGAACAGGATGCGCGGCTGCTTGCCTCCGCGCACGGGGTGCGGATGCTCCTGCGTCAGCTCGGCGACGAATGCGTTGAGCTTGCCGGTCGGAATACGCGTATCCCACGACTCGAGCGCGAGCTCGAGCGCCGGCACGAGCTTCTCGAGGTGACGGCCCGTGCGGGCCGAGATGTTGACGCGGGGCGCCCACGCGACGTGGTGCAGATCCTGCTCGATCTCGCGCTCGAGGTAGCGGCGACGCTCGTCATCCAACATGTCCCACTTGTTGAACGCAAGCACGAGCGCACGGCCCGACTCGAGCACGAGCTCGATGATGCGCACATCCTGCTCGCTGATCGGCTCGGTCACGTCGATGAGCACGACCGCGACCTCCGCCTTCTCGAGCGCCGCGGCGGTGCGCAAGCTTGCGTAGAAGTCGCTGCCCTGCTGCAAGTGAACGCGGCGGCGAATGCCGGCCGTGTCGACGAAGTTCCAGATCCTGCCGCCGAGCTCGATCTGCTCGTCGATCGGGTCGCGCGTGGTGCCGGCGAGCTCGTTGACGACGACGCGCTCCTCGCGAGCGGCCTTGTTGAGCAGGCTCGACTTGCCGACGTTCGGGCGGCCGATGAGGGCGACCTTGCGGGGCCCGCCGAACTCCTGCTTCGCGACGGACGAGACCTCGGGCAGCACCGTGAGCACGTGGTCGAGCAGGTCGGCGACACCGCGGCCGTGCACGGCCGACGTCGGCCACGGCTGGCCGAGGCCGAGACCCCACAGCGCGGCGGCCTCGGGCTCCTGGCGGGCGTCGTCGATCTTGTTGCCGACGAGGATGACGGGCTTCTTCGAGCGGCGCAGCATCTTCACGACGAACTCGTCGGTCGCGGTCGCGCCGGTGATGGCGTCGACGACGAACAGCACGGCGTCGGCGAGCTCGACGGCGACCTCGGCCTGCGCGGCGACCGAGGCATTGATGCCGGTCGCGTCGGGCTCCCAGCCGCCGGTGTCGACGAGGGTAAAGCGCTTGTCGTTCCACTCGGCCTTGTAGGTGACGCGGTCGCGCGTGACACCCGGGGTGTCTTCCACGACGGCCTCGCGGCGGCCGAGGATGCGGTTCACGAGCGCGCTCTTGCCCACGTTCGGGCGGCCCACGATCGCGAGCACCGGCAGGGCGGGCAGCGTGATGATGCCGTCCTCGCCGAGCTCGGCGTTCTCGAGCAGCTCGAGGTCGTCGTCGTCGAGGTCGTAGTCGGCGAGACCCTTGCGCAGCGACTCGGCGCGCGCCTCGGTGATGTCGTCGTCGAGCTCGGCCAGTCGCGCGGCGACCTGCTCGGCCGCCTCCTGGTTCAGCTGCGGGTAGTCGGCGGCGTCGCCCTCAGGCGCGTCGGCGACTCCGGACGTCTGATCGGGGGTGTTCTGGTCGGCGGTCATGGGATCCTCCCACTGTTCCCTCGCCCACCGGCGAGGCGTGTTCCGCGCCCCCTCCCCTAGGCGGAAGGTGCGGCGCGCACGATATTGATCAACGCCTGCACCGTCTGCTCGAAGTCGAGCTCGGTGGAATCGAGAGTCGTGACACCCTCGGCGGCGTTCATGAAGTCGACGACCTTCAGGTCATGCGCATCGCGCGTGGCCAGCTGCTGCGCTGTCGACTCGGCCGGCTCACTGCCCAGTTCGGCCGTCCTTCTCGACATTCTAGCCTCAGCGCTGGCCGTCAGCAGCACGCGAGTCGCGGCGTCGGGCGCGACGACCGTGGTGATGTCGCGGCCCTCGATGATCATCCCCGGCTTCGCACTGTCGCGCGCGATCGTGCGGAACAGCTCCGTGAGCCCCGCGCGCACCTCCGGCACCCGCGCCACAGCGCTCACGACGGCCGTCACGCGCGGCTCGCGGATGTCGCTCGTGATCTCCTCGCCACCCACGCGCACGAAGTAGCGGTCGGGGTCGGTGCCGATCGCGTAGTCGAAGTCGGCGACGCGTGCGGCGACGGCCTGGGCATCCTCGACATCGACGCCCTCATCGAGGCAGTGCCAGGCCAGCGCGCGGTAGGCGGCCCCCGTGTCGAGGTAGGCGAAGCCGAGGCGGCGGGCGGCCTCGCGGCTCACGCTCGACTTGCCGCTGCCGGCGGGGCCGTCGACGGCCACGATGAGGTCGGTCACTTGCGTCTCCTGGGGTCTGGTGCGGTGGTGGTGGCGGTGAGAAAGGTGGATGCTCAGCTCGCGCCGGCGATGCGCCAGCCGCGCTCCTCGAGCGCCGCGATGAGCGGAGCCTCGGCCTCGGGCACGACCGACACCTCGGCGAACCCGACCTGCGCGCCCGGCGAGTGCTCGAGCCGCAGGTCCTCCATGTTGACGCCGAGCTCGCCGATCTCGGTGAGCAGGCGCGCGAGCTGGCCGGGAGTGTCGTCGATCATCACGACGAGCTGCGCGTAGCGGCGGTTCGAGCCGTGCTTGCCGGGGATGCGCGCGACTCCGGCATTGCCGGCGCCCATGAGGTCGGCGATCGCGCGGCGCGCTCCGGGGGCATCCGGATGCTCGAGCGCCTCGATCGCGGTCGTCACGTCATCGCGCACCCGCTTCAGAATCGCGGTCACGGGCTCGGCGTTCGCGGCGAGGATCTGCACCCAGAGCCCCGGATCGCTGCCGGCGATGCGCGTCACGTCGCGCACTCCCTGCCCCGCGAGGCCGACGGCGGCATCGGTCGCGGCGGTGAGGCGCGCGGCCATGAGCGTCGCGACGAGCTGCGGCACGTGGCTGACCATGGCGACCGAGGCGTCGTGCTCGTCGACCGTCATCTCGACCGGCACGGCGCCGACGTCGAGGATGAGGTCTTCGATGGCCCCGGCGCGCGAGTAGCTCACGCCGTCGTGGCCCGCGAGCACCCACGGGCGGCCGACGAAGAGGTCGGCGCGCGCCGAGATGGGGCCGCCGCGCTCGCGGCCGGCCATGGGGTGGGTGCCGAGGTAACGGCTGACGTCGGCGCCGAGTTCGAGGAGTTCGCGCAGGATTCCTGCCTTGACGCTCGCGACATCGGTCACGAGGGCGTCGGGGTGCGCGGCGAGCTCGTGCGCGACGGTGCGAGCCGTGACGTCCGGCGGCACGGCGACGATCACGAGACCGGGGCGGTCGTCGTCGTGGGCGGGGCGACCCGCGCCGTAGTCGACGGCGAGGCGCACGGCCGTCGGCGAGAGGTCGGCGAGGGCGACGTCGACGCCCTTCTCGGTCAGCGCGAGGCCGATGCTCGTGCCGAGCAGGCCCGCGCCGACGATCCGCACATCGAGCTGGAGGCGGCGATCGGTCACGAGGATTCTCCGGGGCGGCGGTGACGGTCGGTGCGAGGGGCAGAGCTCGAGCCCTGGCCGGTGCCGGAGCCGGAGCCGCCGCGCGGGGCCGCGCCGCGGTGGCTCGCGGGGCGGGCGCGCTCAACGGGCTTCTCGCGACGCGGGCGCTCGGTCGAGCCGCTGCGCGCGCGACCGGCGCCGCCGCCGGAGCCCGCGACGCGAGGCTCGCGCGGCGACTTCGGGGTGCGGGGGGCGGGCTCCTTGCCCTCCCGGGCATCGCGCGCGAGCGTGAGCAGAGCACCGCGCTCGACGGTGGTCAGCTCACGCGTCGCACCGAGGGGCAGAGTGCCGAGAGTCAGCGGGCCGAACCGGCGCCGCACGAGGTCGATCACGGGGTGGCCGACCTCGGCGAGCATCCGTCGCACGATGCGATTGCGACCGGAGTGCAGCGTGACCTCGACCATGCTGCGGCCGCGGCTCGCCTCGCCGACGAGGCGGGCGCGGTCGGCCTGGATGGGGCCATCCTCGAGCTCGATGCCGTCGGTCAGGCGCTTGAGGGTCAGGGGCGTGATCTCGCCGCGCACCGTCGCGATGTACGTCTTCTCGACGCCGTACCGCGGGTGCGCGAGCACGTTGGCGAGCTCGCCGTCGTTCGTGAGCAGCAGCAGTCCGCTCGTCTCGGCGTCGAGGCGGCCGACGTTGTAGAGGCGCTCCTCGAACCTGTCGGTGAACTCGCGCAGGTCGGGGCGGCCGTTCTCGTCGCTCATCGTGCTGACGACGCCCGTGGGCTTGTTGAGCATGATGTAGCGCTTCGACTGATCGAGCTGCACGACGACGCCGTCGACCGCGAGCTCGTCGACGCTCGGCTCGATGCGCGCGCCGAGCTCGCGCACGGGCACGCCGTTGACGCTCACGCGACCCGCGATGATCATCTGCTCGCTCACACGGCGCGAGGCGACGCCCGCGGCGGCCATGACCTTCTGCAGGCGCTCAGAGGTGGGGCTGTCGTTCGCGCGGTCGTGCGCCGGGACATCCCAGGGGTGCGGCTCGGCGGCCTCGTCGTCGTACCGGTCGTCAGACATCGTCGAACCCCTTGCTGCCGTCGTCGAGCAGCGGCGAGATCTTCGGCAGCTCATCGAGCGAGTTGATGCCGAGCTGCGTCAGCAGCAGCTCGGTCGTCGCGTAGTGAATGGCTCCGGTCTCGGAGTCGGTAAACGCCTCGGTGATGAGCCCTCGGCCGAGCAGCGTGCGCACGACCGAGTCGACGTTGACGGCGCGAATGCTCGCGATCGCGCCGCGGCTGATCGGCTGCTTGTAGGCGATGACGGCGAGCGTCTCGAGCGCCGCCTGCGAGAGCTTCGCGGGGCTCTGCGTGTGCACGAAATCGCGCACCACGTCGTCGAACTCGCCGCGCACGTAGAGCCGCCAGCCGCCGCCGACCTCGCGCAGCTCGAAACCGCGGCGAGGGGTGCCGTCGACGCCGTCGTAATCGGCGACGAGCGCGGCCAGGGCGCGCCGGACATCCGCCACGGGTCGGCCGATGCCCGCGGCGAGGCCCACGACGCTCTGCGGCTCGTCGGCGATCATGAGGATCGCCTCGAGCGCGCGCTCGGTCGCCACGTCGTCGGGGATGCCCGCGGGCGCGCTCTCGACGTCGGTGCCGTCGATCGTCTCACTGTCCATAGTCGGCTCCCAGGTTCACGAGGTTCTCGTCGCTCCAGTTCTCGGCCGTCCACCGCACCGTGAGCTCGCCGAGCGGCTCGAGCTGCTCGAAGCCGACGGCGGCGTGGCGGTACAGCTCGAGCAGGGCGAGGAAGCGCGCCACGATGACGCCCTTCTGGTCGGCTCCGGCGATGAGCTGGCGGAAGGTCACGGGCTCGCCCCGGCGCAGCAGGCTCACGACGTGCGCGGCCTGCTCGCGAATCGAGATGAGCGGCGCGTGCAGGTGGTCGAGGCCGACGACGGGGATCTCGCGCGGCGTGAAGGCGAGCAGGGCGAGGGCGGCGAAGTCGTCGAGGCTCGTCGTCCAGCGCAGCTCGGGGGTGCGCTCGCGAAAGCGGTCCTCGAGGCGCACGCTGCGCGCGTGGCGGCCAGACTCGGCGGCGAGCTGCGTGGCAAACCAGCCGCTCGCCTCCTTGAACGCGCGGTACTGCAGCAGGCGGGCGAAGAGCAGGTCGCGGGCTTCGAGCAGCGCGACGTCTTCGGCGTCGACGAGCTCGCCCTGCGGCAGCAGGCTTGCGATCTTCCAGTCGAGCAGCGTCACGGCGACGACGAGGAACTCGCTCGCCTCCTCCAGCTCGTCCGGGCCGTCGAGCCCGCGCAGATAGGTCAGGAACTCATCCGTCACCGCGCTCAGCGCGATCTCGGTGATGTCGAGCTCGCGCTTGCTGATGAGGCTCAGCAGGAGGTCGAACGGGCCGTCGAAGGTCGCGAGGTGAACGCGGAACCCGGCGGGAGCCTCCGCAGCGATCTCTGTCGACTCGGCCATCTCGTCAGGCGCGCCGTCGATCGCGACCGCGCTCGGATCGGTGCCCGCGGGTGCCGCCGGAGCCTCCGGCTCAGGCGACCGCGCCACGGTCGATCAGCTCGCGGGCCAGCTGGCGGTACGCCTTCGCGGCCGGGTGCTCGGGAGCGTAGGAGGTGATCGGCGTGCCCGACACCGACGCGTCGGGGAACTTCACCGTGCGGCCGATGACCGTCTCGAAGACCTTGTCGCCGAATGCGTCGACGACGCGCTCGAGCACTTCGCGCGAGTGCAGCGTGCGCGGGTCGTACATCGTGGCGATGATGCCGTCGAGCGTGATCGCCGGGTTGAGGCGGTCTTGCACCTTCTCGATCGTCTCGACGAGCAGGGCGACGCCGCGCAGGGCGAAGTACTCGCACTCGAGCGGAATGAGCACGCCGTGCGCCGCGGTGAGCGCGTTGACCGTCAGCAGCCCGAGGCTCGGCTGGCAGTCGATGAGGATGACGTCGTAGTCGCCGAGCACCGGGCGCAGCACGCGGGCGAGGATCTGCTCGCGCGCGACCTCATTGATGAGGTGCACCTCGGCGGCGCTCAGGTCGATGTTGGCCGGGATGATGTCGAAGCCCGGCGTGCTCGTCGACTGGATCGCGGCCTTCGTGTTCTTCTCGCGGCCGAGCAGCAGGTCGTAGATCGTCGTGACGTCGTGGCTCTCGATGCCGAGGCCCGCCGACAGGGCGCCCTGCGGGTCGAAGTCGATCGCGAGCACGCGGCGGCCGTACTCGGCGAGGCTCGCGCCGAGGCTGATCGT
>JAOASR010000066.1:0-1952 GCA_030158585.1 Microcella sp.
GCACGCAGGGCATCGGCGTCATCCTCGCCCCGCAGGCCAAGGTCGCCGAGGCGATCATCGAGACGCTGCACTCGACGAACCAGAACGTGCTCATCCAGCAGTTCATCTCCGAGAGCCGGGGCCGGGACATCCGCGCCCTCGTCGTCGGCGATCGTGTCGTCGCCGCCATGCGACGCACCGCCGAGGGCGACGAGTTCCGGTCGAACGTGCACCGCGGCGGTCGGGTCGAGTCGGTCGCGCTGAGCCCCGAGTACGAGCGCGCCGCGGTGCGCTCAGCCCAGATCATGGGCCTGCGGGTCGCGGGCGTCGACATGCTCGAGGGCAACGACGGGCCGCTCGTCATGGAGGTCAACTCCTCCCCCGGGCTTCAGGGCATCGAGACCGCGACGGGGCTCGATGTGGCCGGTGCGATCATCGACTACATCGCGCACGAGGTCGCCTTCCCCGACATCGACGTGCGTCAGCGTCTGGCGGTCTCGACGGGCTACGGCGTCGCCGAGCTCGTCGTGCACGCGGGCGCCGACATCGTGGGCAAGACGCTCGGAGAGTCGGGCATCCTCGATCGCGACATCACCGTGCTGACGCTCAATCGCGGCACGACCGTCATCCCCAACCCTCGCCCGAAGCAGGAGCTGCAAGCCGAGGACCGCCTGCTGTGCTTCGGCAAGATGGAGGAGATGCGGTCGATGACGCCGCGGCGTCGTCGGCGAGCCTCGGTGCGCCGACTGCCGAAGAGCGCGGCCGTCGCGCCGACGCCGGCTCCGGTGCCGAGCGACGACTGAGCGGTTGCGCGCGGGAGACGCCGGAGCGCCCGCCGCACTCAGTCGTCGACGCGCTCGGCGTGCGCCTCGAGGAACCGGTACAGCTCCTGGTCGTCGACGCCCGGGAAGGTGCCGCTCGGCAGCGGCGAGAGGATGTGCGCGTGCAGCTTCGCGCTCGTCCACGCCTTGCCGTGCCACCGGCTCGCCAGGTCGCCTGACGGCCGCTTGCAGCACGCGGGGTCGGGGCACGTCGAGGTGCGACGGTGGGTGGTCTCGCGCCCGCGGAAGAACTTCGACTGAGCGAACGGCACGCCCACGGTGATCGAGAACTCGTCGCTCGCGCTCGTGCCGGTCTGCGTCGACTCCCAGAAGGTGCCCTCGGGCGTATCGGTGTACTGGTAGAACTCGGTCGTGCGGTTCGTGCGCGTGAAGGCAACGCGGGCGCTCCAGTTGCGGCACACGAGCTGACCCTCGACCGAGCCCGTGACGTCGACCGGCAGGCGCAGCCCGTCGTTCTCGTAGGCCTTGTACACCGCGCCGTCGTCGCCGACCCGGAGGAAGTGCAGCGTCAGATCGAGGTGCGAGGTCGCGAGGTTCGTGAGGCGCAGCGCCGCCGCCTCGTGCGTGACGCCGAACGCGTCGCGGAAGTCTTCCACCGCGATGTTGCGGTCGGTCTTCGCCTGCTGCAGGAACGCCACCGACTGATCGCGCGGCATGAGGCACGCCGCGGCGAAGTAGTTGATCTCGAGGCGCTGCTGCAGGAACTGCGCGTAGGTCTGCGGCACCTCGTGCGCGAGAAGGCGGTGCGCGATCGCCTGCAGCGCCATCGACCGCAGGCCGTGGCCGCCCGGGATGGAGGCGGGCGGCAGGTAGATGCGTCCGTTCTCCAGGTCGGTCACCGAGCGCGCGGAGTGCGGCAGGTCGTTGACGTGCACGAGCTCGAATCCGAGCTTCTTCGCCATGAGCCCCACCTCGCGGTGCGTGAGCGCTCCGGTGGTGTGCCCCGTCTCGCTCACGGTGCGCTGGGCGAGCTCCTCGATGTCGGGGAGGTAGTTGTCGAGCGTGCGCATGTGGTGGCGCAGCTCGGTGTTCGCGCGACGTGCCTCCTCGGGCGTCGCGATCGTCTGCCGCTCGCGCTGCACGAGCTCGCGGTGCTCGTGCACGTGACTATGGCGACCAGCCACTGCCTCG
>JAOASR010000066.1:1962-12521 GCA_030158585.1 Microcella sp.
GTGCAGGCCGACGAGCGCTTCGAGCACCTCGTCGCTCATCGACCGTGAGGCGCGGATCGCGGGGAGCCCGAGCGACGCGTAGAGAGTCGACCGCTGGGCGCGCTCGAGCTCGATCTCGAGCGCGGCGCGACGCGAGGGGGGCGACTCCTCGAGCAGGTCGGCGAGCGACACCCCGAGCGCGTCGGCGATCGAGGTCAGCAGCGTCACGCGAGGCTCGCGCCGCCCGTTCTCCATGAGCGATAGCTGGCTGCCGGCGACGCCCACTCTCTCGCCGAGCTGGTCGAGCGTGAGGCCCGTCGCAGACCGGTAGTGACGGATGCGCTGCCCGAGGGTTACTAGGTCGCTCATGCAGTTAACGATACCGAAAGATCCGGCATTCTTTACGCGTCGAATCTGCGGAATGCTTCTTCGAGCGGGAGCACCATGGTCACAACAGGGATTCATTCCCAGGACGGAGACACGATCATGACGCTGCTCGACCACCCGCGCACCGCTTCCACGCCCGACCGCGCCCCGGCATCCGCCGCCGCGCCCACGGGCGCGTACCCCTCCGTCCCCGCCGACGTGGCTGCCTGGGTCGCCGAGGTCGCCGAGCTCACGCAGCCGGCCGAGATCCACTGGTGCGACGGCTCGACGCGCGAGCGCCACGACCTGCTGCAGCTGCTCGTCGCCAACGGCACGATCGAGCAGCTCAACCCCGAGCTGCGCCCCTACTCGTTCATCGCCCGCTCGCACGAGAGCGACGTCGCCCGCCTCGAGTCGCGCACCTTCATCTGCTCCACCGATCGCGACGACGCCGGCCCCACCAACAACTGGGCAGACCCCGCCGCGATGCGCGCCGAGCTGCAGGGCGTCTTCCGCGGCTCGATGCGCGGTCGCACGATGTACGTCATGCCCTTCTCCATGGGCCCGATCGGCTCGCCCATGGCCAAGGTGGGCGTGCAGGTCACCGACTCGCCCTACGTCGTCGTGAGCAACGGCACCATGACCCGCATGGGCACGGATGCTCTGCAGGCGATCTCCGCCGGCGCCGACTGGGTGCCCGCCGTGCACAGCGTCGGCGCCCCCCTCGCCGCGGGCGAGAAGGATGTGCCGTGGCCCTGCAACGACACGAAGTACATCGTCCACTTCCCCGAGACGCGCGAGATCTTCTCCTACGGCTCGGCCTACGGCGGCAACGCGATCCTCGCCAAGAAGGCCTTCGCGCTGCGCATCGCCTCGGTGCAGGCGCGCGACGAAGGCTGGCTCGCCGAGCACATGCTGCTCATCAAGGTGACGGCACCGACGGGCAAGTCGTACCACCTCGCGGCCGCCTTCCCGAGCGCGTGCGGCAAGACCAATCTCGCGATGCTCGCGCCGAGCATCCCCGGCTGGACGGTCGAGACGATCGGCGATGACATCGCCTGGCTGCGCATCGGGGCCGACGGCCGCCTGCGCGCCATCAACCCCGAGGCGGGCTTCTTCGGCGTCGCGCCCGGCACGAGCGCCGCGACCAACCCCACCGCGATCGACACCCTGTGGGGCAACACCGTCTTCACGAACGTCGCCACGACCGAGGACGGCGACGTGTGGTGGGAGGGCATGACGTCGACCCCGCCCGCGAAGCTCACCGACTGGCGCGGTCAGCCCTGGACGCCCGATTCGGGCACCAAGGCCGCGCACCCCAACTCCCGATTCACCGTGTCCGCCCGCCAGTGCCCGTCGATCGCGAGCACCTGGGAGGACCCGGAGGGCGTCGTCATCGACGCCATCATCTTCGGCGGCCGCCGAGCGACGAACGTGCCCTTGGTGGTAGAGGCGCGCGATTGGGATCATGGCGTTTTCCTGGGCGCCACGATCGCTTCGGAGCAGACGGCGGCCGCCGAAGGCACAGTGGGCGAGCTGCGTCGCGACCCCTTCGCGATGCTGCCCTTCTGCGGCTACAACATGGGCGACTACTTCGCCCACTGGCTCGACTTCGGTCGCCGCCTGCGCCGCTCCGCCCGCGTGCCGCGCGTGTTCCAGGTGAACTGGTTCCGCAAGGGCAGCGACGGCTCGTTCCTGTGGCCCGGCTTCGGCGACAACGCCCGCGTGCTGCAGTGGATGATCGAGCGCCTCGACGGCACCGCGTGCGCCGAGGACTCGCCGCTCGGCTCGATCCCGACGGCCGACGGCCTCAACCTCGAGGGCCTCGAGATGAGCGACGAGCACCTCACCGAGCTCTTCGCGCAGGACAAGGCCGCCCTGCGCACCGAGGCCGATGACATCGAGCAGTTCTTCGACACCTTCGGCGATCGCATGCCGGCCGAGCTGCGCCGTCAGCTCGAGCTGCTGCGCGGGCGACTCGCCGACTGACGACCGCCCTCACGACGAGGCGACGGGGGCGGGATGCGCGCAGGCGCTCCCGCCCCCGTTCTCGTGCCGCGCGGTTAGACTCCGGCGCGATGACGACCGTGAGCGCCCCGCGCGCCCTGCCGCGCTGGGCGGGAATCGATGCCGCGCGCGGTCTCGCCATCATCGGCATGATCGCCGCGCACACGGTGCCGCGGCCGGGCGGCCTCGGCGGCGACGAGCTCATCGTCGACGGCCGCCCCTCGCTGCTGTTCGCCCTGGTCGCGGGCGTCTCGCTGGCCCTCATGACGGGGGCGGATGCTCCGCCTCCCGCCGACCGTCGCTCCCAGCACCGCCTGCGCCTCGTCATCCGCGCCTTCGCGCTCATCGCCGCAGGCGTCCTCCTGTGGCTCCTGCCCCATGGCATCGCCGTGATCCTGGACTACTACGGCGTCATGTTCCTCCTCATGGTGCCGGCGCTCTTCCTGCCGCGCGTCGGGCTCGCAGTGCTCGCCGTCGCAGCCCTCGCGATCGCGCCCGCCCTGCGCGACGCGGTCGAGCGTGCGGGCGCGCCCGAGCAGGAGCCGCTCGCGACCGTCACCGACTACCTGCTGACGGGCTGGTACCCCGCGCTGCTGTGGGTTCCCGTGCTCGCGGTCGGGCTGCTCGCGGCGCGCGCCGGGCTGGGTCGCCCGCGTGTGCGTCTCGCGCTGATCCTGGGCGGCCTCTCCGCGAGCGTCGCGGGCTACGGGGCGGGCGCCCTGCTGCCCCAGCTGCCGGCTGCGCTCGGGCTCACGGACGTGACGGCCGAGGCCCACTCGGGCACGGTCGCCGAGCTGCTCGGCTCGGGCGGGCTCGCCGCCGCGATCGTGGGAGCGCTGCTCGTCGTGCTCGACCCGGTCGACGCGGCCGGCGCTCCGCGGCCCGTGCCGACCGCCGTGCGCGTCGCGCTCGAGCCGTTGCGCGCCCTCGGCAGGGTGGCGCTCACCGTGTATGTCGGCCACGTGCTCGTGATCGCGGCGCTCTCGCCCCTCGGCGGCGCGGGCCGGTTCGATGGGGTCGTCGGGTGGAGCATCCTCATCGTTCTCGTCGTCGCCGGAGTCGCCGTCGGTCTCGCGTGCGAGGCGCTCGGGCGGCGCGGCCCGCTCGAGGCGGCGCTCTCGGGTCTTTCCGCCCTCCCCGCGCGACGCGCGCGAGTGCGAGACTGACGCCATGGCAGCGCACTTCGTGGTGGTCCCCCAGTGGCAGGGTTCGGGCGCTGAGCGCGCCATGCGGCTCGTCGACGGAGCGGACGCGATCCGCGGCGACCTTCCCGCGAGCGCGACGACCGTCATCGAGGTGCCTCTCGAGGCGGGCGATGCCGAGCAGACGGGCATCCATCGGTTCAGCTCGCTGCGCATCGTGCGCGAGCGGCAGGCGGCCGCCCTCGCGGCGATCGACGGCGTGCCCATCACGATCGGCGGCGACTGCGGCGTCGAGCTCGCCGCCGTCGAGCACGCTGCTCGCGGCGGTCGCACGGTGCTGCTGTGGCTCGACGCCCACGCCGACCTGAACACCCCGACGAGCTCGCCCTCGGGCGCTTTCCACGGCATGGTGCTGCGGTCGATCATCGACACGGGCCTCGTGGCGGCCTCCGACGTGCTGCTCGTGGGCGCGCGCGACCTCGACCCGGCCGAGGAGCACGCCGTCGAGCACCTCGGCATCCCGATGATCGCCATCGACGACGTCGGCGACGCGGTCGCCGAGCGCGCGGCGAGCGGCGCCGAGCAGCTCTACGTGCACGCCGACCTCGACGTCATCGACCCAAGCGAGTTCGAGGGGGTCGGGTTCCCGACGCCGTTCGGCACGACCGTCGAGGCGCTCGTCGCCGCGATCGGCGCGGCCCGGGCAGCCCTCCCTCTCGCCGGCGCCGGCGTGACCGAGTTCGCGCCGGCCAGCCCCGAGGCTGCGAGCGACGACCTGCCGAGCATCCTGCGCGTCATCTCGGCGCTCACCCGGCCGAGCCCCGCGGGGTAGCGACCGGGAGAGCTCTCGCTCCGTCGCCGGATGCCCTGGCTAGAGTGGCGCTCATGTCCGACTCCCCCGCCGCCGCCGCCGCCGACGCCGCCGGCACCCCCGACGCCCCCCGCCGCGTGACCGTCGAACGCGACGGCCACCTCCTGCTCATCGGTCTCGATCGCGCCGACAAGCGCAACGCCGCCGACCTCGCGATGCTGCAGCAGCTCGCTCTCGCGTACGGAGAGCTCGACCGCGACCCCGAGGTGCGCGTCGGCGTCGTCTTCGCGCACGGCGACCACTTCACCGGCGGACTCGACCTCGGCGACATCGCCCCGCGCGTCGGTCCGCGCGGTCTCGACATGGTCCCCGCGGGCGGGCTCGACCCGTGGGGGGTGCAGGGCCCGCGCGTGCGCAAGCCCGTCGTGCTCGCGGTGCAGGGCACGTGCCTCACGCTCGGCATCGAACTCGCTCTCGCGAGCGACGTCGTCGTCGCGGCGAGCGACACGTCGTTCGCGCAGCTCGAGGTCGCGCGCGCGATCCTCCCCTTTGGCGGCGCGACGCTGCGGTTCCCCGCCGTCGCCGGCTGGGGCAGCGCGATGCGGTGGATGCTCACGGGCGACCGCTTCGACGCCGTCGAGGCGGCGCGCATGGGCCTCGTGCACGAGATCGTCGAGCCGGGCGAGCAGCTCGCCCGGGCGGTCGAGCTCGCTCACCGCATCTCGGTGCAGGCGCCGCTCGCGGTGCAGGCGACGCTCGAGAACGCGCGCCTCGCCGTCGCCGAGGGCCCCGGCGCAGCGGCCGCGCGACTGCAGGGCGAGCTCGTCCGCCTCATGCAGACCGAGGATGCCCGCATCGGCATGGAGGCCTTCCTCCGTCGCGAGACGCCCCGCTTCACCGGCCGCTGACGCTCGCGAGACGACACGCCATGACCCGCGCTCCGCGCCCGCTCACGACGACCGCCCGCACGAGCGGCGACCTCGCCGCCGAGTACGACCTCATCGTGATCGGAGCGGGAGCGGTCGGCGAGAACGTCGCCGACCGGGCCGCCCAGGGAGGGCTCTCGGTGCTCATCATCGAGAGCGAGCTCGTCGGCGGCGAATGCTCGTACTGGGCGTGCATGCCGTCGAAGGCGCTCGTGCGATCCGTCTCGGCACTGCGCGCCGCTCGCGCGGTCGGCGGGGCACGCGAGGCCGTGACCGGCGACCTCGATGTCGCTGCGGTGCTCGCGCGCCGCGACCGCTTCACGAGCCACTGGGACGACGCCGGGCAGGTGCGCTGGCTCGAGGGTGCCGGCATCGCGCTGCTGCGCGGGTCGGCGAGGCTCGACGGCGCGAAGCGGGTCGTCGTCGCCGAGCCCGACGGGCAGGAGCGCGTCGTGATCGCGACGCGTGCTGTCGCCGTCTGCACCGGCTCAGACGCGCTCATGCCCGACATCCCCGGCCTCGCCGAGGCGTCGCCGTGGACGGCGCGCGAGGCGACGAGCGCTCCCACCGTGCCCAGCCGCCTCGCGATCATCGGCGGCGGCGTGGTCGGCTGCGAGCTCGCGACCGCCTACGCGGGGCTCGGTGCACGCGTGACGCTCGTGAGCCGGGGTGATCTGCTCTCGGGCTCGGAGGACTTCGCGAGCGAGCTCGTCGAGGCGGGGCTGCGCGACGTGGGCGTCGACATCCGCACCGGCGTGACGCCGCAGTCGGTGAGGCGCGAGGAGTCGGGGGCGGTCACGATCGCGCTGCCCGACGGCGGCGAGGTGGTCGCCGACGAGGTGCTCGTGGCGACCGGTCGCACGCCGCGAACGAGCGCGCTCGGGCTCGAGACCGTCGGGCTCGAGCCCGGCGACTGGCTGCGCGTCGATGACACGATGCTCGTCGAGGGCACCGACTGGCTGTACGCCGTCGGCGACGTCACGCATCGCGCGCTGCTCACGCATCAGGGCAAGTACCAGGCGCGTGCCGCGGGCGATGTCATCGCGGCCCGTGCGACCGGCGCACCGGTCGACGACGAGGCGTGGGGGGCGCACGTCGCGACCGCCGACCACGATGCTGTTCCGCAGGTCGCCTTCACCTCCCCCGAGGTCGCGTCGGTCGGCTTGACCGCCGCGCAAGCGACGCAGCGCGGTCTGCGCGTCCGCGTCGCCGACTACGAGCTCGGCCTGGTCGCCGGCGCGAGCCTGCACGCCGATCGCTATCGCGGCCGCGCGCGGCTCGTGATCGACGACGAGCGCGACGTGGTCGTCGGGTTCACCGTCGTCGGTGATGACGTCGCCGAACTCGTTCACAGCGCGACGATCGCGATCGTCGGGGAGGTGCCCGTGGCGCGACTGCAGCACGCGGTGCCGGCGTACCCGACCATGAGCGAGATCTGGCTGCGACTGCTCGAGACCGATCGAGCGCAGCGCCGCGGCTGAGCGCATCGGGGACCGCGACGCCGCCCGGCCGCACGCACCTGCTAGGAATAGGGCATGACGGCCGGGACACCCCACCGCGCAGGCATTGCCCTCGGGCGCGCGCTGCACGCGCTGGCGCCCGCCGATCGCGTCGAGCGCCTCGCGCTCGCCCCCGCCGTCACGAGCGCCGGCTACCTCGTCGCCACAGGGCTCGCGCTGGTCTGGGGCTCGGTGCTCAGCGGCTTCCGTGTCTCACGACGCGGCGGCGTGATCGTCTGCCGCGGTCTGCCCCGCTGGGCGTTCGGTCGCGGCGGCACGACCATCGGTGCGGTGTATCTCACTCGCGACGCTGTGGGCGAGCGCGTTCTCGCGCACGAGGCCGTGCACCGCGCGCAGTGGCGACGCTACGGCCTCGCACTCATTCCGCTCTACGTCGCCGCGGGCCGCGACCCGCAGCGCAATCGCTTCGAGATCGAAGCGGGCCTCGAGGCCGGCGGGTACCGCTGATGCGCACGGTCGTCGTCACCGGTGCGAGCTCGGGCATCGGGGCCGCAGCGGTCGTCGAGCTCGCGCGGCGCGAGTGGCAGGTCGCTGTCGTAGGGCGCGATCCCGCACGCACCGCCGCCGTCGCCGCTCGCGCAGGCGGCATCCCGTTCACGGCCGACTTCGACCGTCTCGACGAGGTCAGGGCCCTCGGCGACGAGCTGCTCTCCCGCTTCCCGCGCATCGACGTGCTCGTCAGCAACGCCGGCGGGCTGGTCAGTCGCCGGGCGCTGACGGTCGATGGGCACGAGACGACGCTCCAGCGCAACGTGCTCGCTCCCGCCCTGCTCACCGAGCTGCTGCTGCCGAGGCTGCGAGCGGGCCGCGCCGGTGGTGGGCAGAGCGGTCGCGTCGTGGTGACCTCGAGCGTTCTCAACAGGCTCGGGGGTCTGCGCATCGATGACCTCGATTTCGCGCGGCGCCGCTACGGAGCGGGCTGGCGCGCCTACGGCGCCAGCAAGCTCGCAGCGATCCTGTACGCCCGGTCGCTCGCCGAGCGCACGAGTCTCGAGGCCTTCCCCTTCCACCCCGGCTACGTGCGCAGCGGCTTCGGCGCCGAGTCGGCGAGCGCGCGCCTGCTGCGGCTCGCGACCGGCACCCTGCAGATCTCGCCGGAGGCCGGAGCCGCTCCGCTCGTGCACCTGGTCGACACGCCCGAGATCGGCGTGCCGAACGGCACCTACTTCGACGGTCTCGACCCTCTCGGCGCGACGCACCCGAGTGCGAGCGACGCGCGGCTCGCCGACGCGCTCTGGCAGTCGATCGCGGAGCGCGTCGGCGTGCCGTCGGCGGTCGATCGCTAGACGCTCACCACTGCGGCGGGTGCAGGCGCACGCGCCGACGACGCTCCCACTGCGCGCCGAGGGCCAGCAGGTCGGCCTCGCCTCCGGGTCGACCGATGAGCTGGATGCCCATGGGGAGGCCCGGCTCGCTCGAGTCGGGCGACGTCAGCCCGACGGGCAGCGTGAGCGCGGGAAGGCCGCTGACGTTCACGAAGCTCGTCCACGGGGTGTACTGCACCTGCTGCTCGAAGTTGCGCTCGGGGTCACGGTCGTCGTACCAGCCGACGGGGCGCGGGGTCATCGCGACGGCGGGCGTGACGACGACGTCGATCGTCGCGAAGCGCCGGATCACGCGGCGCTCGAACGCCGTGAGCCACGTGAGCGAGGCGGCGAGCTGCTCGGCACCGAGGGCGCGCCCGCGCTCGACGAGCCAGCGCGTGAGCGGCTCGAGCAGATCCAGCTCGGGCTCCGTCCTCGCGGGGATGCCCGCGGCGCTTGCCATCCAGATGGTGCGGAAGTTCGTGCCGTACTCAGGCTCGGGATCGAGTGCGATCTCGTCGACACCGTGTCCCATCGCGGCGAACTCCGCGACGGCCTCGTCGAGTGCAGCGCGAGCCTCGTGCGAGACGCGGATGTCGGTCCACTCGTCCCACGGCGAGGAGGTCATGACGCCGAGCTGGAAGCGCCCCTCGCCGCGCACGGCCGCGCCGAGGAACGGACCGTCGTAGCGGTCGGGCGCGCGCGTCGCGAACTCCCAGGCGGCTGCGCCGACGAGCGCGTCGAGCACGAGCGCCGCGTCGGCGACGGTGCGGGCGAGCGGCCCGGCGACGACGAGACCGGCGAGCCTGTCGAGCCCGCTGGCGGACGGCAGGCGACCGCGAGAGGGCTTGAGCCCCACGAGACCGCACGCCGCGGCGGGGATGCGGATGCTGCCGCCTCCGTCGCTCCCGAGCGCGACGGGCAGCAGCCCCGCGCCCACCGCGGCCGCCGCTCCCCCGCTCGATCCGCCCGCTCCGCGCGCGAGGTCGTACGGGTTGCGGGTCGCTCCTGCGAGCACCGATTCGGTGTACGACGAGAGCCCGAACTCCGGCGAGGCGGTCGCGCCGACGCTCACGGCACCCGCGGCGTCGAGCTGCGCGACGAGCTCGTGCGTCTCGGTCGCGATGGCGTCGCCGAACAGACGCGAGCCGTACGTCGTGCGCTGGCCGGCGCGCGCCGTGAGCTCCTTGTCCGCGGTGGGAAGACCCCACAGGGGTGCCGTCCGCGGCACCGACTGCTCGACCTCGCGCACGCGGCCCCTCGCCCGCTCGGCGTCGACGACCGTCAGCGCGCCGAGCGCCGGGTTCAGCCGCTCGATGCGCTCGAGGTAGTGCTCGAGAAGCTCGTGCGGCGCGAGGCGCCCGGAATGCATCCACTCCCACTGCTCGAGGGCCGTCAGGTGGTGGAGTTCGAACACGTCTGCGAGCCTACCTAGGGCTCATCCGTATCGATTCGACAACGAACCAACCGTGCACGGCCATGTGGGGCCGTCCCGTGGGCGGAACGTTCCCCGGCGACTGTTAGATTCGCGCCGACGTCCCTGCAGCCTAGGAGTGCCATGACCTCGACCCGACTGCTCGCGAGCGCCGCCGCCGTCCTCCTCGCTCTCGGTCTCGCCGCGTGCGCCGAGACGGCCGAGGAGCCCACGGTCGTCGAGACGCCCGAGGCGACGTCAACGCCTGAGCCGACGGAGACGAGCGAGCCGGAGCCGGTCGAGGAGACCTTCGCGATGCCGGCGGACTGCACGGCGGTGCTTCCGCAGGAACGGGTCGACGCCTTCCTCGAACAGGGCATCTCGCTCGTCGGCGGACCCGGCACCGACATCGGCGCCACCTACCTTCCCGAGCGCACGCGCGAGGAGGCGGCCGGAGGCATCAGCTGCTTCTACGAAGACGCCGCCCGCCCCAACATCGCAGCCTTCACCATCAGCGTCGCGCCCATCACGGTCTCGAACCGCGCCCAGATCGTCACCGACCTCACCGCGCAGGGGCTCAACGAGAGCGCGACGGCCCGCGGCGATGCGACGTTCTGGGTGCTCGGCGATGAGCAGGGCCCGGGGGCCGTGCACCACGTCATCACCGACGACGCGTGGGTCTCGGTCATCACGCTGCTCGGCGGCCAGGTGTTCTACGACGAGGCCGTGGTCATCGCCGATGAGGTGCTTGACGTCGTCTACAACTGACGCCCGTCTCCTCCTGACGACGAAGCGCGTCAGCGCTTCTTGAGCGACTTCTGCAGCATGACGATGCCGAGCCAGCGCTCGAACTTGAAGCCCACGCGGGCCATCTCGCCCGTCTTGCGGAACCCGAACTGCTCATGCAGGGCGATCGAGGCCTCGGCGCCTCGGTCGGCGATGACCGCGATGACCTCCTTGACGCCCGCGTCGCGCGCTCGGTCGAGCAGCTCGCCGAGAAGCGCACGGCCGAGCCCCTTGCCCGTCGAGGCAGGGCCGAGGTAGATCGAGTTCTCGACCGTGAACCGGTAGGCCGCCTTCTCCTTCCACG
>JAOASR010000067.1:0-2227 GCA_030158585.1 Microcella sp.
ACATCGGCGACCTCGGCGGGCTCGGCATCGCGTGGAAGGCGTACCTGCTCTCGCTGAACGGCGAGGAGCCCCCGGTGATCGACGGCCTGACCGGAGCGCAGCGCTTCTTCCTGTCGTGGGCGCAGGCGTGGCAGATCGCCATCCGCCCCGAGGAGGCGCTGCGACTGCTGTCGATCGACCCTCATTCGCCGAACGAGTTCCGGTGCAACCAGATCGTGCGTAACATCGGAGCGTTCTATGAGGCGTTCTCGCTCAACCCTGACGATGCGCTCTGGCTCGACCCGAAGGAGCGCGTGACCATTTGGTGACGACCCCGATGCTGCGCGACCGGAGCGCCCGCCTGGCGGCTCCGGTCTCTGCGCGGCGTCGGGCCACCGAGCGTCTCCCGTCCTTCCGGCCGTCGTTCCGCGCGCTCGGGGCACTCGCCTATGAGGGCGCGCGCGTCTCGGTCGCGGCCGTCGACATCCAGTCGGGGCAGAGCGTCTTCGCGGTCGACGAGCGCATCGTGCTGCCGACCGCGTCCATCGGCAAGATCCTGCTGCTCATCGAGGTGAGCGCTCGGCTGTCGGAGCGCTCCCTGTCGGAGTTCGCGATCGTCGACCGTGCGGCGCAAGACGCGGTGACCGACTCGGGGCTGTGGCAGCACCTGCAGGCGCCGGCCCTGCCGCTCTCCGACCTCGCGGCTCTCGTCGGCTCGACGAGCGACAACGTCGCCACCAACGCCCTGCTGCGCCACATCGGTCTCGAGGCCGTGCGCTCGCGCACCGAGTCGCTCGGCCTCGTGCGCACTGCCCTGCTCGACGTCGTGCGCGACATCCGCGGCCCCGACGACGCCCCGCAGCTGTCGGTCGGCTCGACCGCCGAGCTCGCCTGGCTCTTCTACGCCCTCGCGCACGGCCACATCATCGACCCGACGACGAGCCAGCGCGTGCTCGGCTGGCTGTCGCTCAACACCGACCTCTCGATGGTCGCGAGCGCGTTCGGCCGCGACCCGCTCGCGCATCGCGGCGTCGAGCACAGCACGTGGATGGTCAACAAGACGGGCACCGATACCGGGGTGCGGTCGGAGGCCGGCATCCTGCGCGGACCGCGCGGCGGGCTCTCCTACGCGGTCTCGGTGCAGTTCGACGAGAAAGACCTCGCGACCCGATTGCGAGTACTGGATGCTCTGCGCGTGTTCGGGCTCGATCTCCTCGAATTCGTGCACTGAGCTACACACTGTCGGGCCCCTGACGCGCCCTCCCCAGAATTGACGTAGACAGACCTTTCCAGGGTTGCCAACACCGAATTCGAGGAATACTGTCTGGCTCACCTCCGGGATCGACCCACCCGACGTTCGCCGGTTCGCAGAGGCGCTGAACCCGATAACCCAACGGCCGTCGTTCCCCGACGGCGACCGAGGCAGCGACGCAGCCCTTCCCCGGGCTGATCGGTGCTACCCGAAATGCCCCATCACCGGCACGCCCTCTTTCGCGCGCCCGGCTCCGACCCCAGGAGCACATCATGAAGCTGCACAAGCGATTTCTCGCCGCGGCCACAGCGACTCTTCTCGCCCTCGGCATGGCCGCGGGTGGAGCGAGCCCCGCGCTGGCCGCCGCACCCGACGACACCAAGATCTGGGTCTGCAAGTACTCCGGCACCCCAGGCGTCAATGAGCAGTACAAGGACGGCAAGAACCCCATCGAGGTGAGCCTCAGCACGATCGACGACACCGGCGAATTCGATCCGGCCACCGGCACCGGATACTTCCCCGACAGTCAGGGCCGGTCGTACTCGATCGGCTACTCGTCGAGCTTCACCGGCGACCCGACCCTTGAGGACTGTCCGCGTCCGCAGCTGCCCATCCCCGGTTACTCGGTGACGGATCAGACCTGTGAGGCGGGAGGATCGATCACTCTCGACGAGTCGCAGTGGATCACCTACGTGGTCACCAACTCCGACGGCGACGTCATCCCGAACGACGAGCTCACCGACCTGCCTCCCGGCACGTACACGGTGACCCCGACCGCGGTACCACCAGCGATCCTCGATGACGAGTTCTACGATCCGCTGGCCGTCATCGACGCCATCGACCCGGCTCTCTGCGCCGACCTCGCGACGGCGACGATCGCGTTCACAGCCGCCACGTGCACGACCGGCGAGCAGCTGAACGCTGACGGGTACGCCGTGGTGGGTGCGACTCTCACCTCGTCGACCGTGGTCGACGGTGTCTACACGGTGGTCTTCA
>JAOASR010000067.1:2327-57274 GCA_030158585.1 Microcella sp.
CCGCCGATTCGGGCTCGCTGTTCGCCGCAGGCGACGGCGTGTCGGAGGACCGCACGACGCTGACCTTCACGGGCACGCTCGACGGCCCCGATCTGACGAAGTGCGCGGTCGCCAGTGCCACCCTCGACATCACCGCTGCCACCTGCACCCTCGGCGAGCAGCTGAACCCTGACGAGTACGTGGTCGTCGGTGCGACGCTCACCTCGTCATCGGTGGTCGACGGCGTCTACACGGTGGTCTTCACCGCCGATTCGGGCTCGCTGTTCGCCGCAGGCGACGGCGTGTCGGAGGACCGCACCACGCTGACGCTCACGGGCACGCTGGCTGGGGTCGACCTGACTCTCTGCCCGGTGGCGACCGCATCGCTCGCCTTCATTGACCCGACCTGCGACGACGACCAGATGCTCGACGAGGACAGCTTCGACATGGTCAACGCGACGCTCGTGTCGGCTGACGTCGTCGACGGCGAGTACACGGTGGTGTTCGAAGCCGAGGGCGATGCGCTCTTCGCGGTCGGCGACGGCGTCTCTCCGGATCGCACGACGCTGACCCTGACGGGCACGCTCGACCCGAACGACGAGCGTCTCTGCCTCGCGGTCGAGGCCTCCTTCACTCTGCCGCCCGCGACGTGTGAGGTCGGCGAGGACTGGGAGAACCCGATCATCGTCGCCGACGCTGGCGTGATCTCGGGCGAGCCGCAGTACGACTCAGAGGCGCAGACCGTGTCGATCATGTTCACCGCGACCGCTGCGTACATCTTCGTGATCGAGGTCGAGGGTGAGCCGACGTTCTCGAAGACGCTGACGCTGACGCTCGATGTCGCCGAACGCGACCCGTCGCTGTGTGGCGAGCCGACCTACGAGATCCCGGTGATGGACGCCACGTGCGAGCTGGGCGAGATCCTCGATGTCGAGGGCATCTCTGCCGAGAACGCGACCTTCGTGGTCGTCGATGACGGCTCGGAGTCGGGCACCTATGAGATCGAGTTCACCGCGGACGACGATTACCGGTTCGCCGATGACCAGAAGAAGCTGACGGTCACGGGTGAGCTCGCCGACCGTGATCCTTCTCTGTGCGAGGAGCCCTCGTTCGACATTCCGGTGACAGACGCGACGTGCGAGCTGGGCGAGATCCTCGATGTCGAGGGCATCTCCGCCGAGAACGCGAGCTTCGCCGTCGTCGATGACGGCTCGGAGTCGGGCACCTATGAGATCGAGTTCACCGCGGACGACGATTACCGGTTCGCCGGTGATCTGCGCGAGATCACGGTGACCGGAGAGCTCGCCGGACCGGACACGGAGCTGTGCCTCGAGGCGATCGCTGCGATCGCCGTCACCGATGCTGACTGCTTCTTCGACTCGGTGCTCGATGAGGAGGGCTTCACCGCCGAGAACGCCGAATTCGAGGTCACGGTCTACAACGTCGAGACTCGGGAGTACGAGGTCGTCTTCACGGCCGACTACGGCTACCGATTCGACACGTCGCTCGCCGGGGTCAGTGAGGACGGCAGAACTCAGACGTTCTCCGGAACGCTCGACGCCGCCGACCCGAACGGTGACGGGTGCGTGCTTCCCATCACCGACGCATCCATCACGTTCGTGGACGCCACGTGCCTCGCGCCCGAGTCGCTCGACGAGGACGGCTTCGAATTCGACTCCGAACTCGCCTCGCTGCAGAGCGTGACGTACGACGGTCTCGACTACGAGGTCGTGTTCGTGACGATCGGCGACGACACGGTGTTCTTCCAGAGCAGCGAGCCGGTCGAGGGGCGCACGGTCTCCGAAGACGGGAAGGTGCTGACCTTCACCGGAACGCTCGATGGCCCGAACGCGGAGCTCTGCCCCGACCTTCCGACCGCCCCCGTGACGACAGCATCTGTCACGTGGGTGCTGCCGGACTGCCTGGGCAACCCCGGGAGCTTCACGCTCCGGAGCGAGCCCGGTGTGATCTGGACCGTTGATGGTGTGGTCGTGGAGGGGAACAAGACCTACACGGCGGCGATCGGATCGACGCCGAGCATCGAGGCGAGCCTCGAGCCGGCAAGCGAGGAGTTCCCGACGGGCTTCGGATGGAACGACGAGAACCAGCGCACTGTCTGGAACCTGTCGTTCCCTGCGGCTGATGACTGCCTGCCGACTCTGGCCATCACGGGTGCGTCGAACGCGCTCAGCGGTCTGGGCATGGTCGCTGTTCTGATCATGATGGCCGGCACCGGTCTCGTGGTCGCTCGTCGCCGGGAGGCGGCTCGTATCCAGGGCTAGTACCCGGCCCTTCTGCGGGGCCGGAGCAGCGACGCGACCCGAAAACGCCTCGCCGCTCCGGCTCCGCTCCTTCCTCGTCCGGGTGACCGGGTGGGGAGCATCCGCATCATGTGAACCGGGTGTCGTCTTCAGGCGGCACCCGGTTCTGCGTGTGCCGCGTGAAACCGTGGAATGGAGCTGAGCAAAACTTGGGCCCCAATAAAGGGGTAGACGGAACGGTCCATGTTGCCGCGCGAACCTCCGGGGCAATAACGTCGGGTCTGACTCAGGATCCGGCTCACCCGACGTTCGTCGGATCGCCGAGTCGGCAGTACCCGAACACCCAGGTCGACGTTCCCCGACGGCGGCCGACTCGCGCTCGTGATTCCTCCCCCGGATGACCGAGAGCGCTACCCGATTACCCGATACCTGGCGTGCCCGCTTCTGCGGCGCGCCCGGCTCCGACCCCCCAGGAGCACACCATGCTGCATAAGCGACTTCTCGCTGCGGCCACTGCGACTTTCCTCGCCCTCGGCATGGCCGTCGGCGGAGCGAGCCCCGCGATGGCTGCCAAGCCCGGCGACGCCGGCAAACCCGTCAGTTCGTCCACCCCTGTCGTCACCGGGGCCGTCACCACCATCGATGACAATGGCCTGACCTGCGACAAGGTCGATGGCTACAGCAAGCCCGACTCGATGAATGCGAGCAGCGGTACCTACACGGCGCAGGCGCCGGACGCTTGGGGCTCCGTCAGCTGGGATGGCAGCGTCTTCAGCTGGTCGCTCAACTCTGGTTGGGACGTCGACTTCTGCGTCAAGGGCGGCACCAAGGTCGTCCTGATCGACACGAGCGAGTTCGACGGCACCTCCTACGACTTCAAGTCCGCTACGGGCAACGGCATCTCCCACGTGGGCTTCGACATCATCGGCTTCACCCTTCCGCTGGTCGCGGCGTCGACGTCGTCGACCCCTGAGAACTGCCTCGATGGCAACGGCTCGATCACCTTCGCCGGTGACGAGGGCGTGACCTACACGGTCGAGGGCATCGACGGAACTTTTGAGCCCGGCGATGTGCTCGATGGTCTGAACGCTGGCGAGTACGAGATCACGGCGATCGCTCCGAGCGGCTACGGCATCGATGGTGACGCGAGCTTCACTGAGACGGTCGGCAGCACGTCGATCGACTGCGAGCTGCCGCTCGTCGAGGCGTCGACGTCGTCGACCCCTGAGAACTGCCTCGATGGCAACGGCTCGATCACCTTCGCCGGTGACGAGGGCGTGACCTACACGGTCGAGGGCATCGACGGAACTTTTGAGCCCGGCGATGTGCTCGATGGTCTGAACGCTGGCGAGTACGAGATCACGGCGATCGCTCCTAGCGGCTACGGCATTGGTGGTGACGCGAGCTTCACTGAGACGGTGGGCAGCACCTCGATCCTCTGCACGCTCCCGCTCGTCGAGGCGTCGACCTCGTCGAGCCCGGAGAACTGCCTCGATGGCAACGGCTCGATCACCTTCATCGGTGACGAGGGTGTGACCTTCACGGTCGAGGGCATCGATGGAACCTTCGAGCCCGGTGACGAGCTCGACGGCCTCAACGCGGGCGACTACGAGATCACCGCGAGCGCACCGAGCGGCTACGGCATCGACGGCGACGCGACGTTCACCGAGACGGTCGGCAGCACGTCGGTCGACTGCCCCGTCGAACCGCTCGACGCGACCGCGTCGGCAGATCCGACCCCGACCAACTGCCTCGATGGCAACGGCTCGATCACCTTCGGCGATGACGCTGGCGTCACCTACACGGTCGAGGGCATCGAGGGCGAGTTCGGTCCCGGTGACACGATCGACAACCTGACCGCAGGCGAGTACGCGATCACCGCGACGGCCGACGAGGGCTACGAGCTGACGAACTCGGGCGAGTTCAGCGTCGAGGTCGAGTTCGAGTTCGTCGACTGCGAGCCGCCGACCTTCGGCACCGCGAGCGTGACGTTCGACTGGACCGCTCCGACCTGCGAGCTGCCCGGCGCCGTCTCCATCAACGAGGAGCTCACCTCGAACGCTGTGCTCATCGAGCCGGAGTTCGAGATGGCCGCGATGTCGGAGCAGACGTTCACGTTCCGCGCCGCGGTGGACTCGGTCTTCAGCGCGTCGGAGGGACCGTTCCTGATCCCCGCCACCGGCCCTGGAGCTCCGACGATCATCTCGACTGAGATCACCGAAGAGGGCACGCTGCTCACCGTCGTGATCTCGATCCCGGCGAAGATCGTCGACACCGTGCTCTGCGGTGACCTGACGACCAAGCCGCTCACCGAGGGCTCGGTCACGTTCACGCAGCCGGACTGCCTCGGCAACCCGGGCAGCTTCACGCTGAGCAACGAGCCCGGCGTCGTCTGGACCGTCGACGGCGTCGTCGTGGAGGGCAACAAGACCTACACCGCCGCAGCCGGCTCGACGCCGACGATCGTTGCGTCGCTCGTCGACTCGGAGGAGTTCGGCTTCCAGCCCGGTCAGCAGACGGTCTGGAACCTGTCGTTCATCGCCCCGACGAACTGCGACCTGACCACTCTGGCCATCACGGGTGCGTCGAACGCGCTCAGTGGTCTGGGCATGGTCGCGATCCTGATCATGATGGCCGGCACCGGTCTCGTGGTCGCTCGTCGCCGGGAGGCGGCTCGTATCCAGGGCTAGTACCCGGCCCTTCTGCGGGGCCGGAGCAGCGACGCGACCCGAAAACGCCTCGCCGCTCCGGCTCCGCTCCTTCCTCGTCCGGGTGACCGGGTGGGGAGCATCCGCATCATGTGAACCGGGTGTCGTCTTCAGGCGGCACCCGGTTCTGCGTGTGAGCATCGCCGCGTGATCAGCACCTCTCTCGCCCGCCAGCTGCGCGACGCCGGCCTGCGCTGGAAGCCCGCCTCGGGCGACCGCTTCCAGATCGACCGCCCCGAGCTCGACGGCGACGTCTTCACCGTGAGCGACCTCACCATCGAGCCGCACGAGTACTCGACCGGCACGGTGCTCGGCTTCAACGGGACGACCGAGTGGGCGCTCGACTCCGTCGCGGTCGAGGATGCCCTGTGGCTGCCGCGGGAGGACCAGCTGCGCGACCTCCTGCGCGGAGCGTTCGTGCGACTCGAGCGCGACGACGACTCCTACCGCGTCGTACTGCGGGCCGCGTCGGGCGACGAGGTCGAGTTCGAGAGCGTCTCAGCCCCCGAGGCCTACGGACTCGCACTGCTCTCGGTGCTCGAGCGGGTCACCGCCTGATCGGGGCTCTGCCGCGACGGCACCTCATGCTGGCCAACGCGCCACACCGCGCTGTTCCGGGCAACCAGGACTGACGAGGGCGCCCGGTGTGCCCGAAACAGCGCGGAGTGCGCCGGGGCACCGACGGGGCGGGGGGCAGTGAGGCGCGAGAGGCAGGCAGCTACGCCGAGGCGGCGTTCGGCGCAGAGGGCGCCGAGCCGAGCTCAGCGGCGTCGAGCGCCGCGACCGTCGGCGCGACCGGCGACGGCGCGGCCGCCGCAGCGGCCCCCGCGCGACCCACCGGCAGCCCGAAGAGCGTCTCGATCGCGGCCGCGACATCGACCCCGCGCCCTGCCACGGCGTGCCGGCGAGCGAGCGTCGACGGCGTGTGCAGGAACACGCTCGTCAGGTGACGCAGGGCCTCCTCGACCCGGCCGTCGGTGTCGCCGCGGCGGCGGGCCCGCTCGATCTCGTCGTCGACGAGCTCGAGCACGTGCTGGCGCAGGGCCACGATCGACGGCTCGACCGCGGCGGCGGTGACGTACGCGTGGGCTGATTCGGCGACGACGCTGCGCGCCTCCTCTTCTGCCGACCAGTGCACGAGCGGAGCGTGCAGCCTGATCGTCTCGAGGTCGAGCAGCGTCACACCCTCGATCTCGCCGACCGCGGCATCGACGTTGCGGGGCAGGCCGAGGTCGACGACGTACGCGGGCGCCTCCGCCGGCACGTCCGCGGCCGACAGACTCAGCCGCGTCGTGCACGTGATGACGACGTCGGCCCCGCTCATCGCGGCGGTGAGGTCGTTGGTCCAGTCGAGGCCGTGGCGCGTGCCGAAGACCTGGGCGCGGCCGCTCGGCGAGTAGACGGTGATGCTCTCGGCGCCGCGGTCGCGCAGCGCGGCGACGGTCGTCGCGGCGTAGCGGCCGGTGCCGACGAGCACGACGCGCGCCGAGCCCCAGTCGGCGAGGCGGCTGCCGACGAGGTCGAGGGCGAGGCGCGCGAGGCTGCGGCCGGTGCGGCTCGCGTCGCCCTGGGCGCGCGCCGCGCGAGCGGTGCGAATGGCCTCCTGGAAGACGCGATCGAGACGACCGGTGGATGCTCCGCTCGCGCGAGCCGCCTGAGCGGCTCGACGCACCTGCCCGGCGATCTCCTCCTCGCCGACCGCGACCGACTCGAGACCGGCCGAGACCGCGAAGAGGTGGTGCACGGCGGCGGGGGAGTCGAGCACCTCGGCGGTCGCCGCGACGTCGGCGGGAGCATCCGCCCCCACCGCATCGAGCGCGCGCGAGACGGAAGCCCGCACGAGCGCGTGCGTGTCATCGGGAGTCGCGTCGGCGGGAGCGTCGACGTCGAGGTAGACCTCGAGGCGGTTGCACGTGGCGACCGTGATGGCTCCGCGCACCGAGGCGTCGGTGGCGCGCACGGCCTCGCTCAGGGCGTCGGCGTCGACCGCGAGCCGCTCGAGAACCTCGAACGGCGTGTTGCGGTGATTGGCGGTGACGCAGAGAAGCACGGGGCGATTCTACGTTGCTGAAAGTGGGAGCCCCGTCCGTGGCGGCCGCCAGCGACCCGCGAGAATCGACCCCCCCGAATATGCGCCCGAGTGCCGTGCCGGTGCCGCCGAGCCGGGCGCTCAGCCCGCCTCCAGCCCCGGCGGGCTCTCGGAAAGCACGGCCTATCCTTGACCAGTGCCGTTGAGCCCCTCCCACCCTCTTGTCGACGGTCGCACAGCGAACGCGCCGCTCATTCGCGCCTACCGCGGCGACCGCCCCGAGCGCACCCCCGTGTGGTTCATGCGTCAGGCCGGCCGATCGCTGCCCGAGTACCGCGAACTGCGGGCCGGCGGCGACATGCTGCAGGCGTGCCTCACCCCTGAGCTCGCGAGCGAGATCACGCTCCAGCCGGTGCGTCGTCACGGCGTCGACGCGGGCATCTTCTTCAGCGACATCGTCGTGCCGGTGCTGCTCGCGGGCGTCGACGTGCGCATCGTCGGCGGCCGCGGCCCCGTGATCGACGAGCCGATCCGCACCGCGAGCGACGTGCTCAAGCTGCGCCCCATAGACCCCGCGAGCCTCGACCCCGTGCGCGAGGCCGTCGCGATGACGGTCGCCGAGCTCGGCAGCACGCCGCTCATCGGCTTCGCCGGCGCCCCCTTCACTCTCGCGGCCTACCTCGTCGAGGGCGGCCCGTCGAAAGACCAGATGCGCGCCCGCGCCCTCATGCACAGCGACCCGCAGACGTGGGCGACGCTGCTCAACTGGTGCGCCGACATCACGGGCGAGTTCCTGCGGGCCCAGATCGAGGCGGGTGCGAGCGCCGCGCAGCTCTTCGACTCGTGGATCGGCTCCGTCTCGCAGAACGACTACCTGCGCCGCGTCGCCCCGCACTCGAAGCGCGCCTTCAGCCACCTGCGCGGCCTCGACGTGCCGAAGGTGCACTTCGGTCTCGGCACCGAGCGCATCCTGCCCGACATCGCGAACCTCGGCGTCGACGCGATCGGCATCGACTGGCGACTGCCGCTCGACGAGGCCAACGAGATTCTCGGCGGCCGCTTCCCGCTGCAGGGCAACATCGACCCCGCCTTCCTCGGCGCTCGCTGGCCCACCCTCAAGGCGCACGTCGACGCCGTGCTCGAGCACGGCCGCACCGCCCCCGCGCACGTCGTCAACCTCGGCCACGGCGTGCCGCCCGAGACCGACCCCGACGTGCTGACCGGCCTCGTGCGGTACATACACGGAGAGCTGCCCGACTGATGCGCGAGACCCTCGTCGTCGGCGCCGGCATCGCGGGCCTCGTGGTGGCGCGCGAGCTCGTGCTGCAGGGCCACCGCGTGCGCGTGCTCGAAGCCGAGTCGCGCGCCGGCGGCCAGCTGCTGCAGAAGACGATCGCGGGCATCCCCCTCGACGCAGGAGCCGAGGCCTTCGCCACCCGCGGCGGCACCGTGCGGGCCTACCTCGAGCGGCTCGGCCTCGCCGACCGCATCATCGCCCCCCTCGACGCCCCCGCCTGGCTGCACGCCCGCACGGGCACGACGGTGCCGCTGCCCGCGGTGAGCCTGCTCGGCATCCCCGCGGCCCCGCTCGCCGAGGACGTCGTCGCGGTCGTGGGTCGCAAAGCCGCGTGGCGCGGCATGGCGGATGCTCTGCTCCCCGGCCCCGTCGGCGCGAAGTCGGCGACGCTCGGTGAGCTCGTGCGGCGGCGCATGGGCGACGGAATCCTCGAGCAGCTCGTCGCCCCCGTCGTCGAGGGGATCCACTCGAAGCACCCCGACGACCTGCCGGTGAGCGTCGCGCCCGGGCTCGTGCACCACCTGCTGCGCGAGAACTCGCTCGCTCGCGCCGTCGCCCGCCTGCGCACCGACGCCCCCGCGGGCTCGCTCGTCGCCGGCCTCGAGGGCGGCATGCGGATGCTCGTCGACACGCTGCTCGCCGAGCTCGACCGCTACGGCGTGCCGATCGAGTACGGCGTGCGCGTTGCCGAGGTGCACCCCGACCGCGTCGTGCTCGCGGTCGACCCGGATGCTGCGCGCGGGTCGGTCGTCGGCATCGACCCCGACCTCGCCACGGTCGACCCCGCCGACCCGGCCGACGACCTCGACGAGCCCGAGGGCGAGGTGCGCGAGGGCCTCGTCGTCGTCGCGGCGCCCGGCCTCGTCGACCCCGCCGACGGCCGTGCCGCGACCCGCACCGCGACGCACCTCATGACCCTCGTGATCGAGGCCGGCACCGACGCCGCCCGCGCGCTCGCCGAGAACCCGCGCGGCACGGGCGTGCTCGTCGCGCGCGGCACCGACGTGACCGCGCGCGCCCTCACGCACGTGAGCGCCAAGTGGGCCTGGGTGCGCGAGGCCGCCGCCGGGCGCGAGGTGCTGCGGCTCAGCTACGAGAGCCTGCCGAGCGCTGACACCGCGCGGCGCGATGCCGAGCTGCTGCTCGGCGTCACGATTCCCGAGACCGCGGTCGTCGCGGCCGAGGCGACCACCTGGCTGCGCGCCGGTCGCATCGAGGCCGACGACAGCATCCCCCTTGTCGGTGAGCAGGTGTCGGGCACCGGTCTTGCGAGCGTCATCGACCACGCGCACCGCCTCGCCGAGCGCCTCGGCGCACCGGGCGCCGACGCCCCCACGAGCACCCCCGCTGCTGAGAGCAGCGCCGACCCCGCAGCATCCACCGAGAGGAACGCATCGTGAGCGACCAGCTCGCCTACACCGTGTACGTCGTGCTTCGGCGCGACCCGCACCGCCCCGCGACCGGGGGCGGCGTGCAGCAGGCCGTCGAGGCCGTGACCGCCGATGGCGTGACCGTGCGCGGCATCTACGACGTGAGCGGCCTGCGCGCCGACGCCGACATCATGCTCTGGCTGCACGGGCCCGACCCCGAGAAGATTCAGACCGCGGTTCGCACGCTGCGCCGCAGCGCTCTGCTGAGCAGCCTCCTGCCGACGTGGAACGCCATGGGCGTGCACGTGCAGGCCGAGTTCAGCCGCAGCCACGCTCCCGCCTTCATGCTCGGCAAGGAGCCCAAGCAGTGGCTCTGCGTCTACCCCTTCGTGCGCTCGTACGAGTGGTACCTGCTGCCCGACGAGGAGCGCCGCGACATGCTCGCCGAGCACGGCCGCAAGGGCAGCGCCTTCACGAACGTGCTCGCCAACACGGTCGCGAGCTTCGCCCTCGGCGACTACGAGTGGCTGCTCGGGCTCGAGAGCGACGAGCTGCTCGATCTCGTCGACATGATGCGCGACCTGCGCTACACCGAGGCGCGCCGCCACGTGCGCGAAGAGGTTCCCTTCTACACCGGCCGTCGTCTCGACGACGACGCGCTCGACGCTCAGATCCTGGAGGTCATCAAGTGACACTGCGCCAGCCCAACATCACGAATGGTCTCGGCCCCGACGGCCTCGCCGTCGTCGTCGACCTGACCGAGGGCCGCTACGAGGGCGAGCAGTTCGCCCGCGCCGCGACCGACACCGCCCAGCAGTACGCCGTGCCCGGCCACGTCGAGGAGGGCGTCGCCTACGACGCCGTCATCCTCGCCGGCTTCGGCGGCCCCGAGGGGCAGGACGACGTCATCCCGTTCCTGCGCAACGTGACGCGCGGCCGCGGCATCCCCGACGAGCGCCTGGAAGAGGTCGCGCACCACTACCGCCACTTCGGCGGCGTGAGCCCGATCAACGAGCAGAACCGCCAGCTGCAGGCGGCGCTGCAGGCCGAGGCCGACCGCCGCGGCCTCGGCATCCCGATCTACTGGGGCAACCGCAACTGGGATCCCTACCTCCCCGAGGCCCTGCAGCAGGCCTTCGACGACGGCCACCGCACGATCCTGGGGCTGGCGACGAGCGCCTACTCGAGCTTCTCGAGCTGCCGCCAGTACCGCGAGGACTTCGCGAAGGCCCTCGACGCGACGGGCCTCTGGGGCCAGGTGCGCATCGACAAGGTCGGCCAGTTCTTCGATTCGCCCGGCTTCGTCGCCCCCTTCGTGACGGGGGTGGTGGATGCTCTGCGCACGCTCCTCGCGGAGGGCGCCGACCTCGCGACCACTCGCGTGCTGTTCGCGACCCACAGCATCCCGACCTCCGACGCCGAGCGCAGCGGCCCGCGCGACGTGGACTGGGGCGAGGGCGGAGCGTACGCCGCCCAGCACCTCGCGGTGAGCGAGGTCATCATGCAGAAGGCGCTCGCCGAGCTGCGGGCGGAAGGATCGGACATCCCCGACGTCGACTGGCAGCTCGTCTACCAGAGCCGCTCGGGCCCCCCGACGCAGCCATGGCTCGAGCCCGACATCAACGACGCGATCGCCGACCACGCCGCGGCGGGCGCGACCGCGATCGTCATGGTGCCGGTCGGCTTCGTGAGCGACCACATGGAGGTCATGTGGGATCTCGACACCGAGGCGATGGAGACGTGCGAGGAGCACGGCCTGCGCGCCCTGCGCGTGCCGACCCCCGGCGTCGACCCGGTCTACGTGAGCGGCCTCATCGACCTCGTCGAGGAGCGCCTGAGCGGCGCCGCGAAGAGCGAGCGCGTGCGCGAGACGACCCTCGGCCCCTGGTACGACGTGTGCCGCCCGGGCTGCTGCGAGAACGTGCGCGCCGGGTTCAAGCCGGCGATCTCGGGTCTGCAGCCGTGATCCGGCTCGGCACGCGCGGCAGCGCACTCGCTCTCGCGCAGTCGCAGCGCGTCGCCGACTCGATCGCGGCCCGCACGGGCGAGGAGGTCGAGCTCGTGCGCATCGTGACCCACGGCGACGTCTCGACCGCGCCCCTGGCCACGATGTCACAGACGGCACCGGGCGGCGTCGGGGTGTTCGTCGCCGCCGTGCGCGAGTCGCTGCTCGCCGAGGAGTGCGACGTCGTGGTGCACTCGCTCAAGGATCTGCCGACGTCTCCGCACCCCGGGCTGCTCGTCGCCGCGATGCCGAAGCGCGCCGACGCGCGCGACGCGGCGATCGTGCGCGACGGCATCGCGCTCGCCGATCTGCCCGCGGGCTCTCGCGTGGGCACCGGATCGCCCCGCCGCCAGGCGCAGCTGCGCCGCCGGTTCCCCGACCTCGAGGTCGTCGAGCTGCGCGGCAACGTCGACACGCGCCTCGCGCGCGTGCTTGGCCGCGAGGCCGGCGTCGCGGCCGACGGCTCGCCCATCGAGGCCATGACGCCCGACCTCGACGGCGTGATCCTCGCCGCCGCGGGCCTCGAGCGCCTCGACCGGCTCGACGTCGTCACCGAGTTTCTCGGCATCGACGGCTGGCCCACCGCCCCCGGGCAGGGCTGCCTCGCGATCGAGACGCGCACCGACCTCAGCGGCCCGCTCAAGAAGGCGCTGCAGGCCCTCGACCACCGCTCGACGCGACTCGCCGTCGAGGCCGAGCGCGCGGTGCTGCGCCGCCTCGAGGCCGGCTGCTCGGCGCCGCTCGGTGCTCACGCCTTCATCGACGGCGACATGATGTTCCTCGCCGCGCGCGTCTACTCGCCCGAGGGCGAGCAGGTCTCGGCCGCCCACGCGCTCTACATCGACGACGCCGACGACCCGGTCGAGGAGCTCGCCGCGCGCGTCGCCGACGAGCTGCTGGCGAACGGGGCCGCAGCGCTCGCGCCCCTGGGCGGCGACCGATGAGCGATCTCGGGCCCAGCATCCGCCCCCGCCGTCTGCGGCAGAGCGCTGCGATGCGCCGCCTCGTCGGTGAGACCGACCTGCGCCCGCGCCACCTCGTGCTGCCGCTGTTCGTGCGCGAGGGCGCGACCGAGGCGCAGCCCATCGCCTCGATGCCGGGCGTCGAGCAGCACTCGCTCGACAGCCTGCGCGCGATCGCCGTGCGCGCGGCCGAGGCCGGGCTCGGCGGGGTCATGCTGTTCGGCGTTCCCGCGGTGCGCGACGCGATCGGGTCGGGCGCGACCGACCCCGAGGGCATCCTCAACGTCGCCGCCCGCGCGCTCGCCGCCGAGGTCGGCGACGCGCTCGTGGTGCAGACCGATCTCTGCCTCGACGAGTTCACCGACCACGGCCACTGCGGTGTGCTGGATGCCCGTGGCCGCGTCGACAACGACGCCACCCTTGAGCGCTACGCCGACATGGCCGTCGCGCAGGCGCAGGCGGGCGCTCAGGTGCTGGGCTTGAGCGGCATGATGGACGGCCAGACCGCCGTCGCCCGCGCCGCGCTCGACGAGGCCGGCTTCACCGACGTCGCCCTGCTCGCCTACTCGGCGAAGTACGCCTCGGCGTTCTACGGGCCCTTCCGCGACGCGGTCGAGTCGCAGCTGCAGGGCGATCGCCGCACCTACCAGCTCGACCCCGGCAACGGGCGCGAGGGCCTGCGCGAGGCGCTGCTCGACCTCGACGAGGGCGCCGACATCGTCATGGTCAAGCCCGCGCTCGCCTACCTCGACGTGCTGCGCCAGGTCGCCGACGTGTCGACCGTGCCCGTCTGGGCCTACATGGTCTCGGGCGAGTACGCGATGATCGCCGCCGCCGCGCAGAACGGCTGGATCGACGGCGATCGCGCGCAGCTCGAGGCGCTCACCTCGATCCGCCGCGCGGGCGCCGACGCCGTGCTCAGCTACGCCGCACTCGACCTCGCCGAGAAGGGGCTCCTGTCATGACCCGGTTCATCTCCGGTCGCACGCCGACCACGAACGCCGAGGCCTTCGAGCGCGCGCTCGTCGTCACGCCCGGCGGGGTCAACTCGCCCGTGCGCGCGTTCCGCTCCGTCGGCGGCACGCCCGTCTTCCTCGCGAGCGGCCATGGCCCCTACGTGCGGGATGTGGAGGGCACCGAGTACGTCGACCTCGTGGGGCAGTGGGGTCCCGCGCTGCTGGGCCACGCGCATCCCGACGTCATCGCGGCCGCGCACGCCGCCGTCGACCGCGGCCTCGGATTCGGCGCCGCGTCGACCGGCGAGGTCGAGCTCGCCGAGCTCGTGCTCGACCGGCTCACGCTCACCGGCCCCGACGGCGCCGAACGCCGGGCCATCGAGAAACTGCGCCTCGTCTCGACCGGCACCGAGGCGACCATGACGGCCATCCGGCTCGCGCGCGGCGCCACCGGCCGCCCGCTGCTCGTGAAATTCGCCGGGCACTACCACGGGCACTCCGACTCGCTGCTGTCGGAGGCGGGCTCGGGCATCGCGACGCTCGGCATCCCCGGCTCCGCGGGCATCACGCCCGAGACGGCCGCCCAGACGATCGTCATCCCCTACAACGACGAGGATGCCCTCGCGGCGGTCTTCGCCGCGCACGGCGACCGCATCGCGGCGGTCATCACCGAGGCCGCCGCCGCGAACATGGGCGTCGTGCCGCCGAGGCCCGGCTTCAACAGGCTGCTCGCCGACACCGCGCACGCGCACGGTGCGCTGCTCATCAGCGACGAGGTCATGACGGGCTTCCGCTCGACGGCCGCGGGCTGGTGGGGGCTCGAGGAGCGCGAGGGCGTTCCGTACGACGCCGACCTCACGACCTTCGGCAAGATCATCGGCGGAGGCCTGCCGCTCGCGGGCCTCGGCGGTCGCGCCGAGATCCTCGACCTGCTCGCGCCGCTCGGCCCCGTTTACCAGGCGGGCACGCTGAGCGGGAACCCGGTCGCTGTAGCGACGGGAGCAGCGATGCTCCGCGGAGCGGGCCCCGAGGTCTACGACCACCTGCCGCGCGTCGCCCGCACGATCGCCGACGGGCTGTCGAGCGCGCTGACGGCCGAGGGTGTCGCGCACACCGTCGCGTGGGCGGGCTCGCAGTTCTCGATCTTCTTCCGCGACTCGGCGCCGCAGAACTACGCCGAGGCGCAGGCGCAGGAGACCTGGCGCTTCGGCCCGTTCTTCCACGCGATGCTCGAGCACGGAGTCTCGCTGCCCCCGAGCGTCTACGAGGCGTGGTTCGTCTCGGCCGCGCATGACGACGCGGCGGTCGAGCGCGTGCTCGCGGCGGCGGCGCCCGCGGCCCGCGCGGCGGCGGCCGCGCAGCCCGCGCTGCAGTAGTCGCACGAACGCCGAACGGGCCGGGGGAGCAGCTGCTCCGCACGACCCGCGCCGCATCATCCCGGCACTCCCGCGGAGTCGTCTTCCCACATGACGTCACTCCGGCGCCCGGCGGACGACTTATTGAGGTGATTCGACGGACAACGCCAGCAGGTGACGTCATGTGGCAACGGCAACAAACGCTGGCGCCGCATCGAGAGTCCGCCGCAGCAGGCGGAACCCCGAAGCGAGCGGCACGTCTGGGAACTGGCTCCACGTCTCCTTCACGCGCGAAGGCCCCCGCACTAGCCTGGAGGTTCGCGAGCTGCCGATCGGCTCGCGGACTACGTGAACGACTACGTGAACAAAGAGGATTGAAGAGAGAGGTACGACAATGCGCGGAAAGATTCTGTTC
This sequence comes from Microcella sp., assembly GCA_030158585.1. Classification (GTDB taxonomy): domain Bacteria; phylum Actinomycetota; class Actinomycetes; order Actinomycetales; family Microbacteriaceae; genus Microcella. Next base: position 17,665 of record JAOASR010000067.1, read on the forward strand.
CTGACCGGACTGGGCGTCGGCTACGTGTTCGGCACGAAGGCCGGCCGTGAGAAGTACAACCAGATCTCCGAGGCGGCGTCGAAGTTCTGGAACGACCCTCGCGTCAAGACGCGCGTCGACCAGGTCGAGGGCTTCGTCAAGGAGAAGGCCCCCGAGGTCGCCGAGTTCGTGAGCGGCAACGCCAAGAACGCGGCCTCGAAGGTCGGCGGCAAGAAGAACGGCGGCTCGACCAAGCCCAGCGGCTCGGACACCACGCCCACGCCGACGCCGAGCAGCTCCACGAGCACGACGCCGTCGGGCTCGACGAGCACCTCCTGACCGGCAGCGGAGACGCCCGATGACGACTCCCCGCACGCCCACGTCGCCCGCCGTCGCCGCATCGGCCGAGCGGCGCGGACTCTTCGCGCTCATCGCCGATGTGCCCAAGCTCATCGGTGACCTGGTGCGCGCCGAGATCGCGTCGCTGAAGGCCGAGATCGCCGAGAAGGCGAAGGCGGCCGGCATCGGCATCGGACTGCTCGTGGGTGCGGGCGTGTTCGCGTTCTTCGCGGCGCTCGTGCTCATCGCCGCTGCGGTGCTCGCCCTCGCCCTCGTGCTTCCGGTCTGGGCGTCGGCGCTCATCATCGGCGTGGTGCTGCTGACCATCGCGGGCATCATCGCCGCCGTCGGGGTGCGCGCGCTCAAGCGCGGCATGCCCCCGACCCCCACCGACACTCTCGAGAGTGTTCAGGAAGACGTCCGCGCCGTGCGCGGACTGAGGAAGTGAGGTCTGACATGACCGATTCACCCAGCACCCCGTCCACCACTTCCGGCGCGGGATACTCGCCCGCGACGACCGGCCCCTCGGGCGCCCCGTCGTCGGCGTCGGTCGAAGAGACCCGCCGCAAGCTCGAAGAGACCCTCGACGCGATCGAGGAGAAGCTCGACGTCAAGAAGCGCGCGAGCGAGGTCGGCGACCGCGTGCAGCGCTCGTACGCCGAGAACCCCGTTCCGTGGATCATCGGCGCGACGGCCGTCGCCGTCGGCGTCATCGGTCTCGTCGCCTGGGCGATCTTCTCCGACGACTAAGCCACTGCACCGCTGACGACCACGGTCGTCGCCCGCACCGTCAACGGCGCCCCTCGCAGGCCGGTATTCCGGCACCGAGGGGCGCCGTTCGTCGATTAGGCGCGCTCGCCTCTTCGGGGTGACAATGAAAGAGATGTCCTCTTCTGCGCGAGATGTGATCGTCGACCGCACGCCCACTGGGGCGCTGCCGGTGATCAAACCCCTGCTCGGATGGCGCGTGCTCGTGCCCCGCGGGGGCAAGTGGGGCGACGGCATCGCGGCGGGTCTGCGCGCGTTCGGTGCCGCCCCGGTCATCGCGCCGCTCATCAACTTCGCCGGCACCGAGAACCCTGACGAGCTCACGGCCGAGCTCGACCGCCTGCGCGACGGCGCCTTCGGCTGGCTCGTCGTCACGAGCGCCACGACCGTCGACGTGCTCGTCGGCCAGGGCGTGCGAGTGCCCGAGGGCACGCGCGTCGCCGCCGTCGGCGAGACGACCGCCAACGCTCTGCAGCTCGCCGGGTATCCGGTGCACTTCGTGCCGAGCGACCACTCGGCGCGCGGGCTCGTCAAGGAATGGCCGGGCACGGCTGAGCACGGCGAGGTGCTCGTCCCGCAGTCCGAGATCGCCGAGCCGACTCTCGTCAGCGGGTTGCGTGAGCGCGGGGTCGCCGCGCGATTCGTGAGCGCGTACCGCACCGTCGGGGTGGCGGCCCCCGCATCCGTCATCGACGATGTCGCCGAAGGCCGCATCCAGGCGCTGATCGTGAGCTCGGGCAGCGTCGCCCGTCAGATCGCCGACCAGTTCGCGCCGCTGCCCGAGTCGACCGTCGTCGTGTGCATCGGCCCGCGCACGGCCTTCGACGCGCGCGCCGCGGGCCTTCGGGTCGACCGCATCGCCGAGGAGCGCTCGTCGGCCGCGCTGATCCGCGCCCTCGCCGAGTACGCGATGGACCCGGACGACCGCCGCCCGCCCGTCATCCCGTAGGCGGATGCTCGGCGCGAGCCGTGCGCTCAGCCGAAGAGCAGCGCGGCCTCGTCGTACCGCGACTGCGGCACCGTCTTCAGCTTTCCGAGCGCCTCCTCGAACGGCACGTGCACGATCTCGGTGCCGCGCAGTGCGACCATGCGGCCCCAGTGGCCCTCGTTGACGGCGGCGATCGACGCCATGCCGAGGCGCGTGGCGAGCACGCGGTCGAAGGCGCTCGGGGTGCCGCCGCGCTGGATGTGGCCGAGGGTCGTGGCGCGGGTCTCGATGCCGGTGCGCTCTTCGATGAGCGGGGCGATGCGCTCGCCGATGCCGCCGAGGCGGGGGCGGCCGAAGGCGTCGAGCCCGCGCTCGGAGTGCGGCTCGTCGTCGTCGGGCAGCGTGAAGCCCTCGGCGACGACGACGAGCGGCGCGCGGCCGCGGTCGTAGGCGCTCTTCACCCACGTGGCGACCTGGTCGAGGCTCGTCTTCTGCTCGGGGATGAGGATCGCGTGCGCGCCGGCGGCCATGCCCGAGTGCAGCGCGATCCAGCCGACGTGGCGACCCATGACCTCGGCGACCATGCAGCGGTTGTGCGCGTCGCCGGTCGTGCGTAGGCGGTCCATGGCCTCGGTCGCGATGCCGACGGCCGTGTCGAACCCGAAGGTGTAGTCGGTGGCGTCGAGGTCGTTGTCGACGGTCTTGGGCACTCCGACGATCTTGACGCCAGCATCCGTCAGTCGCTTCGCGGCCGCGAGAGTGCCCTCGCCTCCGATCGCGATGAGGGCATCGAGGCCGTTGTCTGCCATGACCTCGTTGATGCGGTCGACGCCACCGCGACCCTCGAACGGGTTCGTGCGGCTCGTGCCGAGAATGGTGCCGCCCTGCTTGCTGACGCCCTTCACCTCGTGGCGCGACAGGGGCAGGGTGTCGTTCTCGACGAGGCCCTTCCAGCCGTCTTTGAAGCCCACGAACTCGTGCGTGTGAACCGTCGTGCCGACGAGAACGGCCCCGCGGATGACGGCGTTGAGGCCGGGAGCGTCGCCGCCGGAGGTCAGCATTCCAATGCGCATGGGCTCTATCTAAGTAGGTGTCGGGGGGTCGCGCGAAAACGAGGCGTTCGCACCAGAGGCTCGCGCCTCTGTCGCGTGCGGTGCGCCCAGGACTATATTTCGCGCTGAGGGCCGCTCGCGACCCGTCCACCCCGCTCCACCGTCTGCGACAGGAGAACCCGATGACCGACCCCACCGCCCCCGGCGACCCGGCCGCGCAGCCCGCCGCTCCGGCCGCGCCCGCAGCGCCCGCAGCCCAGCCCGCGCCGCCCTCGTACCCTCCGGCGCCGCCGGCTCCCGCCTACTCGGCGCCCGGCACCGCGACGGGCGAGGACCCGGGGAAGACGCTCGGCATCGTCGCCCTGATCCTCGCCTTCGTCTTCCAGCTGCTCGGCCTCATCCTCGGCATCGTGGCCCGCAACAAGTCGAAGGCCGCCGGCTACAAGAACGGCATCGCGACCGCCGCCATCTGGCTCAGCGTCGTCTTCATGGTGCTCGGTCTCATCCTCGGCATCGCCTTCATCGTCGGCGGCGCCGCGATCTTCGGCGGCGTCATCGGCCAGGTCGCCGAGGTCTGCCAAGAGCTCGGCCCGGGCGTCTGGGAGATCGACGGCATGACCTACACCTGCGAATAGCTCGCACTCATCACCGACCGGGGCGGCGGGGCGCATCGAGCGCTCAGCCGCCCCGGCTAGTTTTCGCCTCATGACCTCCGAGCCCTCCGCCCTTCTCGCGCTGGCCGACGAGCAGTACGTGCTGCTCGTGACGACCCGTCGTTCGGGCGTCGACGTCGCCACGCCGGTGTGGGTGGGCCGCGATGGCGACTCGCTCGTCGTCACGACGGCGCGCGATGCCGGCAAGACGAAGCGCATCCGCTACACCCCGCGCGTCACGTTGCAGGCGTGCGATCGCGTCGGCAAGCCCACCCCCGGAGCCCCCGTCGTCGAGGGCCACGCGATCGTCGACGAGAGCCCCGAGGGGCGAGAGCGCCTCGTAGCTCTGTTCAAGAAGAAGTACGGGGCGCAGTACCTCGCGATCCTCGGCCTGCAGAAGCTGCGCGGCACGACCGACCGCTCGGTCACGCTGCGCATCACCGCGCCCGTCGCGGCGGGCGGGCACCCGGCCGAGTAGGCGACGTCGGATGCTCCGCCTACCCTTTTCCGCATGACGAGCCTCGCCGACCCGCGCCCCGCGCCGGGCCCGGCGACTCCCGACGCGGCGGGCGTCTACGCCCCCGGCCGGTCCGTGGATCTGCGGCTCACGCTCTTCCCGCTGCGCCGCGGCCACGCCGACCCGACGATGCAGTGGACGGCCGACGGCGCCGCCTGGCGCACCCAGCGCACGCCCGAGGGCCCGGCCCTGCTGCGGATGCTCGCCCACCGCTCGACCGCGCCCGACGGCTCGCTCGCCACTGAGGTGCAGCTCGCCGCCTGGGGCCCGGGCGCCGCGTGGTCGATCGCGCAGGCGCCCGAGCTGCTCGGCGAGGGGGATGACTGGAGCGCGCTCGATTCCCTGCTCGAGCCCGGGGCGCTCGAGGGCGTCGCGGGTGCCGACGCGGCGGCGCTCGATCCCGAGGTCGTGGCCGGGCTCGCGCGCGTGCGACGCCGCCATGCGGGGCTGCGGCTGCTGCGCACGGGCATCGTGCTCGACTCGGCGGTCGCGGCCGTGCTCGAGCAGAAGGTCACGGGGGTCGAGGCCCGACGCGCGTGGCGCACGCTCATCAGGCAGCACGGCAAGGCGTCGCCGGGGCCCGCGCCGGAGGGCATGAAGGTGTTGCCCGGTGCCGAGCGGTGGCGCAGCATCCCCGATCACGACTGGCACCGGGCGGGAGTCGGCCCGCAGCGCATGGCCACACTGCGGCGCGTGACGGCCGTCGCGCCGGCGCTCGAGCGCACGCTCGCGCACGGCCGCGGGGGTGCCGCGGTGGCGGCGGCGCTCACGTCGATCCCGGGCGTAGGCATCTGGACCGCCGCCGAGATCACGCAGCGCGCGCACGGCGACGCCGATGCGATCAGCGTCGGCGACTTTCACCTCGCGGGGCTCGTCGGCTACGCGCTCACCGGCACGCGCACCGATGATGCGGGGATGGTGCGGCTGCTCGCCCCGTTCTCCGGTCACCGGCAGCGGATCGTGCGGCTGATCATGCAGCTCGGCTACCAGGCGCCCCGGCAGGGTGCCCGCATGACGATTCAGGACCACCGCCGGCACTGAGCCGGGGCCCCGCTTGGAGGAGGCCGACAGCCGGTGCGACGCGTGGGCGCGCGGGGCCTAGCCTCGGCCGGGTGAACATGATCTTCCGTCTGCTGCTGCTCAGCATCCGCTCGCGATTCGGGCCCCGGCTCGCCCCGACGGAGGTGGCGCGCACGACGTTCCGGGTGCTGCCGACCGACCTCGATGTGCTCAACCACATGAACAACGGCGTGTACCTGTCGATCATGGATCTCGGCCGCATCGACCTCATGGCGCGCTCGGGCGTGTGGCCCGAGTTGCAGCGCCGCGGCTACTACCCCGTCGTCGTGAGCTCGACGATCACCTATCGACGCTCGCTCGAGCCGTGGCAGAGATTCGTGGTCGAGAGCCGCATCGTCGGGCTCGACGACGTCGCCGGCTACGTCGAGCAGCGCTTCGTGCGCGACGGCGAGGTGTGTGCGCGCGGCGTCATCAAGGCGCGGTTCCTGAAGAAGTCGGGCGGCATCGTGCCGATCACCGAGCTCGCCGAGCTCTTCGGCCTCGATCCCGACGACCACCCGCTGCCTGAGTGGCTCGCGCACTGGAGCGCCGCCGCGAGTCTGCCGCCGCGCCGCGAGCCGACGCCGAGCGTCTGGGACTGAGCGGGGGACGGGGGTCGCTCGGGCCCCGCTAACTCGATACCGTGCGAGGGTGAGCCAGAATCGCGACACCCAGCACGAGCACCCGAACCCCACCGAGCCCGACGACCGCAAGCCGCGGTCCGTCTACGGCGTCGGCGCCGAGCCCGACGTGCAGGCGAGCCTCGCGAACGAGCGCACCGCCCTGTCGTGGATCCGCACCGGCCTCGCTCTCGTCGCCGGCGGCGTCGCCCTCGCGACCCTCGCGAGCTTCGGCGAGCTGCCGACAGTCATCATCGCCATCGCGGGGCTCGCGAGCCTCGGCGGCGGGCTGCTCGCCGTCTACTCGCTGATCAGCTGGCGCCGCAACGAGCGCGCGCTGCGCCTGCAGGAGCCGCTGCCCCCGCCCTCGGCGCTGCCGTGGCTCGTGGGCGCAGTCGTCGCGGTCTCGATCTTCCTCGCCGCGTTCGCCGCGTTCCAGGCGCTCACGGGCGTCTGATGACGGCGGCGGATGCTGCGCCCTCGTCGCACGGCGGCGGCGGGTCAGGCGAAGAGGGGCTCGACGGCCGCGCCGGCCCGGCCAATCGCACGACCCTGTCGTGGCAGCGCACGGCGGCGTCGTCCGCTCTCGTCGGACTCTTCGCGGCGTTCACGGCATTCCGGCTCGGCGAGCTCGGCGTCGCGGTCGCGGCTGGAGCGGTCGCGCTCGGCGCGCTCATCCTCGGCGCGACGAACCCGCGCGTCTCGCGCCATCACCCCGAGCTGCGGCATCCGTACGGCTACATCGTGCGCGGCGCGATCGTGCTCGCGCTGACGGGGCTCGTCGGCGCGGCCGTCGCTGTGTACGCGCTCATCGGGGGCTGAGCGGGGTCGCCTCCTGTTGGGTCATTGTGGCGGTGGTGAAGCGCCGTCGAGGCTGGCCCGAAACGGACAAGATGTGCCAATGCGGGTGGGCGTGTACATCGACGGGTTCAATCTCTACTACGGAGCGCGAAGTCTTTGCGGTAGATCGACCCCCGGCTGGCGCTGGCTCGACCTCCGGCGACTTGCCGACCAGCTCGTTCGCGACCATTCGGGGTGGGACGGCGCCGAAAACTCTCGTGTCGTCTACTGCACCGCCCGGATCAGCGGCGCAGCGAACGAGTCGGGACAACGAGATCAAGATGTCTATCTGCGAGCTCTCCGTGCCCACGAGTCGATCGATGAGCTCGCTCTCGGGAACTACGTCTCACGAGTTGCGACGGCACCCCTCGCGGTTGCGGATAGAAAGGGCAGGCCGGTTCTCGCCAGGCCGCACTGGCCGATCATGGTCAAGGACTCCGCCGGTGCCGACGATGGGTCCGCCACCTTCATGGCGTCCGTCGCGAGGCGCGAGGAGAAGGGGTCCGACGTGAACGTCGCGTCGCACCTGCTCATCGACGTCCTGGAGCAGAGGGTGGATGCGGCGATCGTCATCAGCAACGACAGCGACTTGGAGTTCCCGATCGCTCAGTCTCGTCGCCGCGTGCCGTTGGGTCTGGTGAATCCCACGCCCAGCTATCGCGCCGGGAAGCTGGGCGGTGCGACATCAGACGGAGTAGGTGGTCACTGGTGGCACCAGCTGACGGCCGAAGAGATTCGGGCCGCTCAGTTGCCTCACGTGGTCGGATCGACGAGGCGCCCTGCCGGTTGGTGAGATGCCCGGGTCGGCCCGCTCTGCCGCATCTAGGTCGGCCTGCTAATATCGGGGGCATACCACTCGGTCCCTCTGGGGCCGAGTTTTTTCTTGTCCGCCGCCCTAGCGGCTCTCGAGCACCGCCATCGCCGCGTTGTGCCCGCCGATCGCCGAGACGGCGCCGCCACGCTGGGCGCCGGCTCCGCAGAAGAGGATGCCCGGCAGGCCCGTGTCGACGCCCCAGCGCGCGGCGGGAGTCGAGAGGTCGGCGCCGTCCTCCGCCCACGGCCACGACAGGTCGCCGTGGAAGATGCTGCCGGCGGGCAGTCGCAGGGCGTGCTCGAGGTCGCGCGTGGTCTTCGTCTCGAGGCACGGGGCGCCGTCGCCGTCGGTCATGAGCAGGTCTTCGACGGGCTCGGCGAGCACCGAGTTGAGAGAGTCGAGCACGCCGCGCTCGAGGCGGGCGCGCATCGCGTCGTTCGTGCCCTCGGTGAGCAGCCGGTCGGGAGTGTGCAGGGCGAAGACGGTGAGGGTGTGGGCTCCGGCGGCCTGCAGCTCGGGCGACAGGATCGACGGGTCGGTCAGCGAGTGGCAGTAGATCTCGGCTGGGATCGGGTCGGGGATGCGGTGCTCGGCGGCGGCGTCGTAGGCCGACTGCAGCTGCGACCACGTCTCGTTGATGTGGAAGGTGCCGCCGAACGCCGCCGCCGGGTCGATGCTCGCATCGCGCAGGCGGGGCAGGCGCGTCAGCAGCATGTTGACCTTGACCTGGGCGCCCTCTGCATCGAGGGCGGATGTGCCGTGCTCGTCGTCGGCGCTGCCCGCGGCGAGCAGTCGCGCGAGCTCCTGCGGCGAGCAGCCGACGAGCACGTGGTCGGCGGCGATGCGGCGGTCTGTCTCACCCTGCCGCACCGTGACGACGCGGTCGGGGCTCAGCGCGGTCACGTCGGCGTTCGTGGTGAGGATGCTCCCGGCCAGTCGCGCGGCTCGCGCGAGCTCGCCGCTCACGGCGCCCATGCCGCCGACGGGAACGTTCCAGTCACCCGTGCCCCCGCCGATCACGTGGTACAGGAAGCAGCGGTTGGCGTTGAGGGTGGAATCCACGTTCGGGGCGAAGGTGCCGATGAGCGCGTCGGTGTAGACGACCCCGCGCACGAGGTCGTCGGCGAAGGTCTGCGCGATCGCGGAGCCCACGGGCTGCTCGATGAGGGCATCCCACACCGCGTCGTCGGCGACGGCCGCGCGCGCCTCGGAGCGCGTCAGCAGCGGGTCGGTCACGCTCGGGAAGAGCCCGCGGGCGAGGCGTTGCGTTCCCTCGTAGAAGCGGCCCCACGCGTCGGCGTCGGCGCTCGCCCCCAGGGCCGCAAACGAGGCGGCGGTCGCGGCGGCGTCGTGATTGTCGACGAGGAGGCCGCGGTCGGTTCCGGGCAGCGGCGTGTACGACGAGTAGCGGCGGGGCGCGAGGCGGATGCTCAGCCCGAGGTCGTCGATGATGCGCTGCGGCAGCAGGCTCACGAGGTACGAGTAGCGGCTGAGCCGGGCATCCACGCCGGGGAAGGCCTGGGCCGAGATCGCGGCGCCGCCGAGCACCTCGAGGCGCTCGAGCACCTCGACCTCGAGGCCCGCGCGGCTCAGGTAGGCGGCCGCGGCGAGGGCGTTGTGGCCTCCGCCGATGATGACGACGTCGCGGCGTTCGGTGGCAGGGGTCACGGGCTCGGGCTCCTTCGCGGCGGTGCGATCCCGCGGCGGTGCGGGCGGGTTCCGTCAGCCTACGACGGCGCCGCTATGACGGGCCTGAGGTCCCGGCGTCGACCAAATGAAGGGAGCGCGCCCTGAGTCCGCGGCGTGTCGGGGCGACACGCCGTCGCGAGTCGCCCCACTCCCTTCTTTTCGTCGACCGCTGCGGTCAGCCGGCGACCGCGCGGGCGAGCACGTCGCGCACCGCGACGATCGCGGGGCGCGACGCCGACGAGCGGCGCGCGGCCGTGAACACCTCGCGCGACGGTGAGCCCGGCAGGTCGACGAGCCGCACCGACGGGCGCCCGCCCATCCAGAGCAGGTCGGGCAGCAGGGCGACCGCGTGCCCCGCCTCGATGAGCCGCACGTGCGCCTGCAGGTCGGCCGTCTCGAAGCGCACGTCGGGCTCGAAGCCCGCGAGCCGGCACTGCTGCTCGGCCCAGTGGCGTGACGCGGTGCCGCGCGGCTCCATGACCCAGGCGGCGTCGGCCGCGTCGGCGAGCGAGGTGAGCGCAGCATCCGCCCGAATGCCCAGCCGCAGGGCGTCGCGATGCAGCGGCACGCGGTCGAGCTCGCGCCGCAGCGGGGCGGCGTGCGCGGGGTACTGCTCGGCGATGACGAGGTCGAACTCGCGCGCCCACACCTCGTCGAGCGCCGATTCGGGTTCGCGCTGCGTCACCTCGACACGCAGCGATGGATGCTCCGCCTCGAGCAGCGACAGCGCGCGGGGCACGATGCCGAGCGCCGCCGACTGGAACACCGCGAGCCGCACGGTTCCCCGCAGCGGCTCGTCCGCGGCGACGGCGACGGATGCTCCCAGCGCCGATTCGAGGCGCTCCATCTCGTCGAGGACGCGGCCCGCACCCTCGGCGAGCAGCTCGCCCTGCGGGGTCAGCTGCACGCCGCGGCCGACGCGCTCGAGCAGGGGAACCCCCGCCTCGAGCTCGAGCTGCGCGAGCTGCTGCGAGATCGTCGACGGGCTGTACGAGAGGGCGCGCGCGACGGCGTGCAGACTGCCGCGGCGCTGCACCTCGCGCAGCAGGCTGAGGCGGCGCAGATCGAGCACGGGGCCTCCTTGCAATTGTTCGATCAGACCGAACAATACTGTGCGCAAATGCTCGCTTTTCTCGACGCGCCGCCCGGCGCACACTGAGACTCATCGGGCCCCGCGGCGCCGTGCGGTGTGCGCACGGCCGGGCCCCTCAGCACGGAGGCTGACAGGCTGATGACCATGAGCACCCCGATCGATCACCCGCTCGACAGCTCACGCGACGGCGCCGGCGACGGCACCCACAGCGGCACCGACAACGGCGCAGCCATGACGCGGCCCGACGCGCCCGCCCAGAGCGCCGTGCACGACGTCACTCGCGACCTCGACTCCCTCGCCCCGCTCGCCGACGAGGCCGTCGCGCTCGTGCGCCGCTGGCTCGACGAGGCCGGCGGGGCCAAGCCCGACGCCGCGGCCGCACGCCTCGCCGGTCTGCTCAAAGACCCCGACGGCCTGCACTTCGCGATCGGCTTCGTCGACCGCGTCGCCCGGCCCGAAGACCTGCGCGTCGCCGCCCGCAACCTCGAAGAGCTCAGCGAGCGCATCCCTCGTTTCCTCCCCGCGCCGCTGCGCGGCCTCATCGCCGTCGGCGGCGGGTTCGCGCGCTTCCTGCCGAACCCGATCATCCCGATCTCGCGCCGCGTGCTGCGCAGCATGGTCGGCCACCTCATCGTCGACGCGAGCGACGCCAAGCTCGGCGCGACGCTGACGAAGCTGCGCGAGAACGGCGACCGACTCAACATCAACCTGCTCGGCGAGGCGGTGCTGGGCGACGCGGAGGCGGACAAGCGCCTGGCGGGCATCCACGCCCTCGTCGCTCGCGACGACGTCGACTACGTGTCGGTCAAGGTCTCGTCGATCGTCAGCCAGCTGTCGATGTGGGCGTTCGACGAGACCGTCACGCGCGTCGTCGAGCGTCTCGTGCCGCTCTACGAGGAGGCGTCGCGCACGGGCACGTTCCTCAACCTCGACATGGAGGAGTTCCGCGACCTCGACCTCACGATCGCCGTCTTCGAGCGCCTGCTCGACCGGCCGTCGCTGCAGCAGTACGAGGCCGGCATCGTGCTGCAGGCGTACCTGCCCGAGGCGGTTCCGGCGCTCGAGCGGCTCACCGCGTGGGCGCAGCGCCGCCGGGCCCTCGGCGGCGCGGGCATCAAGGTGCGCGTCGTCAAGGGCGCGAACCTCGCCATGGAGCGCGTCGACGCCGCCGTGCACGGCTGGCCCGTCGCGGTGCTGCCGAGCAAGCAGGCGAGCGACGCCAACTACAAGCGCGTGCTCGAGCTCGCCCTGCGCCCCGACCGCGTCGACGCCGTGCGCATCGGCGTCGCGGGCCACAACCTGTTCGACATCGCCTGGGCGCACCTGCTCGCCGGCTCGCGCGGGGTCGCGAATCGCGTCGAGTTCGAGATGCTGCTCGGCATGGCGCCCGACCAGACCGAGGCGGTGCGCCGCACGGTCGGCTCGCTGCTGCTCTACACGCCCGTCGTGCACCCGGAGGACTTCGAGTCGGCCATCAGCTACCTGATCCGCCGCCTCGAGGAGAACGCGAGCACCGAGAACTTCCTCTCCGGCGCCTTCGAGCTCGCGAACTCGCACCAGATCTTCGCGCGAGAGCAGGGCCGCTTCCTCGCCTCGCTCGCCGACCTCATCGATCACCCGGGCGCGCCGGAAGCGCACCGCGTGCAGAACCGGCTGACGGGGGCGGATGCTGCGCGCGAGCTGCCCCTCGGGGCGTCGCTCGACTCCGTGGGTGTGCGCGAGAACTTCGACAACGAGCCCGACACCGACCCGGCGCTGCCCGCCAACCGGGAGTGGGGCCGCGCGATCCTCGCGCGCGCCGCCACGACGCAGCTGGGTGCCGACGCCGTGGCCGCCGCCGCGATCGCGACGCCGTCGGCCCTGGAGCGCGAGATCGCGGATGCCCGCACCGCAGCATCCACCTGGGCCTCGCGCTCGGCCGACGATCGCGCCGACGTGCTGCACGCCGCGGGCCGCATGATGGCCGCGCGTCGCGCCGAACTGCTCGAGGTCATGGTCGCCGAGGCGGGCAAGACGCTCGCCGAGGGCGACCCCGAGATCAGTGAGGCGATCGACTTCGCCCACTACTACGCCGAGAGCGCGCGCGAGCTGTCGCGCGTCGACGGGGCGCGCTTCGAGCCGGTGCGGTTGACGGTCGTCGTGCCGCCGTGGAACTTCCCGGTCGCGATTCCGGCCGGTGGGGTGCTGGCGGCGCTCGCCGCGGGCAGTGCCGTCATCATCAAGCCGGCGCCGCAGGTGCGCCGCTGCGCCGCGGTCATGGTGCAGGCGCTGTGGGATGCGGGCGTGCCGCGAGACGTGCTGCGGTTCGTCGACGTGCCCGAGAACGCGCTCGGCCAGCAGCTCATGAGCCACCCGGCCGTCGACCGCGTCGTGCTCACGGGAGCCTTCGAGACGGCGGCGCTGTTCCGCTCGTGGCGCGCCGACCTGCCGCTGCTCGCCGAGACGAGCGGCAAGAACGCGATCGTCGTGACGCCCTCGGCCGACTTCGATCTCGCCGCCGCTGACCTCGCGCGCTCGGCGTTCGGCCATGCGGGGCAGAAGTGCTCGGCGGCGTCGCTCGGCATTCTCGTCGGGTCGGTCGCCGATTCGCCGGCGTTCCGCCGTCAGCTGGTGGATGCTGTGCGCACGCTGCGCGTCGGCTCGCCCCTCGACCCCACCACGGTCGTCGGCCCACTCATCGAGCCCGCGGCCGGCAAGCTGCTGCGCGCCCTGACGGAGCTCGCGCCGGGGGAGGAGTGGCTCATCGAGCCGCGCCAGCTCGACGACTCGGGGCGGCTCTGGTCGCCGGGAGTGCGGCTGGGCGTCGCGCCGGGCAGCGAGTTCCACACCACGGAGTACTTCGGGCCCGTACTGGGCCTCATGCGCGCGCGCGACCTCGACGAGGCGCTCGAGCTGCAGAACACGACGCCGTTCGGGCTCACGGCGGGGCTGCACTCGCTCGACGCGTCCGAGGTCGACCACTGGGCCGAGCGCGTCGAGGCCGGCAACCTTTACGTCAACCGCGGCATCACGGGCGCGATCGTGCGCCGCCAGCCGTTCGGAGGCTGGAAGCGCTCGAGCGTCGGCGGCTCGACGAAGGCCGGGGGGCCGTCGTACGTGGGCGGGTTCGGCACGTGGATGCCCGTCGCGCGCTCGCCGAAGCAGAACCTGAGCTTCCGGGGCCTGAGCGCGCCGGTGCGCCGCGTCCTCGAGGCGGCGCAGCCGGGGCTCGACTTCACGGGGTTCGACTTTGCGCGGGCGGGGGCCCTCTCGGATGAGCGCGCGTGGGCCGACGAGTTCGGAGTCTCGCGCGACGTGAGCGACCTCGGCGTCGAGCGCAACGTGCTGCGGTACCGGGCCTGCTCGTCGCCCGTGGTGGTGCGCCTGGCGGCCGGGGGGTCGGTGGGCTCGCTCGTGCGCGTGCTGCTCGCCGCGGTGCGGGCGGGGGCGCCCGTCGCGGTGTCGACGCCGATCGCGCTGCCGTCGGCGCTGCTGTCGCTCGCGGAGGAGTTCGACTCGCCGCTCGCCGCGGCCTCGTTCGTGATCGAGAGCGATGCGGCGTTCACGGAGCGCGTCGTCGCGGAGCGGCCCGCGCGCATCCGCCTCATCGGTGCGGAGAGCGGTGCGGCAGATCAGGCGCGCGAGCTCTTCGCCGCCCTCGACGGAGACCCCGACGTCGCGATCTGGTCGGGCCCCGTCACGGCCGCGGGCCGCGTCGAGCTGCTGCCGTTGGTGCGCGAGCAGTCGGTGAGCGTCACGGCGCACCGCTTCGGCAACCCGTACCCGGCGCTCGCCGAGCTGCCGCTGTAGGGCGGCCGCGGTCGTTCGGCGGGCGCTATCGCTCTCGTCCGACTCGCGTCTGGCGTCCTTCGACAAGTACGGACGCGGCGAACACTCTTCACTCGTTCCGTACTTGTCGAAGCGTGCCGGGTGCGCCGGCGCGCGGGCTGCGGCGGCTCAGGCTCGCAGCGCGGCGCGCACGAGGGCGAGTGCGGCGTCATCAGCGAGGCCGAGGCGGCGGATGCGGTCGGCGAACTGGCGCGCAGCATCCTGAGCCTGGCGCTCGGTCGGGTCGCCCTGCGGCGCGACGAACGAGCCGGCGCGACCGCGAGTCTCGATGATGCCGTCGGCCTCGAGCTCGCGGTAGGCGCGCGCGACGGTGTTGACGGCGAGGCCGAGCTCCTCGGCGAGGGCGCGCACGGTCGGCAGCTTCGCGCCGCCCGTCAGCGCTCCCGACGCGACCGCGTCGCGCACCTGCACGCGCAGCTGCTCGAACGGCGGCGTCGCCGAGCGCGGGTCGATCGTGACGATCATGATGCGATGGTCCCAGATTCCGGCTGCGGTGCGGGCCACAGTGCGCGCCGGAAGTGCCGCGTCGTGCGGTGATCGAGCATGACGATGAGCATCACGATCGCGAGTGCGAGCGTCGCGTATACGGCGACGCCCGAGACGACGCTCGCCATGTTCGGGTCGGGCAGGGCGCCTCTCGCGAGCTCTGCAGCGAGGAGAGGAACCGCGATCATCGCGGGCAGCGCCGGCACCGCGAGCAGATCGCGCACGCTCTCGGCGCGCAGCGCGTCGCTCCACGCGAGAGTCGCGGCATCACCGCTCAACGGTCGCATCGCGGCGATCGCTCGGCTCGCCACGACCCACATCGCGAGAAGAGCGGCCGCGATCGCGGCGAGGGATGACCCTAGAGCCGTCCACGAGGTCGCCCCGTCAGGTGCAGGCGTCACGCCCGACGTGACGACCTGGAGGGCGGCGAGCGAGACCGCGACCGCGACCACGCCGACCACGAGCCCGATGGCACGTGAAGGCACGAGATCGGTGATCTTCACGCGCTCGAGGCGAGCGACCGGGTTGCCGAAGCTCGTGCGGCGCGGGTCGATCATCACGACTGCGACCGCCACGGCTCCCGCTACCGCGAAGCTGACCGGCGCGATGAGCTGCGAGAGAGAAGACGCTCCGGCGCCGCTGCCGGCTCCGACCACCAGGAACCCCGCGACCCACGCGAGAGCGAACGCCCACGACCATGCACCCTGCCGGCGCGCCACGACTCGGAGCAGCTCGGGCTCGAGAGCTTCGGGCACCGCGAGGTCGACCCGGGTCGAGAGTGCGAGCAGCTGCTTCTGCCGCCAGGCGAGCGACCGCGTGCGCACGAGGGCGACCGCGAACAGCACCGCGAAAGCGGCGACGGGGATCGCGATCCACAGCACCACGTCGTTCATCGGATGCTCGCAACGACGATCACTGAGCTCGACATGAGCACTCCTCTGTTCGCGGTTCGAATCAATGTAGCAATACAAAACCGCGCTGTCGAGCGCTCAGGCGATCAACCCCGACGAGGCAACGCCCGCGCGCCTAGACCCCGGCGTGCCGCTCGAGGAACCCGTACACCTCGGTGCGATCCACCCCCGGCAGCGTCTCGCGCGGCATCGCGGCGAGCAGCGACGAGTTGATGCGCGCCTGTGGGCGAGCCGCGCCGGCCCAGCGGGCGGCGAGCTCGGGCGGAGCATCCTGACAGCACGACGCATCGGGGCACGTCGACTCACCGCGCCGCGTGGTCTCGCGCCCGCGGAACCACTTCACGTGCGCGAAGGGCGTGCCCACCGAGATCGAGAACTCGCCCGCCGAGCCCGATTCGATGCGCGAGGTGCACCAGTAGGTTCCGGTCGGCTTGTCGGTGTACTGGTGGAACGGGCTGAACCGGTCGGGCTCGTCGAACACCTGCCGCGCCGACCACTTCCGGCACACGCTCTGCCCCTCGACGGCGCCGAGCGCGTCGGTCGGGAAGCGCACCGAGTCGTTCTCGTACGCCTTCGACAGCACTCCCGCCGCCGAGACCTTGAGGAAGTGCACGGGGATTCCGAGGTGCTCTGTCGCGAGGTTCGTGAACCGATGCGCGGCCGTCTCGTACGACACGGCGAAGCGGTCGCGCAGATCCTCGACCGAGAGCTCGCGCTTCGCCTTGGCCGCCTGCAGGAACGCGACCGCGTCGGCCTCGGCGACGAGCAGCGCGCCCGCGAGGTAGTTCGTCTCGACGCGCTGCCGCAGGAACTCGGCGTACGACGTCGGCTCGGGACGCTGCAGCACGTGCGCCGCGAGCGCCTGCAGCAGGTTCGTGCGCGGGTCGCGCCCCGGAGCGTTCTGCACCGGCAGGTAGATGCGCCCGTTCTCGAGGTCGGTAATCGTGCGCGTCGAGCTCGGCAGGTCGGTGACGTAGTGCAGAGAGAAGCCCAGGTGCGCGGCGAGCTCGGCGGCGAGGCGCTGCGACAGCGGCCCACCCGTGTGCCCGATCGCTTTCAGCAGCCCCGCGGCCGTCTGCTCGAGCTCGCCGAAGTAGTTGCCGCGCGCCCGCATCTCGCCGCGCAGCTCGGCGTTCGCGCGCCGCGCCTCCTCGGGCGTCGCCGCGCGCTCGCGGTGCACGCGCTCGAGCTCGGCATGCAACGACAGGATCGTGCGCATCGCGTCGTCCGACAGCGATTTCCGCACGGGCAGGGCGGGGATGCCCAGGGCCGAGAACAGCGGACCCTCCTGGACGCGCATCAACGCGATCTCGAGCGCCGCCCGCCCGGTGGGAGCCTCGGAGCTCAGCAGCTTCTCGAGGCTCACGTCGAGCGCCCGCGCGATCGCCTGCAGCTCGCCGAGCTTCGCCTCGCGCTTGCCGTTCTCGAGCACCGAGACGTGCGAGGTCGCGACGCCGATGCGCTCACCCAGCTCGGCGAGAGTCAGGCCCGCGTCGGAGCGGAGCTGGCGGATGCGGCGGCCGAGGGTGAGGGAATCGAGCACCTCTTCAGCGTGGCCGGGGGACTGAGCGCGGTCGAGCATGCGACGAGCATCCCACACCGGCCTTTTCGGAAGCATAGAAAAACACGCATATTTCAGTCCTTCTTCGGGGATGCGCACGCCCGTTCTTCGGGAAGTGTGAGTGTCACGGCGGCACCGTGCCGACCGAAGCGAGAGCCGCACGACACGCGGCGCGACACGACTCATCACGGGACGAGACATCATGACCACGACCACGAACACCCGCCTCACCATCGCCGGGCCGATGCGGCCGCGCTACGACGAGATCCTCACGCCCGAGGCGCTCGCCTTCGTCGCCGAGCTGCACCGCCGGTTCGCTGGCGAGCGCCACGAGCGCCTCGCCGACCGCATGCGTCGCCGCTACGAGCTCGGCAACGGGCGCGACCTCGGCTTCCTGACCGAGACGGCGGATGTCCGGGCCGACTCCTCCTGGCGCGTCGCGGGAGCGGGCCCCGGCCTTGACGACCGCCGCATCGAGATCACGGGCCCGACCGACCCGAAGATGACCATCAACGCGCTGAACTCGGGAGCCAACGTGTGGCTCGCCGACCTCGAAGACGCGACGAGCCCGACGTGGGGCAACATCATCGAGGGGCAGCTGTCGCTGCGCGACGCGATTCGCGAGCAGCTGTCGTTCACCTCGCCGAGTGTTGAGGGGGCGCCGGGCAAGGAGTACCGGGTCACCGCCGAGCGCACGCCCACGATCGTGATGCGGCCGCGCGGCTGGCACCTCGTCGAGAAGCACATCGAGTACACCGACCGCACCGGCCTGCGTCTCGCCGCGAGCGCGAGCCTCGTCGACTTCGGGCTCTACGCGTTCCACAACGCGGCCGAGCTCGTCGCGCGCGGCCGCGGCCCGTACTTCTACCTGGCGAAGCTCGAGAACCACCGCGAGGCGCGCCTCTGGAACGACGTCTTCACCTTCACCGAAGAGGCGCTCGGGCTCGCGCACGGCACCATCCGCGCGACGGTGCTCATCGAGACCTTCCCGGCGGCGTTCGAGATGGAGGAGATCCTCTACGAGCTGCGCGATCACTGCGCGGGCCTTAACGCCGGACGCTGGGACTACGTGTTCTCGATCATCAAGAACTACCGCGGCCGCGGCCAGTGGTTCGTGCTGCCCGACCGCGACCGCATCCTCATGACGCTGCCGTTCATGCGGGCCTACACCGAGCTGCTCGTGCAGACGTGCCACAAGCGCGGCGCGCACGCGATCGGCGGCATGAGCGCGTTCATCCCGAACCGTCGCGACCCCGAGGTCACGGCGCGGGCGCTCGAGCGCGTGGCGGCCGACAAGCGCCGCGAGGCCGGCGACGGCTTCGACGGCTCGTGGGTCGCGCACCCCGACCTGATCCCCGTCGCGCGCGCCGAGTTCGATGCCGTGCTCGGCGACCGCCCGAACCAGCTCGACCGTCAGCGCGACGACGTGCACGTCACGGCGCGCGACCTGCTCGACATCCGTTCGGCGGGTGGCGAGGTGACGCTCGCGGGCGTGCGCGCCAACATCTCGATCACCGTGCGCTACCTCGAGGCATGGCTGCGCGGCCTCGGAGCCGTCGCTCTCGACAACCTCATGGAGGACGCCGCGACCGCCGAGATCAGCCGCTCGCAGCTGTGGCAGTGGATCCACCAGGACCACGTCACCGTCGAGGGTGAGCAGGTCACGCGCGAGCTCGTCGAGGGGATGCTCGGCGAGGTGCTCGGCTCGCTGCCGCGCGCTGCGGGCGACCGGTACGCCGAGGCCGAGGACCTGTTCCGCACGGTGACGCTGCAGGAGGAGTTCCCGACGTTCCTGACGGTGCCGGGGTACACGCGGTACCTCGTCGAGTCGGGCGAGGCCGACGCCGACGCCGCCGAGGCGCAGGAGGAGTCGGCCGAGGCGCGCGCCGCCTGAAAAGTCCGGCTGTCCACTTACCGCGGGGAGGGCGACGCGCAACGACGCGCAACGACGCGGCTCGTCCTCCCCGAGCGCCGGCCCCCGCGGGTTGGGGGCCGTCAGAGCTGCGTCGCCCAGGACCGAAAGGGGAACCACTTGTACCGGCTGTCACCCTGGGGTGACAGAAGTTCGCCCAACGTCACCGTCTTCTGAGGACCGACTTCGTTCGAGGTTAGGGTCGCGGGATGAAGAAGAGAATCAGCGCAGTTCTCGCGGTCATGCTCGTGTCCGGCTCGGTTCTGGGAACGGCGAGCGCTGCGTCCGCAGACACCCTGACGTGGGACTTAGAAGTGTCCCGCGATGCGTTCGAGGCGACACTAGGTGAGGCCCCGAGCGCGGACCATGTCGTGGGCGGTTGGGTTTACCCGCCGACTAGCGCGTCGAACTACTGGGAGACCTGGACGGGGTCCTTCGAGCCGATGAGCGATTGCTTCCAGCTCACGAGCACGGGTGCCGTTGCCGACGGTCAGATGACCGGGCGGATCGACATCGAAACGACGTACAACGCGACGACCATACTGTGTCCTCCGGGCGTCTATACCCGCACCGTTCAGCTCAAGAACGACACGGACTCGGTGGTTGACAGTCTGTTCATCACCCTCACTCTCGGTGATCTTCCTCCGGATGATGGTGGTGTGACTCCTCCGGATGATGGTGGTGTGACTCCTCCGGACGATGGCCTTAGAGATGATGCGACTCCCGAAGGCGAAGACAAGAGCGACCCCCGCGCTGCGGGTGGAACTCAGGACGGCAAAGTCACCGAGACTGTCGGCGACAGAGGCCCCGAAGTCAAGGATGCGGAGGCACACAGCCCGCGCCTCCTGGCCGAGACCGGTGTCGAGCTACCCGGCCCGCTCTTCCTGGGCGCGCTGCTTCTCGCTTTCGGGATCCTGCTGACGGTGCGCAAGCCTGCCGCGCGCTGATCCGCCTCCACGGGCGTCCGCCGTTCCTTCGGCGGCGGGTGCCCAGCCGCTCCCTGTGGGGAGCCGACTCGGCCGGCCCGCCTAGTCGTGCGCGCGGTCGACGAGCCGCGAGAACACGATCGCCGAGCGGGTGTGGTCGACGTTGGGTGCCGACCGCACCCGTTCGAGCGCTTCCTCCATGCTCGGGATGTCGCGCGATCGCAGCCGCACGATCGCATCGGCGTCGCCCGTGACGGTGCCGGCCTCGACGACCTCGGGCACCGCGAGCAGGATGCGCCGCAGCTCGTCGGGTGCCACGGTGCCGCGGCAGAACAGCTCGACGTACGCCTCGACGGCGAGCCCTTCGACGGCCGGGTCGACCTGCACTGTGAAGCCGCGGATGACCCGCTCGGCGATGAGCTTGTCGACGCGACGCTTGACGGCCGAGGCGCTGAGTCCGACGACGTCGCCGATGTCGCCGTACCCGGCGCGGGCGTTCTGACGCAGCTGATCGATGATGCGCGAATCGATGGCGTCCATGCGCTAACGCTAGCGACAGGCGGTCGGCGGCGGGCATCCGCTGCAGAGAAGAGGGCGGATGCCCGTGGCTGGCGCTTCTCAGGAAGTAAGGCTAGCCTTACCTCTGGCAGCGTCGCCGCGTCCTGCACCTCGTCCTCCCACAGCCCTCGGAGTCGTTCTCTCATGCGCTCGTTCCGCCGTGTCTCTCTGCTCGCCCTGCCCCTCGCCGGCCTCATGCTCGCCGGGTGCGCGACGCCCGCCGAGGAGGAGAGCGACGCGGCGTTCACGCTCTACTCCGGCCGCGACGAAGACCTCGTGCAGCCGCTCATCGACCAGTTCACCGACGAGACCGGCATCGAGGTCGAGGTGCGCTACGGCAACACCGCCGAGCTCGGCTCGCTGCTGCTCGAGGAGGGCGACGCGACACCCGCCGACGTCTTCCTGTCGCAGGATGCCGGTGCGCTCGGCGCCCTCAGCGCGGCCGGACTCTTCGAGATCCTGCCCGACGACATCGCCGACGCCGTGCCCGCGGGCTTCACCTCGACCGACGGCAGCTGGGTCGGCCTCACCGGCCGCGCGCGCGTCATCGTCTACGACGGCGAGCGCCTCACGGCCGACGAGCTGCCCGACACGATCGACGGCTACGTGACCGACGAGTGGGAGGGCCGCCTCGGCGTCGCGCCGACGAACGCGAGCTTCCAGTCGTTCGTCACCGCGCTGCGCGTGCTCGAGGGCGAAGAGGGGGCCGAAGCGTGGGCACAGGCGCTCGCCGACAACGACCCGCAGATCTTCGAGTCGAACATCCCCATCCTCACGGCCGTGAACGACGGCGCGCTCGAGGCGGGCCTGCTCAACCACTACTACTGGTTCCGTCAGGCGAACGAGGTGGGCGTCGAGAACATGCGCGCCCAGCTGAAGTTCCTGCAGGCGGGCGACCCGGGCGGCATCGTCAACGTCACCGGCGCGGGCCTGCTGCAGGGCGCCGCCGACAACGCCGACGCTCTCGCGTTCATCGAGTACCTGCTGTCGGAGGACGGCCAGCGCTACTTCGTCGAGGAGACCTTCGAGTACCCGCTCGTGCCCGGCATCGAGGCGCCCGAAGGTCTGCCCTCGCTCGAATCGCTCGTGAACCCCGAGCTCGACCTCAGCGACCTCGAGTCGCTTGAGCAGACGCAGGAGCTCCTGGCCCGCGTAGGGCTGATCTAGCCGCGCCCCGCACAGCGTTTCGCCGAGCCGGGTCTTCCGACCCTGCCGAATCCCATCCACGAAATGGTCGACTAGCAGCATGACCCTCGCGCCTCCCGCAGAGGCCGCACCGGAGCTTCCGGTCGCGGCCTCGGAGGTGTCGCTGCGTGCGGCTGGCGCACGGGCCTCGGCCGGGCGGACTCCGCTGTGGCTCGTGCTGCTCGGGTCGCTCGCTGCGCTCGCGGCGAGCATCCCCCTGGTCTATCTGCTCGTGCGCGGCACCGAGTCGGGCCTCGACCGCATCATCGAGACGCTCAGCCGTGGGCGGGTGCTCGAGTACGCGGCGAACTCGCTCGGCCTCGCCGCGGCGACGACGGCCACGGCGCTCGTGCTCGGCACCGCGGTCGCGTTCACGCTGTCGCGGCTGCGGGTGCCGTTCCCGCGCGTGTGGCTGCTCGCGTCGTCGCTGCCGCTCGCCGTGCCGTCGTTCATCGCCGGGTACGGCTGGCTCGTGCTCGTGCCGAGCGCGCAAGGATTCGTGCCGTCGTGGCTGCTGCTGTCGGCGGTGACGATGCCGTACGTCGCGCTGCCGGTCGCCGCTGCGCTGCGCGGGGCATCCGGCGACCTCGAGGGCGTCGCCCGCACCCTGGGTCGCGGGCCCTTCTCGGCCTTCTTCGTCGCGACGTGGCCGCAGGTGCGGCCGGCGGCGATCGCGGGCGGGCTGCTCGTGGCGCTGTACGCGCTGAGCGACTTCGGGCTCGTGGCGATGATGCGGTTCCCGACGCTGACGTGGGGCATCAACGCGGCCTACTCGGCAAGCTTCGACCGCGCGCAGGCCGCGATTCTCGCGCTGCTGCTCGTCGTCATGGCGCTGCTCGTCGTCGTGGGCGAGCGCAGCGCTCGCGGTCGCGTGCCGCGCGGAGCCGCTCGCGCCGTCGCCCCCCGAACGATCGGGCGGGGGATGCTCGTGGCGCTGCTTCCCGTCGTGGCGGCGGCCCCCGTGGTGGGCGTTGCGATCCCGCTCCTGGGTCTGACGACGCGACTCGTGCAGGCCGAGACGCTGCGCGAGCTCGACGTGCCGCGACTGCTCGCGGCGGTCGGCTCGACGGTCGGAGTCGCGCTCGCCGCTGCCGCGCTCGCGGTCGTGCTCGCGCTGCCCATCGCGGCGCTCGGCGCCCGCTACCGCGGCCGCCTCGTCTCGGCGATCGAGTCGGTGGGTTACCTCGGGCACGCGCTGCCCGGCATCGTGGTCGGGCTGTCGCTCGTGTTCTTCTCGCTCGCGGTGCTGCCGGTGCTCTACCAGAGCGTCGTCGTGCTCGTCTTCGCCTACGCGGTGCTGTTCATGCCGAAGGCGATCGGCACGATGCGGTCGGGTCTCGCCGACGTGCCGACGTCGCTCGTGTCGGTCGCGCGCACGCTCGGCGATTCGCCTCTGCGGGCGTGGTGGCGCGTGACGGTGCCGCTCGCGCTGCCGAGCGTCGGCATCGGCGCCCTGCTGGTGGCGATCGCGACCATGAAAGAATTGCCCGCGACGCTGCTGCTGCGCCCGACCGGAATTCAGACACTTGCGACAGAGTTGTGGAACAGGACGGTCGTGTTCGAGTTCGGCGCCGCCGCCCCGTACGCCGCGGTGCTCGTGCTGATCGCCGCGGTTCCCGCGATGGTGCTGTCCGGCATCCGCAGCACGGCCAAGGAGGAGTTGTGAGCGACCTCGTCGTCAGCGGCGCGAGCGTGACCCACGGGTCGACGCTCGCGGTCGATGACGTGTCGATGACGATCCGCTCGGGCGAGCTCGTAGCGCTGCTCGGACCCTCGGGCTGCGGCAAGACGTCGCTGCTGCTGTCGATCGCGGGGCTGCTGCCGCTGCAGTCCGGCTCGATCTCGGTCGGAGCGCGCGAGATCTCGCGCCCGGGCCGCGTCGTGCCGCCCGAGAAGCGCGGCATCGGCTGGGTGCCGCAGGAGGCCTCGCTCTTCCCGCACCTGAGTGTCGGCGAGAACATCGGCTTCGCGGTGCCGCGCGGTCGCGGTCGGGCTGACCGCATCTCAGAGCTCGCGTCGCTCGTCGGCCTCGGTGCCCTCACGAATCGGGCCCCCAACCAGCTCTCGGGCGGGCAGGCGCAGCGCGTCGCCCTCGCCCGCGCTCTCGCTCCGCGCCCCGAGGTGCTGCTGCTCGACGAGCCGTTCGCCGCGCTCGACACCCAGCTGCGCACGGGCCTGCGCCGCGAGGTCGCCGAGCTGCTGCGCGCCCAGGGCACCACCTCGCTGCTCGTCACGCACGACCAGGAGGAGGCGCTCACCCTCGCCGACCGCGTCGCCGTGCTGCGCGACGGGCACCTGGAGCAGTTCGGAACCCCGGAAGAGATCTACCAGCACCCCGCGAGCGACTGGGTCGCCCAGTTCGTCGGCGATGTCGTCGAGCTCGAGGGCCGCTGGCGCGGAGGCCGCGTCACGTGCGCGCTCGGCGCGGTCGAGGCCGCCGCGGTCGGCTTCACCCCCGCCGACGGCGACGCCGTGCGCCTCATGCTGCGCCCCGAGTGGATCGTGCCGCGTCACGACCTGCTCGCGCACGCGGCGGCGGGGGCGGATGCCCGGGTCGCGTCGATCTCGTACGCCGGCCACGACGCGATGCTGAGCTGCGATCTCACCACGGGCCTCACGGTGCGCATGCGCATGGCGGCCGTCGACCTGCCGGGGGTCGGCGACGATCTGCGGCTCGCGGTGCAGCGGCCGGGGCTCGCGTTCCCCGCGGTCGCGTAGTCGCGGCGCCGCGCCCCCGCGCGCCCGTGTCTGAGGCGAAATGTGGCGAATGAGCCGGAATGTTTCGACTCACTCGCCACTTTTCGGCTCACTCGCGCGGTCCAGGCGCCGAGCCTAGGCTGACCGGGTGACCGACGCCGCCCACCTGCCGAACCCCGCCGCGCTCGACTCCGCCGACCCGCTCGCGCCCGTCGTCGACCGCTTCGTGCCGGGCGACGACCTCGTCGCCTACCTCGACGGCAACTCGCTCGGCCGACCGCTGCGGGTGACGCTCGAGGCGCTCCCCGAGTTCGTGAGCACGCAGTGGGGCGGGCGGCTCATCCGCGGGTGGGACGAGGGCTGGCTCACTCTCGCCGAGCGGCTGGGCGACCGCATCGGGGCCGCGTGCCTCGGCGCAGCATCCGGTCAGACGATCGTCGCCGACTCGACGACGGTGCTCATCTTCAAGCTGCTGCGCGCCGCGATCGCCGCGCGCGGCACGCACGCGCCCGGTCACGCCGCCCGCGACGAGCTCGTGATCGCGCGCGACGAGTTCCCGACCGACCGCTTCATCGTCGAGCGCCTCGCCGACGACCACGGGCTCACCGTGCACTGGCTCGATGTGCCGCACGACGGCGGGGTCACGCCCGAGCTCATCGCCGAGGTCGTGAGCGAGCGCACGATCGCCGCGCTGCTCGGCGGCGTCGCCTACCGCAGCGCGTGGTGGGCCGACATGGCCGCGGTCACGGGCATCGTGCAGGCCCACGGCGCGCTCGTCATCTGGGACTGCTCGCACGCCGTCGGCTCGGTGCCGCTCGAGCTCGACGCGTGGGGCGTCGACATGGCGGTCGGATGCTCGTACAAGTACCTGAACGGAGGCCCGGGCGCTCCCGCCTGGGCCTACGTCGCCGCGCGGCACCAGGCGCAGCTGCGCAACCCGATCCCCGGGTGGCTGGGCGCGGCCGAGCCGTTCAGCATGACGGCCGGGTTCGAGCCCGCGCCGGGCATCCGCCGTCTCGTCAGCGGAACCCCGCCGATTCTGGGCATGCAGCCGATCGCGCACATGATGGCCGAGATCGAGGCGGCGGGCATGCCGGCGATCAGGGCGAAGTCGGTCGCGCTGACCGAGTACGCGATCGCGCTCGTCGACGCTCTGATTCCGGATGCGGTGCTCGCGTCGCCGCGCGAGGCCTCGCGTCGCGGGGGCCACATCACGGTCGACCACCCGAATGCTCGGCGGGCCGTCGAGCGGCTCTGGGGCGAGGGAGTCATCCCCGACTTCCGGCACCCGAGCGGCGTGCGCATCGGACTGTCGCCGCTCAGCACGAGCTTCGCGGAGGTCGAGCGGGGCATCCGGGCGCTCGCGGCGGCGCTCGCCGACTGAGCCGGGTCGGCCGCGCGCGCTGCCGACTGTGATTGTCGGCGGTCACCAATCACAATTAGTGTTTAGTCGGCGACGCGTTCTGGGCTGCACGAGGTTGCCCAGCTCGGCCGAGAGCAAGGATCACAAGTGACTGACGTCGAGATAGTCCGACTCGAAACCGAGCTGCCCCCCGAAGAGGCGACAGAAGAAATTGCGAAGGCGGTAAGTGCTCGGCACTCGATCGCTCGTCGCTACGTCTTGCGGCTCAGGCGTCGCAATCCAGAGGCGACTCCTGCTGAAGTCATCGCGTTATTGGAGCGGCACTACCGCACGTCGATCAGTGCTGCGGGGGCGATGATCGCCGCCGGCGCGATCGCAGCCGATGTCGGAATTGCGCTCATCCCCGTGGCGGGCGCGGCGGCAGTAGGGGTGAAGAGCGCTGGCCAGCAGGCGGCAAAGAAGGCAGGCAAGGAAGCGGTCAAGGTCGCGGCGAAGAATATGGCCCTCGGCGCCGCAAAGTCTGGCGCGAAACAAGCTGCCGCCCTGCTCCCCGCCGGCGACGAGCAACTTCAATTCGAAATCACTGCTGTCTTCGCTCTTGCGCTCGCGGATATTCATGGAATGACACTCGACCAAGATCAAGCGCACGCTCTCGTCTACGGGCTCACTAATGGACGGGTGAACGGTAATCAGATAGCTCAGATGGCGTCAGACGTCGCCGATTCCGGTCCGACCGGGGTTATCGAGACGAGCCGGCGAATCAGCGCAGGGAAGGACGATTGGTCACACTGGGCGAACACCCTTGCCGACGCTCTTCCCGGCGGGGCGGCGCAGAACCTCGTGCGTACTATCCAGACGGGCGAGCTCCAGGGAGTTCAAGAGAATCTGTCCGGCAAGCAAAGAGCTGCAGTCGAGTACGGAGTCGGGGCGCTCGCCGGGGGCGTAACGCGATTCGTATTCGGCAGAGATGTCATCGATGAGTCGAGGAGAGCCTTCGCAGAGCCGCCGGCGGAATTTCCGGCGCATCTCGCCCTCGCGGCAGCCAAAACGGTCGGCGATGACGACGGTGAAGGAAATCGAGCCATTGCTGCGCTCGAGGATGCCGCGCGAGCAACCGGCACCTGGTTTGTCGATGCGGCCGGGACGGTTCGAGTCGGCGTGTCGTCCGGCGCGGCGGCAGCGGGAGCAGGAATGGCCCTGGCCGCTGGCACAGTTTCTCGACCGTTCCGAAGCGTTGACCTGGACGGCGACGGCATCCCCGACGAACCACAGGCGCTTTCGAAGATCAAGAGTGTTGCCAGCCTTCTGAAGCCGAGGAAGCGCAATTCCGAGGAGCTGCCGGACGAGATTCCTTCCTAGGCCCGCCCCTACTTCTTCCCGAGCGCCGCGAACTTCGCGATCGACAGCGGCACGAACACGATCAGCAGCACGGCGATGCCGATGAGCACGGTGAGGATGGGGTTCTGCGCCGTCCACGCGTCGCCGACGGGCGTGCCGGCGGGCACGTTGCCGAAGAGCTCGCGGGCCGACTGCACGAGGGCCGAGACGGGGTTCCACTCCGAGAAGATGCGCAGCGGCGTGGGCAGGTTCTCGGTCGGCACGAACGCGTTCGAGATGAACGTGAGCGGGAACAGCACGAGGAACGAGACGTTGTTGATGATCTCGGGGCTGCGCACGCTCATGCCGAGGAACGCCATGAGCCACGAGAACGCGTACGCGAACAGCAGCAGCAGGGCGACTCCGGCAAGGAACCCGCCGAGCGACGACTCGACCCGCCAACCGACGAGCCAGCCGGTACCCATCATGACGAGCATCGACAGGCCGTTGATGACGAGGTCGCCGTTGGTGCGGCCGACGAGCACGGCGGCGCCGTTCATCGGCAGCGTGCGGAACCGGTCGATGATGCCGTCCTTGAGATCCTGCGCCATCGCCGAGCCCGAGTAGGTCGAGCCGAACACGACGGTCTGGGCGAAGATGCCCGCCATGAGGAATGACGTGTAGCCGCCGGGCACGTCGATCGCGGCGCCGAAGACGTAGGTGAACAGCAGCACGAACATGATCGGCTGCAGCAGCGTGAACACGAGGATGTCGGGCACGCGGATGATCTTCATGAGGTTGCGGCGCGTGGCGATCCACCCGTCGCTGAGGAACCTCCCGATCGCCGTCCCCGGCTCCGGCTGCAGGGTCGCGGATGCTCGGCTCGCGCCGACGCCGCCGCTCGCGCCGGGCATCCCGCTCGCGCCGACGGTGCTCATGCCGCGCCCTTCTCGTTCTCGGCCGCATCCTCTGCCGCGTGCCCGGTGAGCTGCAGGAAGACGTCGTCGAGCGTCGGCCTGCGCATGCCCGCGTCGTGCAGAGAGATGCCCGCGGCGGTGACCTCGCCGACGATGCGACTGAGGGCCGTCGGCCCGTCGTCGACCGGCACGACCCACGTCTTGCTCTCGTTCGACGGCACCGCCTCGCCCGTGCCGTGGCGCTGCAGGATGCCGCGCACGGTCTCAGTCTCATCGGCGTCGACGAGGGTGAGCGCGACGCGCTGCCCGCCGACCGAGGCCTTGAGCTCGTCGGCCGTGCCCTCGGCGATCACGCGGCCCTCGTCGATGACCGAGATCGAGTCGGCGAGACGATCGGCCTCTTCGAGATACTGCGTCGTAAGCAGCACGGTCGTGCCCTCGCTCACGAGGCTCTCGATGACATCCCACAGCGCGAGCCGACTGCGCGGGTCGAGGCCCGTGGTCGGCTCGTCGAGGAAGAGCACCGGAGGGTTGATCACGAGCGCACCCGCGAGGTCGATGCGCCGCCGCATGCCGCCCGAGAAGCCCTTGACCACGCGGTTCTGCGCCTCGACGAGGTCGAAGAGCTCGATGAGTTCGCGCGCCCTCTCTTTCGCCCGCTTGGCGCCCAGGTGGTAGAGCCGGCCCACCATCTCGAGGTTCTCGAAGCCCGTGAGGTTCTCGTCGACGGCGGCGTACTGGCCGCTCGCGCCGATCATGCGCCGCACGCGATCGGGGTCGGCGAGCACGTCGACCCCGTCGATCACCGCCGAGCCCGAGTCGGGGCTGATGAGGGTCGTGAGCACCTTGACGGTGGTCGTCTTGCCGGCGCCGTTCGGGCCGAGCAGGGCGGTGACGGTTCCCTGCGGAACCTGCAGCGAAAGCCCGTCGAGGGCGCGCACGACGGGCGCCCCCTTGGGCGTGTAGGTCTTGACGAGATCGCTCGCCTCGATGAAGGGCATGCGCGGGATGCTACTCCTGGCCGGCGACATCGCGGGACCCCGCCGAGCGCCTCGACTCGCGGCGCTCCTGCCCGAAGCGGCGTCTATCGGTCACTCGTTGCGGGGCCTCTCGCCCGACCCCGCAACGCGCGACCGATAGACGGGGAAAGTGGCAGGTGGGCAGGTGGGCAGGTGTGCGGGCGCGCGGGCGCGCAGGCCTGGCCGTCAGGGGCCGCGAGTAGCGTGGAAGCATGACCACCGAGCCGCGCACCGTGCTCACTCCCGAGCTCCTGCAGAGCATCCGCGATCGGGCCGGTGACTACGACGCACGCAACGCGTTCTTCTTCGACGACCTCGATGACCTGCGCGCCGCCGGCTACCTGCGCCCGCGCAGCCTCACCGCCGCGGCGCGCGATCAGCGGCTGCTTGCGGCGCACGCTCCGGCGACGGCGCTCGGCATGACGATGCACCTCGTCTGGATGGGCGTCGCGCGCGACCTCGCCGCCGCGGGCGATGAGAGCCTGCGCTGGGTGCACGACGACTGCGCGGCGGGCGAGCTCTTCGCCTTCGCGATCAGCGAGCAGGGAAACGACCGCGTCATGACCGACTCGGTCACGCGGGTCGACCGCGTCGACCCCGGCACTGACGGTCGCGGCGCGGGCTGGTCGTTCACCGGCACGAAGATCTTCACGAGCCTGAGCCCCGCGTGGACAAGACTCGGCACACTCGGTCTCCATACCCCGGCCGGCAACGAGCCCACCGACGGCACAGCCCCCCAGATCATCCACGGCTTCTTCACCCGCACCGCCCCCGTCTCGACCCCCGGCCGCCTCGAGCTGCGCCCCACTCCCGGCATCACCCTCACCCCCGACTGGGACACCCTCGGCATGCGCGCCACCCAGAGCTGGACGACCCGGCTCGAGCAGGCCTTCATCCCCGACGAGCGCGTGTCGCGCATCCTGCCCGTCGGCCCGACGCTCGACCCGTTCCTCCTCGCGATCTCGGCCAACTTCCTCACGCTCATGGCCGCCGTCTACGCGGGGCTCGCCGACCGCGCCCTCGAGCTCGCCGTCGAGTCGGCGCACCGGCGCACGAGTCTCAAAAACGCGGGGGCGCCCCAGTCGGCCGACCCCGACGTCCGCTGGCGCGTGGCGGATGCCGCGCTCGCCCTCGACGCGCTGGCCCCCCAGATCGAGGCTGTCTGCCGCGATCGCGACGCCGGTGTCGACCGGGGTGCGCGGTGGTTCCGCGACCTGGCGGGGCTCAAGCAGCGCGCCGTCGTCACCGCGCGCGAGGTCGTCGACGAGTGCATGCACATCGCCGGGGGAGGGGCCTATCGCACGTCGGCCGAGCTCAGCCGCCTGCAGCGCGACGTGCTCGCCGGCATCTACCACCCGAGCGACCCCGAGAGCGTGCACTCCACGATCGCCGCCGACCTGCTGGGGCCGTTGCCGTGAGCGGCGACCGCCCCGCCGAGCAGATCAGCGTCGAGCTCATTCGCATCGACGAGTGCCCCAACTGGTCCGACACCGCGAATGACCTGCGCGGCCTGCTCGTCGAGCTGGGCCGCGACGACATCCCCGTGACGGTGCGCCGCGTGGCGACGGGAGGTGAGGCGCTCGCCGCGGGCTTCGCCGGCTCGCCGACGATCCTGCTCGACGGCGTCGACCCGTTCCCGAGCGGCGGCCCGACCGGCGAGCTCGCCTGCCGCGTCTACATCACCGAGGCGGGGCTGCGAGGCCGGCCGAGCCGCGAGCAGCTGCGGGCGCTGCTCGCCGAGCGCTTCGGCCGCTGACACCGACACGACGGGATAACGCGATCCCCGCACCACTGGCCGGGTCTACCCTGGCGGGCAACGGCCGCCACCCCGGGAACCCCTTCGCGTGAGGCGCGCGAGGCCCCGTGCGGTCGCGAATGGAGGTCGCCCGACCATGCGCACCGAGCCCCTCGCCGACACCGGCTCCGTCACCGTGCCGCCCCGCACCACGCGCGGCACCGACGAGAAGCGGCGGATGCTCCTCCGCTGCCTCCTCGTCGTGCTCGCGATCGGCCAGCCCGTGTCGTCGCTCGTCTTCGACTGGCTCTCACCCACGACGCTGCAGTCGGGGGCGGAGTTCTCACCGCTCGTCCCGCCCGGCGCCTGGTTCGCCATCTGGGGCCTCATCATCATCGCGAGCATCGCCTATGCGCTCGCGCAGGCCCGGCCCTCGACGCTCACGCCTCTGCCGAGCATCCGCGATCGCCTCGTCGGCCCGCTCGGCGTCGTCTTCGCGTGCTTCGGCCTGTGGCTCGCGACCGCCGCGCTCGGGCAGGACAACCCGCTCGGCCTCGTCGTCTTCGTCGTCATCATCTGCGCCCACGTCGTCGCCTGGACCCGCGTCGTGCGCGCCCGCGACGAGCTCGCCACCTGGAACCCGCCCGAGCGAGGCCTGCTCTACCTCATGCTCGGCACGTACTCGGGCTGGACATCCATGGCGTTCTTCGTGCAGATCGGCACCGTCATGCAGGGCGCCGGAGCGCCCGTCGACACGGCGTGGGGCCAGATCTGGCAGCTGCTCGTGCTGCTCGCCGCGAGCGGCGTCGCCGTGTGGTTCGTGCTCGTCTCGCGCGGCTCGATCGTCTACGCCGCGACCATCACGTACGCGCTCATCGGCGTCGGCATCAGCACCGGCGCGGCCGGGCTGACGCTTCTGGTGGTCGCGTGCGTCGTCGGGGTCACGCTGGTGTGGGCATCCGTCATCGTCATCAGAGCGTCGGATGCTCGGCACCCAGCCCCCGTCGCGCCGGGATCTGCGCGCCGCTAGTCGATCCAGTCGAGCTCGCGCAGCCACTCGGCGCAGTCGCGCGTCCAGTGCCGAGCGACGCCGGCCTCCTCGCCGCCGGCGACGCCTTCGACGAGGCCGAGCCCGTGCCGCCCGCGCGGGTAGACGTGCAACGCGTGCGGCACCTCGTGCTCGGCGAGCGCGCGGCCCAGCAGGTAGGCGTGCTCGACGGGCACGAGCGCATCCTCGGCCGTGTGCCACACGAACATCGGCGGAGCCCCCCGCGTCACGAGCCGATCGATCGAGAGCGCGCGACGCGTCCACGGCCAGGCGCGCAGCCCGATGAGCTGCTCGCGCGACCCGCGGTGCGTCGGCAGCTGCATCGACACCACGGGGTAGCCGAGCACGGCGGCGTCGACGAGCCCGCTCACGGCGGCGTGACCGGCGAGGTGCCCGCCGGCTGAGAACCCGACGATGCCGATGCGCTCGACGCCGTGCGCGCGCAGCTCGCCGATGTGGCGCCGCACCGCGTGAAAGGGCCCAGGATGCCGCGACTTCACCGGGTATCGCAGCACGTCGGCCTCGAGCCCGAGCCCGCGCAGCCACTCGGCGACCGGCTCGCCCTCGTGGTCGGCGAGGCGCGCGTATCCGCCTCCGGGCAGCACGACGACGTGCGTGCGCGGGCGCTCGCCGGATGCCCGCCCCGTGTCGCGCGGAGAGCCGCCAGCCTCCGGCGCGCCCGTCATCGCGCGCTCATGACCGCGTTCAGCAGCTGATCCCAGTCGACTCCGACCTCGGGCCGCCACGAGTCGAGCCGGTTCGTCAGCGCCACGACGCACAGGCCCGCGTCGCGCGACATCCAGAACTGCGTGCCCGTCCAGCCGGTGTGGCCGTAGAGCGAGTGGTCGAGCAGGCCAGGGCGGTGCGGCAGGTTCCAGGTGAGCCCGAAGTTCTCGAAGCGCTTGATCGGGTCGGCGTCGATGACCGGCAGGCCCGTCGTGCGCGAGCGCTGCATCGCCGCGAGCGTCGTTGGATGCACGACACGACCGTCGCCGGCGAGCAGCGACTGCCCGATCGCGAGCAGGTCGTGCACCGAGCCGACCGCTCCTGCCGCCGGGTGCTGCGCCGCGAACACGAGCGAGGGGTCGTGCCCGGCGAGGTCGGCGTCGTGGATCTCGTGCGCATCGGCCGGGTCGAACGAGAGCGAGCCGGCGCCGGCCGCATCCGCCAGCTGCTGGAACAGGTCGGTGAACTCGGCGCCCGTCGCGTGCTCGAGAATCGCGACCGCGCCCTCGAAGGCGAGGTTGTTGTAACGCCGGAGGGTGCCGGGCACCGACTCGAGCTCGGCGACAGCGAGCAGCTCCCGCAGCGAGGCCGAGCCGCCGAGCTCGTGATCGACGAGACCCGAGGTGTGGCTCAGCAGCTGGCCGAGGGTCACGTCACCTGCGGGCGACTGGGGCAGAGCATCCCGCAGCGGGGTCTCGCTCGTGAGCAGGCCCTGCTCGATCGCGCGCGCGATCGTGAGGCCCGTGAGCGGCTTCGTCACCGAGTAGAGGGCGTAGCGGTCGTCGACCGTCGCGGTGCGGCTGCCGTCGCTGCCGAACGCCTCAAGCGCGAGCACGCCGTCGGCCGAGCAGATGCCGAGCACGCCCGTGGGCAGCTGGCCCGAGTCGACGCGGGCGCGCAACCAGTCGAGGGCGTGGCCGAAGGTTCTGGTCATGGATGCTCCGCTCAGCGCAGGCGCGCGATCACGTCGTGCGCGATGAGGTCGAGGTGGTCGAGGTCGGTCATGTCGACGGTCTGCAGGTAGATGCGGCTCGCGCCGAGGTCGCGCAGGCGCTCGATCTTCGCGGCGACCTGCGTCGGCGTGCCGACCAGGCGGGCGTCGTGGGACGAGTCGGGGTCGATGTCGCGGGCTAGGCAGCGGCGGCGGAGGGTCGCCTCGTCGTCGGCGACGATCGTCGGCAGCGCGACCGAGAGCCGCAGCGTCGACGGGTCGCGGCCCTCCTCCTGGCAGATGCGCACGACGTTCGCGAACTTCTCGGCGACGGTGGCCTCATCGACGAAGCCGATGTTGAACTCGGTCGCGTAGCGGGCGGCCAGCTGGGGAGTGCGGCGGGGGCCGCCGCCTCCCACGATGACGGGGATCTGGGGCTGAGCGGGCTTCGGCAGCGCGGGCGCGTTCTGCAGCTCGTAGTGGTCACCGGCGAACGAGTAGGTGGCGCCGGCGGGGGTGGCCCAGAGGCCCGTCACGATGGCGAGCTGCTCCTCGAGCATCCCGAAGCGCGCGGACGGGAAGGGGATGCCGTAGGCCGCGTGCTCCTTCTCGAACCAGCCCGTGCCGAGGCCGAGCTCGACGCGGCCGCCCGACATCTGGTCGACCTGCGCGACCTGGATGGCGAGGATCGCCGGCACGCGGAAGGTCGCCGACGACACGAGCGTGCCGAGGCGGATGCGGCTCGTGTCGCGCGCGAGCCCGGCGAGGGTCGTCCACGCGTCGGTGGGGCCGGGCAGCCCGTCGCCGTCGCCCATCACGTGATAGTGGTCGCTGCGGAACCACCCGTCGAACCCCAGCGCCTCGGCGCGGCCGGCGTGGGCGCGCTGCGTCTCGTAGTCGGCGCCCTGCTGGGGCTCGGTGAACGCGCAGAACTGCATGGATGCTCCTCTGAAGTGGTTCAGCCTAAAAGAGTGTGGGCGCAGGTTCCGGTGCCCGCTCCGATCGCGTCAACAGGGAGAAGAACTTCCGGTTGACGAAGATGAGGCTCTTGCCGACCTTGAGTGGGACGAGGATCTGAGCGTCTGCCAGCAGCTTGAGCCACTTTGTCGCCGTCGGCCGAGAGACGCTGCACCGGTCCATCACCGTGGTGATGCGGCAGAACGGCTGCTCGAAGAGCACGTCAAGAAGGTCGGCGTTCGCGCCACCCGGCAGCGCGGCCCGAAGCTCGGCCTGCATCTCGCGGTGGAGGGCCTGAATGTCATCGATCTTCTCGATCGTCGACAGTGCTGTCTGGCGGATCCCCTCCAGCATGAACGTGACCCAGTCCTCCCAGGCGGACTCGGCTGTCACCGCGAGGAGGAGCCGGTAGTACTCCGACTTGTTCTGGATGATGTAGCGCGAGAGGTAGAGAATCGGCTCGCTGAGCAGTCCGCGGTCGATGAGGAGCAGTATGTTCACGATGCGTCCGGTTCGGCCGTTGCCGTCGGAGAACGGATGAATCGCCTCGAACTGGTAGTGGGCCAAGGCCATGAGAACGAGCGGATCGAGGCTCGTGTTCGAGTGGATGAAGCGAGACCATGAGTCCAAGCGCTCCATCAGGAGTCGCTGGCCCTCGGGTGGCGTGTAGGTGGCCTCGCGAGTGACCGGGTTGCCGATGAACGTGCCCGGCAGGTCTCTCACGCGCATGTCGCGCGCCTGAAGTGTGGAGCAGATCGAGATCAGAGTGCCCGTCGACAGGGGCCTCTCTCGCACGCTGCGAACTCCGTCGAGAAGCGCGACCCGGTAACGCAGGGCCTCCTTCGCCTCAGGACGCGTTGACTCCTCGTCGAGCTGGTCCGCAGTGAACAGCTCGTCGGCCGTGGTCACGATGTTCTCGATCTCAGAGCTCGCCTGCGCCTCAAGGAGGGGAATGGAGTTGAGCAGGACCCTCGGGTTCGGTATTCGGCGCGCCGCCTGGTCAAGCGATGCCAGAGCGGCCCTTGCTTCGGCGACCTGCTTCAGAATTCGCTTCGACTCCACGTCCGTCGGTGGCGGGAGGTCAGGCAAGTCGTTGAAGGGTGAGTCGGGGGCCCAGGTCACAGTGCAACCTTACGCACACGTCGGCTTCTCATGTCAAATATTCCCCCGAATTTTGCAATGACGAAGGCCATGGTCCCCAAAGTTTCACACGACCATCACTTCATCGCGACGACCGTCACCCCTCGGCGCGGAGCTGCGCACGGTCGTCAGGGGGCGACAGGGTCGCGCCCCGCCCCCTACGCTCGGAAGCATGACGACGACGCGGGGCCGCGCCTGCCGGAGCAGCAGCTGATGGCGTTCGAGCTGCCCGCGCGCGGGGTCGTCCTCGGCGTCGCCTCGCTCGTGCTCAAGGAGGGCGCGACGATCGACGCCGCCCTCGCCGTCGTCCGCGCCGCCGTCGACTCCGGTGTGCTCGCGATCGACACCGCACGCGCCTACGCCACGGTCGATGACGATGCCGCGGGAGAGCGCATCGCGCAGGCCGCCCGCGCGCAGGCGCCGAGCATCCCGATCATCACGAAGGCCGGGCACTTCCGGGTGGCGAGCCACGCGTGGGACATCGACGGCTCAGCGGCGCGGGTGCGCGCCGACGCGCTCCGCAGCCGTGAGGTGCTGGGCGCCCCGCCGAGCCTGCTGCTGCTGCACCGGGCCGACCGCGTCGACGACCTCGACGCCTCGGTGCGCGAGCTCGCCTCGCTGCGCGATGAGGGCGTCGTCGAGGCGATCGGCCTCTCGAACGCGCCGGTCGAGCTGCTCGATCGGGCGCGCGCCATCACCACGATCGACGCGGTCGAGAACCGCCTCGGCTTCGGGGTCGACGCGGCCACCGAGTACCGGTACTGCCGTGAGGCGGGCATCCCGTTTCTCGCGTATGCGCCGTTCGGCGGGCCCAAGGCCGAGCCGCTGCCGACCCGCGTGCCTCGCGTGGCGGCGCTCGCGATAGCGCGCGGCGGGTCGGTGCACCGGTTCGCGCTCGCCGCGATGCTCGACGCGATGCCGGGCGCGTGGCCGGTCATCGGCTCAACACGGGTCGAGTCGGTGCTCGACTCGATCGCCGCGGGCGACCTCGAGGTCGATGCCGAGCTGCGGCAGGCGTTCGCCGACGATCTGCGCTCGCGCGGCGTCGGGCTCTGATCGCTGGGCGTCAACGCCCTCGCAATCCGGGACCTTCGCCCCGGGCATCCGCGAACGCCGCTCACTAGGCTGAGGATGCCCGCCCCGCGACCGAGGAGACCATGGAGTCGTTCGACACGGCCTTCGGCCTGCCGCTTCCGCTCGCCGTCGGCCTCTTCTACATCGTCGTGCTGCTGCGCGGCGGAGCCACGTACGCCCTCGGTCGCGGCGCGCGCGGCGGTGCCGGTCGCACGCGGCTCAAGGCCCGTCTCGAGTCGGCGCGCTTCCGCCGGGCCGAGCGCATCGTCGAGCGCTACGGCGCCCCCGTCGTCGCCGCGTCGTTCCTGACGGTCGGCTTCCAGACGCTCGCCAACCTCGCCGCGGGCGTGCTGCGGATGCCCCTCCTCGCGTACATCCCGGCCCTCGCGGTCGGCGGCTTCGCCTGGGCGCTCATCTGGGGCGCCGTCGGCGTCGCCACCTACGAGGCGATCGCCGAGCTCGCGATGCGCAGCCCCGTCGAGGCCGCGATCTTCGTCACGCTGCTCGTGGGCGTGCTCATCACGATCGAGGTGCTCAACGTGCGTCGCCAGAAGCGCCGCGATGAGGCGTCCCTCGTCGAGGTCGTCACCGAGGCCTAGGCTCTCGGGCATGACCGCGCCCGTCGCTCCGCTCGCGCCCGCAGCCCCGATCGTCACGCTCACGATCAACCCCGCGCTCGACCTCTCGACGACCACCGAGCGCGTCGAGCCCGAGCACAAGCTGCGCTGCGGCCCGAGCCGCACCGACGCCGGCGGCGGGGGGGTCAACGTGAGCCGCGTCATCCACCGCCTCGGCGGTCAGTCGATCGCGATCTACGCGGTCGGCGGCCCCACCGGTCAGGCCTATCGGCAGCTGCTCGAGGCCGACGGCATCATCGGCCGCGCGATCCCGATCGAGGGCTCGACGCGCGAGAACATCACGATCGACGAGCTGTCCACCGGCCGCCAGTTCCGCTTCGTGCTGCAGGGCCCGCACCTCACAACCGACGAGTGGAGCGACGGCCTCGCCGCGACCCTGCGCGCCATGACGCCCGGCGGCTACCTCGTCGCGAGCGGCTCGCTCTCGCCCGGCGTGCCCGACGACTTCTACGCCCGGGTCGCGCGCGCCGCGAAGTCGCACGGCGTTCGCTGCATCGTGGATGCCTCGGGGCCGGCGCTCGCCGCCGCCCTCGCCGAGGGCGTGCACCTCGTCAAGCCGTCGGCGCGCGAGCTCGGCGAGCTCGTCGGTCGCGCCCTGCCCACGCTCGACGACAGGGTGGAGGCCGCCCGCGAGCTCGTCGCCCGCGGCGCGGCCGAGGTCGTCGCCCTCACGCTCGGCGGCGACGGCGCCGTGCTCGTCACCGCCGACGGCGTCACCCACCTCGAGGTGCCGCCCGTCAAGGTGCGGTCGACGGTCGGCGCGGGCGACTCGTTCCTCGCCGCGCTCGTGCTGCGGCTCGCGCAGGGCCGCACGCTCGACGAGGCGTTCCGCGCCGGCGTCGCCGCGGGCAGCGCGACCGCCATGACCGAGGCGACCGAGCTGTGCCACCGCGACGACGTCGAGCGGCTCGAGGCGCAGCTGCTCGCGCAGCGCGACTGAGGCGCCGGCCCCGGCAGCGCGGCCCCGCGCCTGCGCGAGCCCTGCACGAGCATCCACCGCCTGCACCCCCGGCCCGACTAGAGTCGGACGCCGACCCGAAGGAGCCGCTCATGCCGATCATCGACACCGCGGTCTACGTCGACGGCGCGCGCACGCCCGACCCGCCGACCCTCGACGTCGTCGCCGACCTCACGCGCGAGCGCGGCGGCCTCGCCTGGATCGGCATGTACCGCCCCACCCCCGACGAGCTCGCGGGGGTCGCCGACGAGTTCGCGCTCAACGCGACCGCCGTCGAGGATGCCCACCACGGGCACCAGCGATCGAAGCTCGACCGGCACACCGACGACGACTTCATCGTGCTCAAGCCAGCCCGCTACATCGACGTCGACGAGCGCGTCGACCTCGGAGAGCTGCACGTCTTCGTGGCCCCCGACGCGGTCATCACGGTGCGGCACGCCGAGTCGCCGAACCTCGCCGCGGTGCGCCGCCGCCTCGAGGGCGACGCCGAGCTGCTCGCACTCGGGTCGCGCGCCGTGCTGTACGCGATCCTCGACCAGGTCGTCGACGAGTACGCGCCGGTGCTCGCCGGGCTCGAGAACGACATCGACGAGATCGAGGACGAGCTCTTCGCCGGCGACGACGCCGTGAGCCGCCGCATCTACGAGCTCTCGCGCGAGGTCATCGAGCTGCAGCGGGCGGTGCTGCCGCTGCCGAGCATCATCCGCACGCTCGCGATCGGCGTGCCCGACGGTCGGCTGCGCGACGCGTTCGCCGACGTTCTCGACCACGCCCTCAGGGTCGGCGAGCGCGTCGACACGTTCCGCGCGGTGCTGCAGAACGCGCTGCAGGTCAACGCGACGCTTGTGACGCAGCGGCAGAACACCGAGATGCGCGCGCTCAGCGAGGCCTCGCTCGTGCAGAGCAACGAGGTGCGCAAGATCTCCTCCTGGGCGGCGATCCTGTTCGCTCCCACCCTCGTCGGCACGATCTACGGCATGAACTTCGCGTTCATGCCCGAGCTCGACGAGCCGTGGGGGTACCCGGCGGCGCTCGCCGCGATGCTCGCCTCGAGCGTCGGGCTCTTCGCGATCTTCCGCGCGCGGCGCTGGCTGTAGGTAGGGGTTCGCCGCGCCAGTTGGTGCGAGCGCGAAGACGTCGCCGCAAAAGTGTTAGACAAATGTACCGAAATGACCTACTGTTCTGACCAATCTCCTCCAGAGAAGGGCGGAACGCGATGCAGCGACAATTCCCACGACCACGGGATCTCGCCCCGCTGCTCCGATTCCAGAAGCCCGAACTCAACGGCAAGAAGCGCCGC
The DNA here is from genome assembly GCA_030158585.1 of Microcella sp. Classification (GTDB taxonomy): domain Bacteria; phylum Actinomycetota; class Actinomycetes; order Actinomycetales; family Microbacteriaceae; genus Microcella. The sequence goes on from JAOASR010000067.1 coordinate 57,203, forward strand.
CTCGATGCAGCCCTGACGATCGAGGATCTGCGCACGATCGCCAAGCGGCGCACCCCGAAGGCGCCCTTCGAC
>JAOASR010000068.1:0-33818 GCA_030158585.1 Microcella sp.
GGAGGGTTTCCGATGTCGTGGGACAGGGGTTTCCTATGTCCTGAAACCAGACACCTCCGTCTCCGCTCTGCCAGAAGAACCCCCGATCCGTCGGGGGTTCTCGCGTTGTGGGGGCACGACCGCCGCGGGATTGTCGTTCAGCGTGAATGACATTCACCTCGTGCTGTCGTGCGCTCGCGCCTGCCGCTAGCCTCAGGCCAGGCCTGTACCCGAAGACGGGTCTCTGGAGGTGGCAGCGATGCCCATCGAGCCGTCGAGCTGGGTCGCCGGCGGCACGGCGCTGACCTTCGTCGTCGCCTTCGGGGCGGCTCTCATCGCCGACCACGTGCGGGCCGTGCGATCGCGTCGGCGCCTCCGCACGCGCATCCTGGTCACGGGCTCGCGCGGCAAGTCGGGCACGGTGCGTCTCATTCATGCCGCGCTCTCCGGGGGCGACGCCCTCGTCTACGCCAAGATGACCGGCACGCTCGCCGCCGAGATCGACGTCCACGGCATCGAGACGCCCACGGTTCGCCTCGGCGCCGCGGGCGTGAGCGAGATGCCGCTCGCGATCCGTCGCGCCGCGGCGCAGGGCGCGACCAGTGAAGTGTTCGAGTGCATGGCCGTCACACCCGCCCTCATCGCGCTCGTGCAGCAGAAGATGGTGCGGGCGCACATCGTCGTCATCCCCACCATCCGCCTCGACCACCTGGAGGAGGGCCTCTCCGAGCTCGACATCGGCATGAGCATCCTGCGCGCTCTCGACCGGCCCTCGATCGTGGTGACCGGCGTCACCCAGCCCCGTATCGCCGAGGCGTACCGAGCGCACGCCGCCGAGCGCGGCATCGACCTCCGCTTCGCCGTGCCGACCGCCAACACTCCGACAGCGCCCGGTCATCACCCGGTGAACGTCGAGCTCGCCCTCGCCGTCGCCGAGCTCGAGGGGGTGCCGCGCGCCGTCGCGATCGAGCGGCTCCTCGCCGTCTCGACCGAGCCCCGAGCCCTCACAGTGCAGGAGCTGCAGCCCGAGGGCGCCGGGCTTCTGCGCCTCGTCGATCTCGGCGGGGCCAACGACCCCCAGTCGGCGCGCGAGGCCTTCGACGCGACGGGGCTCGACCGCGACACCGTCATCCCCGTGCTCGTCAACAGATGGGAGCGGCCGCTCCGCGCTCTGAGCTTCATCGGCGCCGCCGTGCATCGCTTCCCCGTGGTCGCGATCGCCGGCACGCTGCACGCGCACGCCGTCGGGCTCGATCACTCCCTCATCACGAAGGTCGAGCGCCTCTACGACGAGACGTGCTTCGTGCCCCTGCGTCGACGCGACTGCGGTTCGGTGCTGCGGCTCTCGGCGTGGGTCGAGCGCTTCATCGCCTCGAGCCCCGAGGGCATCCCGATCCCACGTCCGGCGCGCACGATCGTGCTCCTCGAGAACACGCACGATCCGACGGCGGATGCTCTGCGCCGGCTCTTCGATGAGCACGGCGTCACCCGCGCCTTCGTGCCGGAGGGTCGCGCCCATGCCTGAGGTCGGGGTCGACGCCGCTCGAGCCTGCCTCGTCATCGGGCTCGTCATCACGGCCCTCGCGTATAGGCGCACACGCGTCGCGAGCGGCGGCGCCGTGACGGGCAGCTACCTCTCGTTCCTGGTGCTGACGGGCAATTGGGAGGACATCGTCGGCTGGCTCCTGCTCGCGCTCGTCGGTCTCGCCGCCATGCGCGTGGTCTGCACCCGCTTCCCGATGTCGCGGGCCTGGGCCTACTACGTCGGCATCCTGGTGCCGGCGGCGCTGCACGTGGCCCTCGTCTCGCTCGCGCAGCTGCCGGCGCTGAGCGGCCTCTCGGCGATGCTCGTGGCGGGGCTCTACGTGACCAACGGACTCACCGCCTACGACATGCACCGGCAGGGAGTCGGGCGCACGCTGCTCGCGGTCGCCGGGGTCACGGCGCTCACCCTCGCCGTGGTCGTGCCGCTGAACGCCGTGATGCTCGCGATCTCGCTCACGCCCGAGACCCTGCCCTACTTCACCGCGCACGAGCCTCTGCTGATCCTGCTCTGCATCGCCGTGAGCGCAGGAGTGCACCTGGGCCTCGGGCTCGGCACGGCGGGCATCATCGGCTCGCTGTTCGTGATCGAGATCCTCACTTGGCAGTCGATCCTCATGCTCGTCATCGTGAGCTGGGTCGGCGCCGTCATCGCGCGGCGCGCGACGCGGGTGCTCGCGCTGTCTCCGCGGCAGCGCCTCTACGCCATCCTCGTGGTCGGGTCGATCGCGAGCTGGTTCGGGCTCTACTGGCTCGATCGGCTGGGCATCCCGGGAGCCCAGTTCCACTCGGTCTTCGGTGTCGAGACCCTCCTCGTGGTCGGGCTGCTCATCAGCGAGAACGTGCGGCTGGGCGCCGCGCGAGCCTACGGCGGCGCCGCGATCGTCACAGCGGTCACCGCCGCGGTCGACTGGTCGAGCGGGCAGGAGCTCCCGCTCAGGGGCGCCGTCGTCGCGGCGGCCATCCTGCTCGTGGCGGCGCTCTTCTGGCTGGGCGCGCGATCGCAGCAGGATCTGTGGAGGCGCGCGATCGTCGCGGGCGACCGCTGGGCCGTGCTCGGCGACACCGACCAGCGGCGCTTCCTTCGCGGCGGAGACCTGCCCTAGCTGCCCCGCGGAATCCGGACCCGAACGGTCGTGCCGCGCCCGATCTCGCTGTCGAGGGCTACGGTCCCTCCGTGCGCGGTGACGATCGTGCTCACGACCGCGAGGCCGAGTCCGACCCCTCTGATCGCGGATGCTCGGGCAGTGCTCCCGCGGAAGAACTCCTCGAACAGCAGAGCCCGGTCGGCCTCGTCGATGCCGATGCCGGTGTCGCGCACGACGAGTTCGAGCGCGTCGCCGTCGTCGCGCGTCGTGATCGAGACGGAACCGCCCTCGGGGGTGTACCGCACCGCGTTGCTGAGGAGGTTCTCGGCGACCTGCGCCATGCGGAGGGGGTCGAAGCGGCCCGGTGTAGGCGGTGCCTGCACCGTGATCACGATGTTCTTCTGGTCGGCCTCCGGGCCGATCGCGATCGCCGCCTCCGCCGCGACGAGCCCGAGATCCGACTGCTGCGGCGCGAGGGCGAGGGGCGTCGATCGGGTGCTCGCGGCCGTGAGCAGGTCACGCACGACGAGCTGCTGTCGTTCGACGTTCCGGCGGATGACCGTGAGCCAGCCGATGATCGCGGGATCGAGCTTGTCGTGCTGCTCCTGGATCAGCTCGAGAAAGCCCGAGATGGTCGTGAGCGGTGTACGGAGCTCGTGCGAGACGGTCGCGATGAAGACGTCTTTCGCCTCGAGGGCGCGCACGAACTCGGTGACGTCCTGCACGACGATCACCGTGACGACGCCGGTGTCGTCTTCAGTCGCCACGCGGATCGCGCTCACCGACAAGGCGCGCTGCGACCCGCCGGGCGGTCCGACCCAGACCAGTCGGTCGGTGACGCTCTCTCCGGCCGCGATCAGCACGAGCGACGACTGCTCGTGGGGGATCGGGGTCACGCGGTCGAGCTCGAACGCCTGCACGCTCAGCAGCGCCGCCCAGGGGTCGCCGCCGTTCGGAGACAGCTCGGGGCTCTCTCGGAGCGCTCGGTTGATGAGAATGGGCTCTCCGTCGGTGCCGAGCACGATCACACCCACGTCGACGGCGTCGACGACCGCGTCGAGCAATCGGCGAGACCTCTCGCTCTCCTCCGCCGCCCGCATGCGCTCGTCGTGTTCGCGGTCGATGATCTCCTGGCGGGTCGCGAGTGCGGTGGCCATGATGCGAGAGAGGATCGCGGCGATGACCATGACGAGCGGGAAGATCGCGATGAGCGTGACGGCTCTCGCGGCGTCATCGGGCGAGAGCACTCCGGCGGAGAGCCGCCAGACGTCGGGAGCGATGACGCCGATCGGCAGGGGGAGGAACGCCAGCAGCGCTGCGCGCGACCGCAGGAGGCCCACCCAGATGGCGGGCAGCCACAGCGCCATCACGAGCGGGTTCGTCGCGCCGCCGAGGCCCTCCGTCCGAAGGAGGATGAAGGCGCCGAAGTCGAGCGCCGGCATGAGCATCATCCACGGCCTGAGCCCGATGCGGTCGAACGCCGGGAGGAACGGCAGCGCGGTCGCCACGAGCACGAGTGCGCTGGCCAGCAGGTAGCGGGACGACACCTGGTCGGGCCGCGTCACCGTGATGACGACCGTGCCGAAAAGGAACACGGCGAGGAAGACCGGCTGCAGCAGACGGGCGGTGTATCGCGGGCTGAGGAGCGGACGACCCCCGTGGGCGGCCCGGCGTGCTGCGGTGTCGAGCGACGTCATCGCCTTCCCTTCGCTGGGCCTCTGCGCTCAGCCTAGGGGGCACGGAGGGCGCGCACTCGATTCGCGACCCTCTCGTGACGCTGATATGCTCGCTCAGTCGCTCCGGTGACAGTGCGCCCGTAGCTCAATGGATAGAGCATCTGACTACGGATCAGAAGGTTAGGGGTTCGAGTCCCTTCGGGCGCGCAGATCGTGAAGGCCCTCGCTTCGGCGGGGGCCTTCGTCGTTGGTCAGGCGCGGTCGGGATGGCTCGCGCGCTGCAGCCGGTCGCGGATGGCGACCGCGATGCCAGGGCCCTCGGGCGTTAGCGCCACGACTCGGTGAAGACCTGCCTCATCGGCCGCTCGGAGGGCGGCGTAGAGCTGCTGGGCGTACTGCTCGTGGGTCTCGGGCGCCGCGAGCCGAGTGACTCCGGACGGCGTCTCGTGAAGAGCAAGCGCGATGAGCCCGTCACCGGGCTCCGCCGGCCGATCGAGCACGACCGCGGCGGTCGGCGCGTAGTGCGACTCGAGCGAGCCGCTCACCCTGATGGTGGCATCCGCCCGCCCCATGCTCAGACCGGTGACCGACTCGACCATGTCGGCCGTGATCGCGCCGGGGCGCAGGATCACCGGTGCCTGACCGGTGCAGTCGATGATGGTCGACTCGATCCCCACGTCTGACCTCTCGCCTTCGAGGATCACGTCGTTCGGCCCGAGCGCGTCGCCGAGCTCCTCGCGCACGGCGGTGGCTGTCGTCGGCGACACCCGACCGAAGCGGTTCGCACTGGGGGCGGCGACGCCGCGGCCGCCGAGCCGCTCGAACTCGCGGAGGAGGTCGAGGGCGACGGGGTGGCTCGGCACCCTCACGCCCACGGTCGACTGCCCGCCGGTCACCGCGTCGAGCACGTCGTCGGATCGGCGCAGGATGAGCGTCATCGGCCCGGGCCAGAACGCGCGAGCCAGTTCGCCGGCGTAAGCGGGCACGGCTACGGCGAGCTCGCCCAGCCGCTCGCCCGTGCTGATATGCACGATGAGCGGGTGATCGTTCGGCCGCCCCTTCGCCCGGAAGATGCCGGCCACGGCCTCGGGGTTGAAGGCGTCGGCTCCGAGCCCGAAGACCGTCTCGGTCGGAAACGAGACCAGATGCCCGTCGATCAGGGCTCGGGCCGCGTGGCGGACGGGTGCAGTGCTCATCGCGTCGATTATCCCCGCGCTGTGGGTGACGCGCTCACAGCATCTCTCTCAGGCCGCGACCGCAGCGTCGAAGCCCGACAGAGACCGAGGTGACCCCCATGATCGCTGCCCTGACCGAGCGCTTCGACCGGCTCGTCGTCTGGGTCATGGATGCGGTCGGCCTGCGCTTCGCTCGCCTCGCCCTCGGCGTCGTCTTCATCTGGTTCGGCGCGCTCAAGATGATCGGCGAGCTGAGCCCCGCGTACGACCTCGTCGCGGCGACGATCTACTGGTTGACGCCCGAGATCGTCGTGCCGCTGCTCGGGCTCTGGGAGGTCGCGATCGGCGTGGCCTTCCTCTTTCCGCCGCTGACCCGCGTCGCCCTTCTGCTGCTCGTGCCGCAGATGCCGGGCACCTTCCTCCCGCTCGTGCTGCTGCCCGAGGTCTGCTTCACGGTGTTTCCGTTCGGCCTCACCATCGAGGGTGAGTACATCGTCAAGAACCTCGTGATCATCGCCTGCGCGTTGTTCATCGGCGGCATCACCCTTCGCGGTGACCGGCCGGTCGTGCGTGACGACCGCCTCAAGTAGCAGGATCCCCTAGTAATTCCTCGGCCGCCCGAGTATCGTGGCGGCAGCCCACAAGGCGCCGCGCTCCTCGAGAGCGCAGAACGAGGGAGTTCCCATGAGGATCATCGTCCTGATCAAGCACGTGCCCGACACCTGGGAGGAGCGCGTGCTCGACCCCACGACGGGGCGGCTCGACCGCTCCGCGAGCGAACGGGTCGTGGACGAGATCACCGAGCGGGCCCTCGAGGCCGCCCTCGCGCTCAAAGACCGCGACAAGAGCATCGAGGTCGTCGCGCTCACGATGGGCCCCGGCGAATCGTCGGGCGCGATCAAGAAGGCGCTGTCGATGGGCGCTGATGCGGGCATCCACCTCGTCGATGACGCGCTCGCCGGCGCCGACGCGATGACGACCTCAGCGACCCTGGCGGCTGCCCTGCGCGACGCCGGCGCCGACCTCATCATCGCCGGCAACGAGTCGACCGATGGCCGCGGCGGCGTGATCCCCGCGATGATCGCGGAACACCTGGGCCTGCCCGCCCTGACCTTCGTGAGCGAGCTCGCGATCGACGGCGACCGCGTGCGCGGCGAGCGCGCGACCGAGACCGCGACGAGCATCGTGAGCGCGCCGCTGCCGGCCATCGTCTCGATCACCGAGGGGATGCCCGAGCCGCGATTCCCGTCGTTCAAGGGCATCATGGGCGCCAAGAAGAAGCCCGTCGCCTCGCACTCGCTCGCCGACCTCGAGCCCGCGCTCGCCGGGTCGCGCCAGGGCGCCTCCTCGATCGTGCTGACCTGCGAACAGCGCCCGGGTCGCACCGGAGCCGAGCCCATCGTCGACGAGGGTGACGCGGGCACGCAGCTCGCAGCCTTCCTGGCCCAGCAGCGACTCGTCTAGGAGGCCGTCATGACCACCGCACTCGTCCACATCGATCTCACCGCCGACGGCGCACCCGCCGACTCGACCGCGGCCCTGCTCGGTGCCGCCGCCGCTCTCGGCGAGCCCGTCGCCGTCGTCGCGGTCGCACCCGGCACCGACACCTCGACCCTCGCCTCGGCACTCGGGCGGCTCGGCGCCGCGCGCGTGGTCGTCGCCGAGGCCACCGAGGTCGGCTCGGTCATCGCGACCCCGCAGGTCTCCGCGCTCGCCGCGGCCATCGACCGCGAGCAGCCCAGCGTCGTGCTGCTCGCTCACTCGATCGAGAGCCGCGACGTCGCCGGCCGCCTCGCCGTGCGCGTCGGCGGTGCGCTTGCCTGGGACGCGGTCGACGTCGCGGCCGACGGCGACCGGGTCGTCGCGACGCACTCGCTCTTCGGCGGCGCCTACGCCACGACCTCGATGGTCGAGGGCGGGCTGCCGATCATCACGGTGCGGCAGGGCTCGATCGACGCGCGCGCTGCGGCGGTCGCCAGCCCCGCTGTCGAGATGCTGAGCGTCGAGGTGACCGGTGCGGTCGCGACCGTCGAGTCGTCGACCCCCGTGCGACCCTCCGGCCGCCCCGAGCTGCGCACCGCCAAGGTCGTCGTCGCGGGCGGCCGCGGCCTCGGGTCGCCCGAGAGGTTCGCGCTCGTCGAGCAGCTCGCCGACGCGCTCGGGGGAGCGGTCGGCGCCTCGCGCGCCGCCGTCGACGCGGGCTACATCGCCCCCGCCGCGCAGGTCGGCCAGACCGGCACGACCGTCGCGCCCGACCTTTACATCGCCCTCGGCATCTCGGGCGCCATTCAGCACAAGGCCGGCATGCAGACCGCCAAGACGATCGTCGCGATCAATACGGATGCCTCGGCGCCGATCTTCGAGGTCGCCGACTTCGGCATCGTCGGCGACGTCTTCCAGGTCGTGCCGCAGCTACTGTCGGCCCTCGAGTCGCGGAGGTAGCGGCCATGAGCACCACGCCGAGCCGCACGACGCCGAGCCGGTCAGCTGCGGCGCGCGGCGCGCAGGGCCGCGGGCCGCGCCTTCCGAAGAAGCTCGTGGTGAGCATCCTCATCGCGATCGTCGGCCTCGCCCTGCTCGTGCTCGCCGCCCGCGCGCTGCGCGAGCTGCCCGCCGTGCAGGAGTTCATCGTCCGCTACCCGGGCGAGACCGAGCTGCCCGAGGGCGCCCCGGTCGGGCTGCCCGTGTGGCTCAACGCGACGCACTTCCTGTCGAGCCTGTTCCTGCTGCTGATCATCCGCACCGGGTGGCAGGTGCGCACGGCGAAGCGTCCCGCTGGGCACTGGACGCGGAACAACTCCGGCCCCCTGCGCACCAAGAACCCGCCGAAGAAGATCACGCTCGAGCTCTGGCTGCACCTCACCCTCGACGCGCTGCTCGTGCTCAACGGCATCGTCTTCCTCGTGCTCGCGTTCGCGACCGGGCACTGGGTGCGCATCGTGCCGACGTCGTGGGAGGTCGTGCCGAACGCCGCCTCCGCGCTGCTGCAGTACCTGTCGCTGAACTGGCCCGTCGAGAACGGCTGGGTCAACTACAACAGCCTCCAGCAGCTGAGCTACTTCGCGATCGTCTTCGTCGTCACGCCGCTCGCCATCATCACCGGGCTCCGGATGTCCGGGGCGTGGCCCGCGAACGCGCCTCGCCTCAACCGCGCCTTCCCCATCGAGTGGGCGCGCGCGGTGCACTTCCCGGTCATGCTCGTCTTCCTGGCGTTCATCGTCGTCCACGTCGCCCTCGTCCTCTCGACGGGCGCCCTCCGCAACCTCAACCACATGTACGCCGCGCGCGACGACGAGTCGTGGATCGGGTTCGGCGTGTTCGCCGGCTCGATCGTCGTCATGGTCGCCGCGTGGCTCCTCGCCCGGCCCGTCCTCCTGCGACCCGTGGCCAGCCTCACCGGAAAGGTCACCCGATGACCCTGCTCAACGACGCCCCAATGGCGGCGCCCGCCCACGGCCTCAGCGACGAGCAGCAGGCGCTCGTCGAGATGGTGCGCGACTTCGCCCAGCAGGAGCTCGAGCCGCACGCGATCGAGTGGGATCGCGAGAAGCACTTCCCGCTCGACGTGCTGCACGCCGCGGGCGAGCTCGGCTTCGGCGGCATCTACGTCCGCGAGGACGTCGGCGGCACCGAGCTCACGCGCGCCGACGCCGCCCTCATCTTCGAGGAGCTCGCGAAGGGCGACGTCACCATCGCGGCCTACATCTCCATCCACAACATGGTCGCCTGGATGATCGACACCTTCGGCGACGACGACCAGCGCGAGCGCTGGGTGCCGAGGCTCGCGAGCATGGAGCACCTCGGCAGCTACTGCCTCACCGAGCCGGATGCCGGCTCCGACGCGGGCGCGCTCGCGACCCGTGCGGTGCGCGACGGCGACGACTACGTCCTGACGGGCGTGAAGCAGTTCATCTCCGGCGCCGGCAGCACCGACGTCTACATCGTCATGGCCCGCACGGGCGCGGCGGGCCCGGCCGGCATCACGGCGTTCATCGTCCCCGCCGACGCCCCCGGGCTGTCGTTCGGGCCGAACGAGATGAAGATGGGCTGGAACGCCCAGCCGACCCGCCCCGTGATCCTCGACGGCGTGCGCATTCCCGCCGCCGACCGGCTCGGCGCCGAGGGCGAGGGCTTCTCGATGGCGATGAAGGCGCTCAACGGTGGCCGCCTCAACATCGCCGCGTGCTCGCTCGGCGGCGCGCAGTGGGCGCTCGACCGAGCGGTGCGGCACATCCAGACCCGGCGCGCGTTCGGCAAGCCACTGTCGACGCAGCAGTCACTCGTCTTCACGATCGCCGACATGGAGACGGAATTGCAGGCCGCCCGCCTGCTTCTCCGCAGCGCCGCGCAGTCGATCGACACCGGGCATCCCGACGTCGCCGCGCACTGCGCGATGGCGAAGCGCTTCGCGACCGACGTCGCCTTCACCGCCGCCAACGCGGCCCTCCAGCTGCACGGCGGCTACGGCTACCTCGCCGAGTACGGTATCGAGAAGGTCGTGCGCGACCTGCGGGTGCACCAGATCCTGGAGGGCACGAACGAGATCATGAAGCTCATCATTGGCCGCAGCGTGCTCGAGAAGGCGTCGTGAGCGAGGCAGGCGAGCCCGAGCTGCTCGTCGAGGTGCGCGGGTCGCTCGGCCTGCTCACCCTCAACCGGCCCCGCGCCCTCAACGCGCTCACGCACGGCATGGTCGTCATGATGCGCGCCGCTCTCGACGAGTGGGCGCTGCGCGACGACGTGCTCGCCGTCGCCGTCGTCGGCGCGGGCGAGCGGGGCCTGTGCGCGGGCGGCGACATCGTCTCGCTCTACGACGAGGCCGTGTCGGGCGGCGGGGCGGCGGCCGCCGCGTTCTGGACGGACGAGTACCGCCTCAACTCGCTCATCGCCCGCTACCCCAAGCCCTACGTCGCCCTCATGGACGGGATCGTGCTCGGCGGCGGCGTCGGCATCTCGGCCCACGGCTCGCACCGCGTCGTCACCGAGCGCTCGCGCATCGGCATGCCCGAGACCGGCATCGGCTTCGTGCCCGACGTCGGCGGCACGTGGCTGCTGTCGCACGCGCCGGGCCAGCTCGGCACGCACCTCGCCCTCACGGGCGCCATGATCGGCGCGGCCGACGCGATCGCCGTCGGGCTCGCCGACGCCCTCGTGCCGAGTCGGCTGCTGCGCGAGCTCATCGCCGCGCTCGAGCTGCTCGACCCCGCCGTCGAGCACGACCCGATGGCCGCCGTCGACGCGACGATCGATGAGTTCGCGCAGCCGGCAGGCAGGGCCGCGCTGCTCGCCGAGCGCGCGTGGATCGATGCGGCCTACGCCGGCGACGACGCCAGCAGCATGATCGAGCGGATGCGCGCATCCGGCCACGAGGCGGCGCTCGCCGCCGCCGATGCCCTCGTCACCCGCTCGCCCACCGCTCTGACCGTGACGCTGTCGCTGCTGCGGCGCTCCGCGCGCGCGGGCTCGCTCGACGAGGCGCTCGCGCTCGAGTTCCGCGCCGCGCTGCGCGCGCTCGCGGCGACCGACTTCGCCGAGGGCGTGCGCGCTCAGGTCATCGACAAGGATCGCTCGCCGCGGTGGAGCCCGCCGACGTTCGCGGGGGTCGATCCGGCCGTGGCCAAGGCGGCCCTCGCGCCCCTCGACGAGCGCGAGCGGCAGAGATTCGGCACGGACGAGTGGGAGGCAGCATGACGAGCGAGCGAGCATCCGACACCAGCGACGACGGCAGCGACGCGCCACGCGCCTTGATCGCGGGGCGCGGCGTCGCGTTCATCGGCCTCGGGCACATGGGCGCCCCGATGGCCGCGAACCTCGCGCGCGCGGGCGTCGACGTGCGCGGCTTCGACCTCTCGGAGGAGGCCGTCGCGCACGCGCGCGAGGCGGGCGTGCCGATCGCCGACTCGGCGGCGGCGGCCGTCGCCGGGGCGAGCGTCGTGATCACGATGCTGCCCGTCGGTCGTCACGTCATCAGCGCGTACGCGGGGGTCGGCTCAGGCGACGGCAGCGGCGACGGCGGCCTGCTCGCGGCCGCCGCCCCCGGCACGCTCTTCGTCGACTGCTCGACGATCGCGGTCGACGACGCGCGCCGCGCGCACGAGCTCGCGCTTGCCGCGGGGCACCGCAGCATCGACGCTCCGGTGTCGGGCGGCGTCGTGGGCGCCGAGGCAGCGACGCTCGCGTTCATGGTCGGCGGCGACGACGCCGATGTGGCCGAGGCAAGGCCGCTGCTCGAGGCGATGGGGCGCCGCGTCGTGCACTGCGGCGGGCCGGGCCTCGGGCAGGCCGCGAAGGTGTGCAACAACATGATCCTCGGCGTCTCGATGATCGCCGTGAGCGAGGCGTTCGTGCTCGGCGAGCAGCTCGGGCTCTCGAATGACGCGCTGTTCGAGGTCGCCGCGAACGCGAGCGGGCAGTGCTGGGCGCTCACCACGAACTGTCCGGTTCCCGGCCCCGTGCCGGCGAGCCCCGCGAACCGCGACTACGCGCCCGGGTTCGCGAGCGCCCTCATGGCGAAAGACCTCGGCCTCGCCGCGCAGGCGATCGCGTCGACCGGTGTGCACGCCGAGGCGGGGTCGCTCGCCGCCGAGATCTACGCGCGCTTCGCCGAGGGCGACGGCGCGATGCGAGACTTCTCGGCGATCATCACCGACATCCGCGAGCGCAGCGCGAGGGCTGGCGGCAGCCACGCCACCGACGGGGGAGCAGCATGACCGAGACCAGCACGATCCTCACCGAGCAGCGCGGCCGCGTCGGCATCATCACGCTCAACCGGCCCGAGGCGCTCAACGCGCTCAACTCGCAGCTCATGCGCGAGGTCGTGGCGCAGGCCCAGGCGTGGGATGCGGACGCCGGCATCGGCGCGATCGTCATCACGGGCGCGGGGCGGGCCTTCGCCGCCGGCGCCGACATCAAGGAGATGGCGAGCGCCACCTACGACCAGGTCTCGCGCGAGCAGCTCTTCGCGGGGTGGGATTCTCTCGCCGCCGTGCGAACTCCCGTCATCGCCGCCGTCAACGGCTTCGCGCTCGGTGGCGGATGCGAGCTCGCGATGCTGTGCGACCTCATCATCGCTTCCGAGTCGGCGAAGTTCGGGCAGCCCGAGGTCAACCTCGGTGTCATCCCGGGCATCGGCGGCACGCAGCGTCTCACGCGCGCGATCGGCAAGGCGAAGGCGATGGAGCTCGTGCTCACCGGTCGCATGATGGATGCCCACGAGGCAGAGCGCGCCGGTCTCGTCGCGCGCGTCGTCGCCCCCGACTCCCTGCTCGACGAGGCCATGGCCCTCGCCGACACGATCGCGTCGAAGTCGAAGCCCGTCGCGCAGGCGGCGAAGGAGGCCGTCAACGCCGCCTTCGAGTCGTCGCTCGCCGAGGGTGTGCGCTTCGAGCGCCGGCTGTTCTACGCGGGCTTCGCCCTCGCCGATCAGAAGGAGGGCATGGCCGCGTTCGTCGAGAAGCGCGAGCCGCGCTTCGAGCACCGGTAGGCCCGCTCGCCCCAGGGCGCGCCGCTACAGCGGGTCGGGCGCCGGCGGCGGCGTCACGAAGTCGCCCGCACCCTCGCGGAACCGAGCGAGCGCGCGCACGATCGACGCGATGTCGTCGCGCGGCATGCCGGGCTCGGTGAAGACCTCGGCGTTGAGCTCCGCCGTCGCCTGCGCCGCCAGCTCTCGGCCCGCATCCGTCAGCAGCAGCAGCGAGGCGCGGCCATCGCGCGGGTGAGGCTCGCGCACGATGAGGCCGTCGCGCTCGAGCCGCTGCACCGTGTTGGTGATGCTCGTCGGGTGCACCTGAAGGCGCGCCGTCGCGCTCGCCATCGGGATGACCCCGTCCTTGGTGAAGCTCAGCAGCTGCAGCAGCTCGTAGCGCGCGAACGACAGGTCGAAGCGCTTGAGCGCACCCTCGACGCGGGCGAGCAGCAGCTGCTGCGCGCGCATGATCGAGGTCACGAGCGTCATGCCGTCGGCGGCGTCGTTCCAGCCGTGGGCGATCCACTGTCGACGCGCCTCGGCGAGGGGGTCGATCGGCAGGGGCTCGGGCACGCTCCGAGCGTAGCCCGGGGTGCGCTCGATGCCGCGGCGCTGCGGTCTGTGGATGTCGGATGCGCCTGACGCCCGACCTCCGGCACCGTGAAAGGAGTTCGCATCGAAGGGCGGGGTCATGGACGGACCGGTCATGCGCGTCATCACCACGCTCGCTGTTGCACTTCTCGGGCTCGCGCTCTCGATCGTCGTCGTCGGGGTGCTGCTGGCGAGCGCCGATCCGTCGCGCGCCGCGCAGATTCTCGTCGAGTGGCCGATCGAGCGCGTGGCGACGCTCGCCGCGGCCCCGCTCGCCGCCCTCGGCATGGGGCTCTACCCGGTGCTCGCGGTGATCGCGGTCGTCGCGCTGCGCCGGGTGCCGTGGTCGATCACGGCGCACGTTCTCGGGGCAGGTTTCGCCGCCCTTCTCGCGACGGGGGCGTGGATGCTCGGGGGCGAGGCCGGCGCCGCCGCCCTCGAGATCAACGGAGGGCTGACCTCCACGGCCCTTCGCCTGCTCGCGGGCGCCGTGCTCGCAGCGGCGATCACGCGCGCCCTCGCCCGCAGCGTGGACGCGCGGCCGGTGAGTGGCAGATCTAGGCGGTCGGCCGACTCGCGATCGGAAGGCCGAGATCACGGCGAGTCCGTGCCGAGACAGCGACCGTAACGAGGCCGACGAGCAGGAGCATGACGCCGATCGGCGCGAGCTCGCCCGCGAGGTCGCCGCCGGTGGCTGCGAGTGCGGCCGGGCGCTCGACCGTCGGGGCCGGCGTTGGTGTCGGAGTGGGAGTCGGAGCGGCGGCGTCGAGGCTGGCGGTGGTCAGCACCTCGCTCCACGGGCCCTGACCCTCACTGTTGACGGCGGCGACGCGCACGAGCACCGTCTGGCCCGCCTCAAGCCCGGTGATGATCACGGTTGTGATCGCGGGGTCGGTACCCGGTGCGGCGACCCAGGTTGCTCCATCGTCGAGGGAGTGCTCAACGGCGTAGGAGGTGATCGACGTGCCGCCATCATCGCTCGGCACGAGCCACGAGATCGTGACCTCACCGTCACCGCGCACCGACGTGGGCGCGGCGGGAGCGGCGGGGGTGGTGACGTAGGTGAACGCCGAGGTGAGCGTGAGGGGGGTCTGGGCGATGCCGCCGAGGGTCCACTCGATGACGACGTCGACGCGTCCTGACTCGCCAGCGGGGGTGGTCACGGTCCAAGCGCCGGTGGTCGAGTCGAGCAGCAGGTCGGTGCCGGCGACGCCGTCGAAGAGAACTGCGGTCACTGCCGATGCGGGCAGGAAGATCTCGACCGGCTCTGACGTCGTGGTCGTGGTGCCGTCGCCGACCACTCCCTGGGCGTTGAATCCCCACGCGTACGTGGCCCCACCGGTGGTGATCGCCGTCGCGTGGTTGGGGCTTGCGGCGACGCTGACCACGACCCCGTCGGGCAGGGTTGCGACCTTCGTTGGGGTCGATGTGCTGACGTACGTTCCATCGCCCAGCTGGTTGCCGCCGTTGTAGCCCCAGACGTAGACGTTGCCGTCGTCGCCGACGGCAAGCGAGGTGTACGTGTCGACGGTGATGAGGGTGAAGCTCACGCCTGTCGGTGCGAGCGCTTCTGTCGGGATCAGACGGTCGATGCCGCTGGTGCCATCACCGACCGCGCCGTCATCGTTGAACCCCCAGCCATAGGGAGTGCCGTCGAGGCTGATCGCGAGGGAGTGGTACGCCCCCGCGGCGATGCTGCCGAAGGAGACTCCGTCGGGCGCCTTGACCGGTGTCGGGGTCAATCGCTGAACCTTCGACTCGTCGCCGAGCTGGCCGTTGGCGTTGTTGCCCCACGCGTACGTCGTGCCGTCGTCGCCTGTCGCGAGGGAGTGGTAGCCGCCCGCCGCGATGCTGGTGACGTCGACGTCGGTCGGGGTCGGCACCTTCGTCGGGATCGAGCCATTCGTGGTGGTGCCGTCACCGAGCTGGCCAAACAGGTTCCAGCCCCAGGCGTAGACGCTTCCGTCGTCGCCGATCGCCAGGGTGTGCCCTTCGCCGGCGGCGACGCTCGTGAACGTGACCCCGGTCGGCGCCTGCACCTTCGTGGGCGTCGACCGGCTGGTGGTCGTGCCGTCGCCGAGCTGGCCGTACGTGTTCAGACCCCATGCATAGGTGTGCCCGTCATCGCCGATCGCGACCGAGTGGTCGTCGCCGGCGTCGATGGCGATGAACGTGACTCCCGCGGGCGTCGCGATCGTCGTGGGCGCCGACGTGCTGCCCACGGTCTCGCCGTTGCCCAGCTGGCCGTAGACGTCCTGTCCCCAGCTGTAGGTGCCTCCATCGTCGCCGAGAGCGACGGTATGACGTGCGCCCGATGCCACGAACGTGAAGGCCGTGTCGCCGGGAGATGCCACGGTCACGGCCGTGCCGCCCCCGACCGGCCCACTCGTCGCGCTCAGCGTGACGGCAGCCTGGGCAGAGCCGGCGGACACCGCCGCGGCGGCCATCGCGACGCCGACGATCAGGACGATGCCTGCTCCGTGATGACTCCGTGCGCGTGGCATCGTCGGGAAGCTCATGAGCATTGCACCAATCTTGTGAAGAATCTTCTGAAATCACGCGACCCTAACAGGGTGGGCGGCGCCCCAGCATTCGGGGCATGCGCTGAACGAACGGGGTCCGCACGACATGCGCGACCTTCGTGAGCCTCGGCGGAGAGCGCCTCTTCGCGTGACCTGAGTGTGCGCTACCCGCGCGCGATCGCCTGAATCGCCGGCACGACCGTCTCATCCTGCAGCGACGTCGTGTCGCCGAGCGGCCGACCGTCGAGCACGTCGCCGAGCAGGCGGCGCATGATCTTGCCCGAGCGGGTCTTCGGCAGGTCGGGCACGAGCAGCACGTGCTTCGGCTTCGCCACGGGGCCGATGACGCGGGCGATGTGGGCGGCGAGCTCGGATCGAGCATCCGCCGCCGCCGCGCGCCACGCAGCGACGTCGAGACCGTCGCCCTGCGCAGAGCCGCCAGCGCCGCCCGGCTGCGTGACCGGCACGACGAACGCCGCCACGGCCTGGCCGGTGACGGCATCGCTCACGCCGACGACGCCAGCCTCGGCGATTAGTGGGTGCGCGACGAGCGCCGACTCGATCTCGATCGTCGACAGGCGGTGGCCTGAGACGTTGATGACGTCGTCGACGCGGCCCTGCAGACGCACGTAGCCGCGCTCGTCGACCGTCGCGCCGTCGCCCGCGAAGAACAGGCCCTCGGCGGCGAAGCGGCTCCAGTACGCGGCGCGGTACCGGTCGTGGTCGCCCCACACGGTGCGCGCCATCGCAGGCCAGCGGCCCTCGATCGTGATGAATCCGCTCTCGCCGGGCCGAGCATCCGCCCCCTGCTCGTCGACCACGCGCACCGTGAGCCCCGGCAGCGCGACGCCGGCGGCTCCCGGCACGCCCTCGTGCACGCCGGGCAGTGTCGAGACGATCGCGGCGCCCGATTCCGACTGCCACCACGTGTCGACGATGGGCGCGCGCCCGCCGCCCACGTGCGCGTGGAACCACACCCACGCCTCGGGGTTGATCGCCTCGCCGACCGTGCCGAGCAGGCGCAGCGAAGACAGGTCGAACGACGCCGGGAACCCGGACGGGAACCGCGCCATGAACGTGCGGATGAGCGTCGGCGCCGTGTAGTACACGGTCACCCCGAGGCGCTCGATGATCTCGGCGTGCCGCGTCGGCGCGGGGTGGTCGGGCGAGCCCTCGGCGATGACGATCGAGGCGCCGTTCGACAGCGGACCGTAGAGCACGTAGGTGTGCGCCGTCACCCACGCGAGGTCGGCCGTGCACCAGTACACGTCGTCGGGTTTCGCGTCGAAGGCCGCCCAGTGCGACCAGCTCGCCTGCACGAGGTAGCCGCCGGTCGTGTGCACGACGCCCTTCGGCTTGCCGGTCGTGCCGCTCGTGTAGGTGATGAAGAGGGGATGCTCGGCGTCGAGCTCGCGGGCCACGTGCTGCTCGGGCTGAGCATCCACCGCGTCGTGCCACCAGACGTCGCGACCGGGCGCCCAGGGCACGTGGGGCGAGCCGGTGCGCCGCACGACGAGCACGTGCTCGACGTGGTCGAGCCCCGCGACCGCTTCGTCGACGATGCCCTTGACGCCCACGGCGGCCCCTCGCCGGTACTGCCCGTCGCTCGCGATGACGACCTTCGCGCCCGTGTCGGCGACGCGGAAGCGCAGCGCCTCGGCCGAGAAGCCTCCGAAGACGAGGGAGTGCACGGCGCCGATGCGCGCGACCGCGAGCGCCGCGACGACCGTCTCGACGAGCACGGGGAGGTAGATGACCACGCGGTCGCCGGCCTCGACGCCGAGGGCTTCGAGCGCGTGGGCGGCCTGCGCGACGCGGCGCTGCAGCTCGGCGTAGGTGACGGTCTCGCGGTCGCCGCGCTCGCCCTCGAAGTGCAGGGCCACGCGGTCGCCGCGGCCGGCATCGACGTGGCTGTCGACGCACACGACGCTCGCGTTGAGGCGGCCGCCGGCGAACCAGGTCGCGCGGGGGCTCAGCGGGTCGGCGTCGTCGGGGGCGACCCACGAGTGCACCTCGTGCCACGGCGCCGACCAGGGCAGGCGGTGCGCCTGCTGCTCCCAGAAGGCGAGCGGGTCGGTCGGCAGCGCGGCGAGGTCGTCGGCCGTGACGTTCGCCTGAGCGGCGAACGCGGGGGAGGGGGCGAAGCGCCGGGCGTCGTGCACCGTGGTGGAGGGCACGTCGTCGGCGGTCGGGCGGGCGCCGGGGGCGGATGCTGCGCTCGAGCTCATCGTGATCTCAACGCTAGGCGGCTCGCGCGACCCGCGCAGGTCGGGGCGTCATACGGAGTCACGGTCGCGGGGCCAGCACCCGACGCACTGGCCCCGCGACCGAGTCGGCGCAGGGGGACTAGTCGAGCAGCCCGCCCAGGTCGAGGTCGCCCGTGATGTCGCCGACGAGGCCGTCGACGTCGATCTCGGCGAGCGTGGAGTCGACGAGGTCGTTCACGTCGACGACGTCGCTCACGTCACCCACGTCGATGCTCGTGTCGTTGCCCGATGCGATGGGCGCCTGCACGTCATTGCCCGAGCCGATCGCGTTGCCCGAGGCGATGTCGCCGACCTCGGGGGCCACAACGACGGGGCTCTCGTTGCTGATGTCGCCCGTGCTGACGTCGCCGTTGCCGATCGCGGTGTCGCCGCCGGTGATGTCGCCGCCGGTCACGTCACCGAGCAGGCCGTCGATACCGATGCCGCCGAAGCCGCCGGTCGAGACGTCGTCGAGCAGCCCGTCGATCGAGCCGTCGAGAAGGTCGGCGAACGTGGTCTCGCCCGTGATGTCGCCGAGCAGGTCGCTCGTGAGCTGGCCCTCGGTGACGGTGGAGCTCGACTCAGTGCTCGAGCCCGTCGTCGAGCCCTCGTGGTCGGCGAACGCGGGGGCCGCGAAGCCCGCCGTGACGAGCCCAGCCGCGGCGAGAGCCGACGCGCCGATGATGGTCTTCCTGGAGGTGAATGCGTTCATGGATCGAACCTTTCTGTTCCGGTGCGTGCCGGCGCCGCTTCCGATCGGAGGCGATCCGCTCGGCACATGGGGGTCTCCGGAGCGATCGGGGCGCCGGTTTGGCGCGGGGATGCTCTGACCCCCGTTCGGGGGAGGTGCGACGCGATTCGCTGTGACTTCCTGGGAGCCCGCTCGCCCGACATCTCGGGGATCGGGGCCGCGGCCGGCGTCCTTTCTGTGAGGGTGCTTCATGCAGACGTTCAGCAGATCTGATATCCCCCCCCGTTTACGGGATAAGAAACGGCTTCACATTCGGATACCGAATGGGGCCGAATTACGACCACTCCGGGCACTCCTCGGAGGTGGTTGCATGTCGACGCCGCTCGACCCACGAGCCGATCGACCCGGAGTCCCGATGCCCGCATTCGCACGCCCCACCCGTACCTCGCTGACGGCCCGCTCGACTCGCCGTGGGCTCGCCCCACTCGCCCTCGGGCTGCTCGTCGCGATCGGCGCGACCGTCGCCGGCGCGCTGCCGGCAGCACTTGCGGCACCGGGCAGCAACAAGGTGACCATCTGCCACCGCACCCACTCGGTCACCAACCCGTACCGGATGATCACGGTCAGCGCGAGCGCGGCCGATGGCGCCGGCAAGAGCGACCACACGAATCATGACGAGGTGTACTCGGTCGACGGCACCTCCTACCCCGTCTTCTCGCGTGCCGTCGACTACCCGGCGAACCAGAAGTGGTGGGGCGACATCATCCCGCCGGTGCGCAACAGCCCCGGCCTCAACTGGGCCGCCGCCGGTGCGCAGGAGATCTACACGGGCGTCGGCACGAGCTTCGGACTCTGCGGACGCATGTCGGCCAAGACGTTCTACGACCTCGAGGTCGCCGCAGGCATCCCCGCCGCCGATGTGCTCGCCGACCTCGACGAGCAGGCTTCGCGCGAAGACGCCGAGCTGCTGCAGAAGCTCGGTGTGACGAAGTTCTCTGACCTCGACCCCGCAGCGCTCCCGACGAGCTTCACGTCCCTGCCCGAGGCGCCGAAGGGTGCCCCCGCTCCCGCCTCCGTCACGCCCGAGAAGGGCAAGCAGAAGATCGCGGTCTTCGTCTGGTACGACACCGATCGGGATGGCGCCTTCGACGCCGACGAGCAGCCTGCGTCGGGCATCCCCGTCTCGCTCGGCGCGGTCGTCGATGTCGCACCCGCGGGCTTCGGGCCCGCCACGAGCTTCGTCATGGGGGCCGGTCAGCTGATGACCGACGCGAATGGTCTCATCGTCGATGAGAGCATCACGGCCGGACAGTGGGAAGCCGCGGCGGTCACGCCCGAGGCCGACGAGGTGACGTACGACTCCGAGGGCACCGTCGACGATGGCGCGGCCGTCGTCGACGTTCCCGCCGACTCCACCGGCTTCGCGTGGATCGGCCTCGTCACGCTCGCGGTCGACGGCCCCACTGACGGCGGCGCGGGTGGCGGGACTGGCGGCGGCGCGGGTGGCGGCACCGACGGCGGCACTGACGGCGGTGCGGGCGGCGGCGCTGAGGGCGGCACCGATCCCGGCACTGACGGCGGCGCCGATTCCGGTGCGGGCGACGGCGGCCCCGGAGCGAACGACGAGGGCGCGGGAGACGGCGACGCTGAGGCCGGTTCGTTCGACTTCGCCGACGGCGCTCCGGTCACCGGCGACCTCGCCGCCACGGGCGGTCCTCTCGACGCCGCGAGCCTCGCGGTCGGCGCCGGCGCGCTCATCGTGCTCGGCGTCGCCCTCGCCCGACGTGCGTGGAACGCACGTCGCCGCTCTCTCGAGCTGGTCGAGGCCGACTAGCCTGGGCCGGTGACCTCACCCTTCCAGCTCTCTGACGAGGTGGCGGCGGCGCTCGCCGCCGGCCGCCCCGTCGTCGCCCTCGAGTCGACGATCATCAGCCACGGCCTGCCGCGCCCCCGCAACCACGAGGCCGCGCTCGAGTTCGAGGCGATCCTCCGCGACCAGGGCGTGACGCCCGCGACCATCGCGGTGCTCGACGGCGTCGCGCAGATCGGCCTCGACGCCGAGGGGGTGCGCCGCATCTCCGACGACGAGATGGCGAAGGCCAGCGTGCGCGACCTGCCGATCCTCGCGGCTCGTGGTGCGAGTGGAGCGACCACGGTCGCGGCGACCGCCCACCTCGCCGCGATGGCGGGCATCCGCGTCTTCGCGACCGGTGGTCTCGGCGGCGTGCACCGCGGCGCGAGCGAGACCTTCGACGAGTCGGCCGACATCTCGACGCTTGCCGTCACGCCCATCACGGTCGTCTCGGCGGGCGTGAAGAGCGTGCTCGACATCGCTGCGACGCTCGAGCGCCTCGAGTCGTACTCGGTGCCCGTCATCGGGCTCGGCACCACGGTCTTCCCGAGCTTCTGGCTGCGCGAGAGCGCCTTCACGCTCGACTGGGCGGTCGAGGACGAGACCCAGGTCGCCGCTGTCATGGCCGCGCACGACGCGCTCGGCCACCGCCAGGGCATCGTCGTCGCGAACCCGGTGCCCGCCGACCAGGCGTGGGAGCCCGCCGAGCACGACCGCGTGCTCGCCGAGGCCTTCGCGCTCGCCGACGCCGCGGGTGTGACCGGCAAGGCCGTGACGCCGTTCCTGCTCGGCACGATCGTCGAGCTCTCGGGCGGGCGCAGTCTCGAGGTCAACCTCGACCTCGCCCGCAACAACGTGCGCGTCGCCGGGCGCATCGCGACGGCCTGGGCCGCGCGCTCGTCGGCCTGAGCGGCGACCCGCTCGTGGCCGGCTCGCGCGCCCTGCTCGTGGGCGACGTCATCGACGACATCATCGTCGTGCCGACCGGGCCGATCAGGCCCGACACCGATACGACGTCGCACATCTCGCGCAACGCGGGCGGCAGCGCCGCCAACACGGCGGCGTGGCTCGGCTGGCTGGGTGCGGGCGTCGACTTCGTCGGCCGCGTCGGGGCCGGCGACGCCGAGCGCCACGCGCGCGAGCTCAGCGAGGCCGGAGCGACCCCGCACCTGACCGAAGACCCCGACCGCGTCACGGGCACGATCGTCATCCTCGTCGAGGGGCAGCAGCGCACGATGCTGACCGATCGGGGCGCGAATGCGACGCTCGACCCGACCCAGGTGACGGATGCCCTGCTCGCGACCTCGGGCATCCTGCACCTGACCGGCTACTCCCTCGTCGACGCCCTCTCGCCCTGCGCGCTGCACGAGCTCATCGAGCGCGCTCACGCGCACGGAGCGACCGTCACGCTCGACCCGAGCTCGACGGGCTTCATCGCCGACTACGGAGTCGAGGCGTTTCGCACGGCGATCGCCGGGGTCGATCTGCTGCGGCCGAACCTCGACGAGGGGCGCCTGCTCGCCGGCCTCGGGGCCGACGCGCCGTCTGCCGCCGTGGCCGAGGCGCTGCTCGACCTCGCGCCGGCGGTGCTGCTGACGTGCGGGCCCGCGGGCGTGACGATCGCCGAGTGGCGGGCGGATGCGCCCGCACACATTGTCGAGCTGCCGGCTGAGCGCGTCGAGACGGTCGACCCCACCGGCGCCGGCGACTCGTTCACGGCCGGCTTCCTCGCCGCCCGCCTCGCCGGGGCAGACCTCGCCCACGCCGCGCGAGAGGGCCAGCGCGTCGCCGCGATCGCGGTGAGCCGCGTCGGCGGCCGCCCGCCCGCGGGCCAGCGCTGACCGGCGCCGCCCTGCGCTACCGGGCGCTCGCCGTCAGCTCGCGCTGAGCACTCGGGTCGGCGGGGAAGAGCGGCGCCTCGAGGGGGTCGCTCAGCAGCGGAGCGAACGCGAGCTCGCCCGCGCCGACCAGCAGCACGTCTGAACCGAGCGTGCCCAGCAGGATGGGGCAGCTGCGCGAGTGCGACTCGAGCGCATAGCGCTGCACCGCCTGGTCGACCTCCGAGCGGCGGCACTCGAAGATCACGCGGAGGAAGCCGGTGAGCACGACGGCCTCGGGATTGAACATGTTCATGAGCATGCCGATGGCGCGGCCGAGACCGTCGGCCTGCTTGTCGAGCAGGGCATCGGCGGGCCCTGGAGGGTGCTCGCGGATGGCGCGCGCGAGGGTCTCGTCGTCGGCGCGGTCGAGCCTGAGCGCGGTGAGCAGATCGAGGCGATTGACGACCGAGTCGAGGCTGCCGGGGATGCCGCCGTAGTTCGGCCGCACCTCGTCCGAGATCGCGATGTGTCCGAGCTCGCCGGCGAATCCATCGCGACCGCGCAGCAGTTGGCCGTCGACCACGAGCCCGCCGCCGACGCCGCCGACGGCGCCGAAGAGCAGCACCATGTTGCGCAGGTTGCGGGCGATGCCGAAGCGCTGCTCGGCGAGGCTCGCGAGTGACGCGTCGTTGTCGATCCACACCGGAAGGCCCGTGCGCGCGGCGATCATGTCGGCGAGGGGCACGGTGCCCCACCCGAGCGAGTACGCGGAGTCGACCACGCCGTCGGCGACGCGCACCTGCCCCGGGCTCGCCACGCCGATGCCGGCGATGACGGCGTCGTCGTCGAGCCGCTCGCGATGCTCGGCGACGAGCTCAGCGATCGCGTCCGAGGCGATCTCGGGCGAGGGGAGTGTGGCCAGCACGCGGCTGGACCGGTGCAGGATGCGCCCGCTCAGCCCGACGGTGGCGACAACGATCGAGTCGTACAGGGGCACGACCGTGAACGCGACGACATGGTGGGCCGCGCGCACGACGGTGCTCGGTCGACCGACGCCCCCGCTGGCGGCACCGGTGCCCTGCTCGACGAGACCGCGCGCCTCGAGGTCACCGAGCAGCGCGAGCACCGACGATCGGGTGATGCCGGCCTGCTCCGCGAGCTGGCTGCGCGAGACCTCGCGGCCGTAGTGGACGAGGCGCAGCAGCGCCCCGAGGTTGGCGCGCTTCAGGCGGGTCAGCCCGCGCGTGCTGCCGCCCTGAGCCGGATTCTTATTCACGGCTGAACCTCCAACTTCAACGGCGAAACTTCATCTTAGTGACCTCGAAAACAATTAGTTCATTTTTTTGACAAACTGGGTTACGATCATCCCGCGGCAGCTCGAGCGACGACGCTCCGCCTCAGAGTGACAGATCCAAGGAGACAATGGTGTTCTCATCGACACGACGCGGCGCCCTCATCGTGGCCGCCGGAATGGCGCTGACCCTGGCCGGATGCACGGCCGGCGGTGCTGGCGGAGCGGCGCAGTCCGACTCGCTCGAGTTCTGGGCCTACGAGCCCAACTCGCTCAGCCAGAAGGAGGCTCTCGACGCCCTCGTGGCCGAGTTCGAGGCCGAGAACGAGATCGACGTGCGCGTCACCTACGTGCCGAAGGACGCCTTCAACACCAAGCTGAACTCGTCGATCGCCGTGGGGCGCAATCCCGACGTGTCGTACCTCGACCAGCCGCTCACCCCTCGCTTCGCGGGCGACGGCATCCTGCTCGACATCACCGATCAGCTCGAGACCGGCCTCGGCGCCGACGCCTTCGCGCCGGCCGCGATGGACACGAACGTCGTCGACGGCCGTGTCTACGGCGTCCCGCTCTCGATGACGACCGTCGCGCTGTACTACAACACGGCGCTCGTGCAGACGCCTCCCACCACGTGGGACGAGTGGCTGGAGTCGGCCGAAGACGTGTACGTGCCGAACACGACCGCGGCCTTCGAGGGCATCGGCGGCGGCGGATGGGGCGCCTGGCTCTTCCCCGCCTTCGTGCACAGCGGCGGCGGCACCATGATCTCTCCCGCCGACAGCTCGGCGACCTTCGGCGACGAGGCGGGCGTCGAGGCGGCGAACTTCCTGCTCGACCTGCAGCGCTACTCCGATCAGGCGGTGCGTCAGAGCGAGAACGCGTTCGGCAACGGGCTCGTCGCGTACAAGGTCTCAGGACCGTGGGAGATCGAGGCGCTCTCCAAGAGCTTCCCGAACCTCGAGTTCGCGGTGGCGCCCCTGCCCTCGCGCGACGGCGGGACCTCGGTCTCGAACATCGGCGGCGAGAACCTCGTCATCTTCGAGAACTCCACCAAGCAGGACCTCGCCTACGCCCTCATCGAGCACCTCACGGATGCCGAGGGAATGCAGGTCATGGCCGGCGTCACGGGCAACTTCGCCACCAACCTCGAGGCTGCGGCCGCGCTCAACTTCTCGGCCGACCCGAACCTGGCGGTGTTCGAGGCGCAGCTGCAGACCGCTATTCCGCGACCCACGCTGACGGAGTGGCTGAAGGTCAACGATGAGGTCATCGGCTCGGCGCTCGACGCGATCTTCGTCTCGGGCGAAGACCCGACGACCGTGCTGACCGAGGCCAACGAGCGCGCCAACGTCATCCTGCTCGGCGAGTAGCGATGACGCAGCTCATCGACCCGGCGGTCGTCGCGGGGCAGCCCGCGACGCCGCCGCGACGCCCGCGGCCCGCGCCGCGCCGCGGGGCGTCCCCCCGCCGCACGTCGTACCGCGCCCGGCAGAACCGCACCGGCTACCTCTTCATCCTGCCGTTCCTGCTGTACTTCGCGATGTTCCTGCTGCTGCCGATGCTCATGTCGTTCGTGCTGAGCTTCATGGAGTGGGATCTGCGGTCGGCGCCGACTTTCGTCGGCCTCGACAACTACGCCAATCTGCTGTTCGACCCCATCCGATACCCGGAGTTCTGGCCGTCGCTCGGCGTGACGCTGCAGTACATCCTGATGAGCGTTCCGCTCGGCATCGCGTTCGCGCTCGGCATCTCGGCGATGCTGAACGCGAACGTCAAGGGCGAGGGGTTCTTCAAGACCGCCTACTTCATCCCGAACGTCACGGCGGTGGTGGCCGTGGCCGCCATGTGGATCTTCATGCTCGACCCGCAGTTCGGGCTGATCAACGACGTGCTCGGCACGAACATCAGCTTCCTCGGGATGCCCGAGACGGCGCTCGCGTCACTGGCGGCGATGGCCATCTGGGGGGCGCTGGGGTACAACATCCTCATCCTGCTCTCGGCGATGAAGTCGATCGATGAGTCTCTCTACGAGGCGGCGAAGATCGACGGCGCCAACGCCGTGCAGCGCTTCTTCGCGATCACGCTGCCGTCGATCCAGCCGATCATCTTCTTCATCATCATCACCGCCACGATCGGGGCGTTCCAGGCCTTCGACCAGATGTACCTCATGACCGGCGGAGGGCCCGACGGCTCGACGTTGACCTACCTGCTGAGCCTGTACAACCACGCCTTCCGGTACTTCGAGATGGGAACGGCGTCGGCGATGTCGTACCTGCTGCTCCTCATCATTCTGTTCGTGACCTGGGTGGGCTTCCGGTTCATCCCGCAGAAGCTCGACTAAGGGATCGCCATGATTGCTCGCAGAATCTCGCGGGTCGCGCTGTACGCGTTCCTGTTCTTCCTCGTCGCGCTGCTCGTCGGGCCCTTCCTCTGGCTCACGCTCGCGTCGTTCAAGGACGGCAGCCAGATCCTCTCCGCCGACTCGCCCATCCTCCCGGTGGATGAGAACGGCGATTTCCAGATCAAGCTCGACAACTACGTCGTGGCGTTCGACTACCTGCAGCTCAACACGCTGTTCCTGAACACCTTCATCGTCGCGACCGTGGCGACCGCGTTCAATCTGTTCTTCAACAGCCTTGCGGGCTACGCCTTCGCGCGCATCGCCTTCCGCGGGCGCGAGACGATCTTCCGGCTCGTGCTCGCCTCGCTCATGGTGCCCGGCACGGTGATGCTCGTGCCGAACATGATCATCATCAATCAGCTGGGGCTCTTCGACAGCCTCGGTGCGCTGATCGTGCCGTTCGTGATGAGCGTCTACAACATCTTCCTCATGCGCCAGACCTTCCTGGGGTTCCCGCGCGAGCTGGAGGAGGCGGCGATCATCGACGGCGCGAGCGCGTTCCGCGTGTTCTGGACGATCGCGATGCCGCTCGCTCGGCCGATGCTCGTGGTGCTCGGCATCACGACCTTCATGTGGAACTACAACAACTTCCTCTGGCCTCTGGTGGTCATCCAGTCGCCGGAGAACGGCACGCTCTCGCTCGGTCTGGGCTCGCTCGTCTCCGCGAGCGCCACCAACGCCGAGCTGTACCCCGTGATGCTCGCCGCATCCGTGGTCATCTCGGTGCCGCTCATCATCATCTTCCTCGTCTTCCAGAAGCACATCGTCAAGGGCATCGCTGCCGGAGCACTGAAGGGCTGACACGACCATGACCCACGCCATCACCACCCCCACCCTCTCGACGCACCCCCAGCGCGCTGCCACCGGCGTCGGCACGATCGCCGAGGTGACGACGATCCGCTTCGAGCAGTCCGGATCGACCGTGACGCGTCTCTCTGCGCCCCTGGTCGACCGCAACGACCAGGAGTTCAACGTCGTCAACGTCTATCCCGACGTGCACTACCAGACCATCGACGGCTTCGGCGGTGCGATCACCGAGGCGGCCGCCTACACGTTCTCTCTGCTGTCGCCGGCCGAGCAGCAGCGAGTGCTCGAGTACTACTTCGGCCAGGACCACGCCCGTTACTCGGTGGTGCGCACGCACCTCGACAGCTGCGACTTCTCGCTCGACCAGTACCAGGCGCTCGGCGTCGACGACGACGAGTCGTTCGCGAGCTTCTCGCTCGCGCGCGACGAGCAGTACATCCTGCCGATGCTGCGCAGGGCGCAGGAGGTCGCCGGGCGAGCCCTCGAGATCATGCTCTCGCCGTGGTCGCCCCCCGCCTTCATGAAGAGCAACCTGTCGCGCACGCACGGCGGCTCGCTGCTGCCGCAGTATCGCCGGTTCTGGGCCCGCTACATCGTCCGCTACGTGCAGGCGTACCGCGATCTCGGGTTCCGCGTCACGCGCATCACCATCCAGAACGAGCCCAACGCGACGCAGACGTGGGACAGCTGCCGGTTCACCGCGGCGGAGGAGAAGGAGTTCCTGCGCGACTTCCTCCACCCCGAGCTGCAGCGTGCAGGACTCGACGACGTCGGCGTGCACATCTGGGATCACAACAAGGAGCGCGTCTACGAGCGCACGCGCGACATCATCGACGACGACACTCGGCACATGATCGCCGGCGTCGCCTTCCACTGGTACACCGGCGAGCACTTCGACGCGCTCGCGCTCGTCCGAGAGCAGTACCCCGAGCTCAAGCTCGTCTTCTCGGAGGGCTGCGTCGAGTACAGCCGGTTCGAGCCCGCCGACTCGCGCGGCAACGCGGCGATGTACGCGCACGACATCATCGGCAACCTCAACGCGGGCATGAACATGTTCATCGACTGGAACGTGCTGCTCGACGCCGAGGGCGGGCCCAATCACGTGCGCAACTTCTGCGCCGCGGCCATCATGGCCGACCCGGTCACCGGCGACGCCCGTCTCACCGGCATCTACTGGGTCATGGCCGAGTTCAGCCGCAGCATCCAGCCCGGTGCCCTGCGCGTGGCGACGACGAAGTACACCGCCGACCTCGACGTGGTCGCCGCGCAGAACCCCGACGGTTCGCTCGCGCTTCTCGTGCACAACACCGTCGACAGCGAGCGCGAGGTGGTCGTCCGGGTGAACGGCGCCTCCGTCACCGTGCTCGCGCCGGCCCACTCGCTCGTCAGCCTTCGCACGCCCGCCACGGCCGGCTGACTCTTGACGAAAGCCCCTCACGTGTCGCAGAATCGTCCTAATAGTTCAGAAAATGAACAATTGATCAACGGTGATCGGAAGACCAGCCCTATGCGTCGACTCGCCCCCCTCGCTGCAGCCTCACTCGCGGCCGTGCTGCTCGCCGGCTGCACGTCCAGCCCGGCCTTCGTCGAGGTCTACTCCACAACCGGCACCAAGGCCGACCTGCTCGAGCGGAAGTCCGACCTTCCCGTCGATGCCGCGCCGGCCACCGGCAACGTCGACGTCGTCGTCGACGCGGGAGCCGAGCTGCAGGAGGTCGACGGCTTCGGTGTCGCCATCACCCACTCGGCGGCATTCGTGCTCATGGAGCAGGAGCAGGAGACCCGGACGGAGATCCTCACCGAGCTCTTCTCGGTCGACGAGGGTGCCGGGTTCTCGATGGTCCGACTGCCCATCGGCACCTCCGACTACGCGGGCGTGACCGAGGGCGAGGAGCGGCACTACACCTACAACGACGTCGAGCCGGGCGAGACCGACCCGGAGCTCTCGGGCTTCTCGATCGACGCCGACCGCGCCACGATCATTCCCGTCATGCAGGAGATCCTCGAGATCAACCCCGAGGTTCGCGTCATCGCCTCGCCGTGGTCGGCTCCCGCCTGGATGAAGACGAGCGACAGCTTCTACTCGGGCAGCCTGCGTCCGGAGTTCGAGGAGGCCTTCGCCGACTACCTCGTCAAGTACGTCGAGGCCTACGACGCGGAGGGCATCCCCGTCGACTACCTGACCATCCAGAACGAGCCCGCCGTCACCAACACCAATTACCCGGTCATGGAGATGGGCGAGTTCCAGCAGCTGAGCCTTATCCGGCTCGTCGGGCCCCGCCTCGAGGAGGCCGGCTTCGAGAGCACGCGCGTGCTCGCCTACGACTTCAACTACAGCGCCGAGTGGGAGTCGTACGCGAAGGGCTTCATCGACACGATCCTCAGCGACCCCGAGGCCGAGCAGTACACCGCCGGCATCGCCTGGCACGGCTACGACGGCGACGGGCTCGAGAAGTTCTCCGAGGGGCTCAACTACGTCGAGGAGAACTACCCAGACAAGAAGTCGCTCGTGACCGAGATCACCGAGGGCCTGTGGAACATGGACTTCGCGAGCAACCTCAGCTACTCGCTCGAGAACGTCACCCTCGGCCCACTCAACGCCCACTCGACCGGCGCGCTGTACTGGAACGCTGCCCTCTACGAGGACGGGTCGCCCGTGCTCGGCGGCGGCGAGACCAGCCTCGGCGTCATCTCCGTCGACGAGGGCGGCGACTTCGCCAAGAGCTCGGCCTACTACTCGATGGCCCATTTCTCGAGCTTCATCCCGCCCCGGTCGGAGGGTGTCAGCCGCGTCCTCGCGACCGAGACCACCTCGCCCACCGTCTTCGCCGCCTCGGTGAAGCGCCCCGACGGCCGCGTCATCGTGGTCGTCACCAACACCAGCACGGCCTTCCCCGAGACCGTGAACGTCATCGTCGACGGAGCGGTCGTGACCGCCGAGATCGATGCCCAGAGCGTCATCACCTTCCTCTACTAGGAGACCCACCATGCCTATCCGACCCGTGGCCATCGCCGGCTCCGTCGTGGGCGCCGTCGCCCTCGGCACCGCCGGGGTCCTCCTCGCGACGATGCTCACTCCCGGCGCGCCGGTGCAGCCCTTCGTCGCGACCGAGCTCGGTGACGTCCGCATCACCCAGCAGTCGTCGACCGCCTACGACATCGACGTCGTCCTCCCGGATGGGATGGACGGCACCGAGGACATGACCGTGGCGCTGACGTCGAACGACGAGGGTGACGACGCTGTCGCCCTGAACGCGACCGTCAACGCCGGACGTGTGCTCATCGATGATGTCGAGCTCGAACCCGGTGACCACTTCCTCTGGGTAGAAACCGCTGAGACGACCGTCTCGACGCCGATCACCATCCCCGACATGAAGCCCTTCATCTGGCTCGACGGCGAGGTGCCGAACATCCAGTTCAACCAGGAGGGCCAGTCGTCGTGGAGCTCGTACGTCGACCCGGAGGGGAAGAACGTCTTCCGCAGCGCAGCGCGCACCTTCGATGAGTCGGCGACCCCGATCGCCGAGAGTCTCCCGATCACCGAGACCGACTTCCGTGATGAGAACCACAGCGCCGCTGAGCCGTACTACTACCTGGTGTTCACGGGCAAGTCCGGTGCATCGACCTTCGTGACGGCGCCGCTGTTCACCTCGGCCACGCAGGGTGACGTCGATGTGACGTTCGCCCTGGAGGACGACGAGCCGGTCGCCCTCATCACCGGATCCGTCTTCGCCAAGGAGGAGGCGGTCGACCGCACCCTCTCGCTCCGCGTGGGCAACTTCGATCCCGCCGACGCCTCCGCCACCTTCGTGGTCGAGAACAGCGCCGACCCGGTCGACCCGACGGCGTTCGCGTTCCGGGTGCCGCTCAGCGGCCTGGAGCCCGGATCGAACAACCTGGTGCTCTTCCTCGAGGAGGACGGCACCATGCTCGAGTGGTCCATTCGGGCGCCCGAGCTCGACATGTCGCGGTCGCTGGAGGTCGGCGACACGGTCTACGGCGTCGCGAGCCCGGATGCCCTGCAGCTGACGCGCGTCGACCTCGCCTATCGCGACCTCGCCTTCTCGCTCGGCACGTCGGGTGACGCGGCGTTCCTCTCGGTGAGCGGCCGCTTCACCGACGCCTTCGCCGACGCGGGCACCGCCCTCATCATCAAGGAGGTCGACGGCGAGTCGTACACGGTCGTCGACCGCAACGCCGCGGCCGATCGCTTCTCGTACTCGTTCCCGCTCGCGCAGCTCTCGAAGCCGACCGTCTGGTACGACATCGAGTTCTTCAACCCGCAGACCGAGGTGATGAGCCCGATCCTGGCCTCATCGGTCGCCGACTTCCGCCAGTGGGTGCAGGCGGAGAACCGCACGTACGCGCTCGCCGACTTCCAGGGCATGACGAAGGTGTTCTTCGAGCGGTTCCCGTACCGCGACGCCTCGATCGACCTGCAGGTGATCGGCGGCGAGGCCATGCTGGTCGCGACGGGAACTCTGGTCGACGTGGCCAGCAGCGACGCGTTCCTGCGACTGCGAACCGGTGACGACGTCGCGGCCGACGTGCGCAATCTCAGCACGGTGCCCGGCCAGTTCCTCTTCCGGTTCCCGCTGCGCGAGCTGTCGGAGCCCCGCACCTGGTACGACGCGGTGCTCGGCCTGCGCACGAACGACTCGTTCCACGACTTCCTCACCACGTCGGTCGCCGACATGGGGAAGACGATCACGGTCGGGGAGCGCACCTACGGCTTCCGCGAGTGGAACGGCCAGCTCAAGGTCGCGTTCGACCTCACCATCGGTGACATCGACCTGACCTCGGCCGAGCTCGTCGAGGTTGACGGCAAGCCCGTCCTCCGCGTCGCCGGATCGATGCAGGGCCTCGCCCAGAACGACGTCTTCCTCCGCGTGCGCACCGAGGGCCAGTCCTTCGACGCTCCGAACCGCGCCTCCTCGGCCGGGGAGATCCGGTTCGACCTCGATCTGTCATCGATGAGCAAGGCCGACACCTGGTACGACGTCGTCATCGGCAACGTGCCCGAGGGCTCGCTGACCGACCTCGTGCCGGCTATCACCGATCTGTCGCAGACGATCCGCGTCGACGGTCGCGAATACGGATTCCGCGTCTTCAACGACCAGCTCAAGGTGGTGTTCGCGCCGCGCACCGGTGAGATCACGATGACCTCCGGCGAGCTGCTCGACGTCGACGGAGTGCCGACCCTGCGGGTCATCGGCACCCTCGCTGGCCTGGCCAAGGGCGACGTCTTCCTCCGCGTGCGCACTGAGGGCTTCTCGTACGACACTCCGAACACCGCGACCGCGGCGGGCGCCGTGCAGTTCGACGTCGATGTCTCCGGGCTGCAGAGAGCCGGCGTGTGGCACGACCTCGTGATCGGCAACGAGCGCGACGGCTCGCTCACCGACCTCTCCCCGGCGATCGTCGACATGGGCGAGACCCTGAACCTCGGCGGTCGTGAGTACGGCTTCCGCGAGTTCAACGGGCAGCTGAAGGTGGTCTTCGACCCCAGGGTCGGATCGGTGACGGTCGCCAGTGGTGAGCTCCTCGATCTCGGCGGCGTACCCACGCTGCGTGTCGCGGGGCAGATCGCCGGCGTCGCCTCGTCGGAGGTGTTCCTGCGGGTGCGCACCGACGGTCAGTCGTTCGACGTGCCCAACACGGCCGCTGTCGCAGGAGAGATGCGGTTCGACGCCGATCTGTCGGCGCTGACGAAGTCGGGCACCTGGTACGACCTGCTTGTCGGCAACGCTTCTGACGGCTCGCTCGTCGACCTGACCACGTCCGTGGTCGACATGAACTCGACCCTCACTCTCGGGGGGCGCACCTATGGCTTCCGTGAGTTCAATGGCGACCTGAAGGTGGTCTTCGACCCGGCGGCGGAGGGTTCGGTGTCGGTGTCGCAGGCGTCGTTCGTCGACCTCGCCGGGGTGCCGACGCTGCGGGTCGAGGGGTCGGTGACGGGTCTGTCGCAGGGTGATGTGTTCCTGCGGGTCCGCACCGGTGCTCAGACGTTCGACGTGCCGAATTCGGGTGCTGCGGGTGGGGCGCTGTTCGAGGTCGATCTGACGCAGCTCACCCAGCAGGGCACCTGGTACGACCTCGTGGTCGGGGTGACCTCGACGGGGGTGCTGACGGATCTGAAGACCTCGATGGCCGACATGAACTCGACGCTGACGCTGGGTGCGCGCACCTATGGCTTCCGTGAGTTCAATGGCGACCTGAAGGTGGTCTTCGAACCGGCGGCAGAGGGTTCGGTGTCGATCGCCTCGGCCGAGATCGTCGACGTCGAGGGCGTGCCGACGCTGCGGGTCGAGGGCACGACGACCGGCCTCTCGAGCGGCGACGTGTTCCTGCGGGTGCGCACCGGCAGCCAGACGATCGACGTGCCGAACGCGGGTGCTGCGGGTGCGGCGCTGTTCGAGCTCGACCTGTCGCAGCTCACGCAGCAGGACACCTGGTACGACCTCGTGGTCGGCATCACCTCGACCGGTGTGCTGACGGATCTGAAGGACACGATGGCCGACATGTCGACGTCGCTGACGCTGGGCGGTCGCACCTACGAGTTCCGCGAGTTCTGGGGCGACCTGAAGGTGAACTTCGCGGCGGCGGCGCCCGGGTCGGTGTCGATCGCCTCGGCCGAGATCGTCGACGTCGAGGGCGTGCCGACGCTGC